>NZ_OY787459.1:3552500-3852500 GCF_963678865.1 Maridesulfovibrio sp. | reverse complement strand
TTGCAGGAGTGACCCAACCATCAGAAAAAAATTAAAATGCGCAGGAAGGGGCTGTTTTGTGCGAAGGATTTTGATGGATGCTGCCGGGGACGTTGGAGCCGGAAAATTGGAATTTAAAAACTGGACAGTGCCCCTGATTCATGGACGCTGCCGTTATCATGAACAATAAAAAATCCAGAATAGGCACCATTTATTTAAACCAGTACACAGCCGAGGTCCCTACCGAAATAAAAAGATCAATTCGAATCATTTTTAATTTCAGCGTAATCTCGGGGGAAATTGTGATCATCAATTTATCGGTCTACCCTACCCGCCAATTAATTGCATAGCCATCTTCGGTAAACTATTGGCCTGAGCCAACATAGCGGTAGCCACCTGAGTTAAGATTTGTTCTTTGGTTAATTCAGTCATCTCATCAGCTACATCCACATCAGATATTCTGGATTCGGAAGCCTGTAAGTTCTCGGCCTGAATGGATAGGTTTGTAATGGTATTTTCCAATCTATTCTGCATGGCTCCAAGATTTGCTCTAATATCATCCTTATAAACCATTGCATTATCAATTTGTTCAAGAGCGTTTTGTGCTCCTGACTGTGTGCTAATATCGACAACCTGCATCCCGTCAACACTGGAATAATTCACTTCCGGCATATAGGACCAAGAAGTGTTTATAGAAAATGCTCCTGACCCAATACTGAAAAGCAACAAGTCTTCTGTAGCGACATCAATATGGACATAATCAACGGTAAATCCGCTATCACTCGTGATGTTGTTGTGAACGCTATCGTGCCAGTTACCGTCACCTCCAGATGAAACAGTCATACCTCGGAAAGAGGTCGAGTTGGTTCCTGAGTTAGCGGAATAACTGCCTCCGGTATTTATGTCGTCACTGTTGTATGTGGCCCCGGTATAGAACCCATTGGATTCGGTAATAAACGTGCTATCAACATTCGATGAATTAATTCCATTCTCCGACCACACGAAATCGTTACTGGCAGGTGTTGAGGTTGCTGGATCATCTCCAACAGGCGAACCAGCTATATGATGACCATCACGGGTAAAAATAGCTATGTCGTCATCTTTGCCTTGAGCACCGTTGTGTATGTAATTGGAATCCAGTTGGATCGTAATATTGGTCGATCCTTTCGGTATGTAAGCGTAAGGGACGACACCTGATATTTGTCCTTCGACCCAGCCACCATTTTCAACTCGATTATTAATACTTACGATATTACTGGAAAAGGATAGTCCTAATCCTAGATTTTCCAAACTGGCACCAGCTACATTCACATAGTAGTAATCTTCAGCACAGTCATTCCCGGTACCGAAATGAATCTTTGCTGCTCCTGATGAAGTCAATCCTGATCCGTCATGAGTTCCATCCAAACTACCATCCAGCAACTTGATACCATTGAAATCGGTAGCCTGTGAAATTCTCTGAATCTCCATCGCCATTGCCTGAAACTCGGAATTTATTATTATCCTCTGATCTGAATTGTAAGTTCCAGTGGATGCTTGCATCGCCAGCTCCTTCATTCGTATCAGCTTTTCATCTATAATAGAAAGAGCTCCATCAGCGGTCTGGATCATGGACACCGCGTCATTGGCATTTCTGATTCCTTGGTTCAGGGATCGAATATCGGAACGCATCAGTTCACGTATCGCCAATCCAGCAGCATCATCTGCTGCTGTTCCTACTCGCAGTCCAGATGACAGCCTACGTACCGAAGTACCCAATGCTCCATAATGGGTATTCAAGTTACGGGCGGCACTACTTGCCATCAAGTTATGGTTAATGGTCAAACTCATTTTCCACTTCTCCAACTACACAGGAAATAATTTCCCTGCTGACACTCCAGTTTCAGTTCCAGAAGACCAATCAAAACCTAAACAAAACCAACCAAACCAACGTTTAAGTCGACATCTTAGGTCAAAACATCGCTTATAATTGATATTTATCTGCAAAAAGCAGTCCATACTTTATTTTTAAACTCAGTATTCTCGTCTATCCTTTAGGTTTACATCTGGAGGATACAATGAACGACTTGCAAAGCGTATTTGGTGAACATTTGAAATCGTTGAGAAAATCTCAAGGACTGACACAGGACAAGCTTGCTGAACTGTGCGGAATATCTGTGCAGTATTTAGGAGATGTAGAGCGTGGAAAGGCCAATGCGACCATCAATGTTCTGGGAAAAATAGGACAGGCACTTGGAGTATCAGTAGCTGAACTGTTTGATACCGCAGAGTTCCAGTTGTCCACGGATGAACTACGAAAACTCATGCTCGACTATATTTCCCGGGCGGATAGTGTCACCCTGCGCCAGCTTTACGGTATCACTCGGATCATTTCTCGATAATTACTCAGGCAGCCTGTCCCAAATCCCCAAAAAGAACACAGAACGCTTTCTTGTCCTGTTTATTCAGTTTTAATCGTCATCAGGCAGCATCAGGGTAATACAGGGCTTCATGTCATCATCTGGGCCGCACTGGCAGACGACCTCTACTTCTTCAAGGGTCCTCGGCTGTGACTTAGTTAAAAACAAAACCTGAAAGCTGATCCTGCTTTGGTCCAGCTTATCCTGCATCGCCAACAAGCACATGCTGAAGAGATCGTGGAGCCGTCCTTTTACGCTCTGCCCTTCGCCTTCAAGCCCGGTAGGTGGTGTGATGTATCTTTCGTATAGGTTCAATGAAACAGCCACTGGAACCTTGAATCCGGTCTGTTTGGCCTGTTCGGTCACATCGATTAAATTTCCGTCTTCGATTGCCTGCTTACGGGTATAGGAATAGATCATCCTAAACAGTGGATCGCAGTTAATTACCATCAGTAAATCTCCTTCAATTTCATATTGTTAAATAATCATGAAAATTGAAGGTTATCCTGATTGGTTTGATTTGGTCACGGGGGGGATTTGATTTTTTTTGGTGATTCTGTGGCTCAGCAAATTATGATATTTCTTCGATAGACCAATGAGAAATTGCCTGCACTAAAACAGACTCACAAGGATTACAAAAATAATCATTTTGCAATTCGTAAAACAATCACTTAAAAGCTAATCTTGAAATTGAGTCATATAAAATATACTAGGACGGGTTGCTATTAAACACACCACAACAACAAACATAAACAAAACACATTAATTTAAAAGATTTACATCTTTTCTAAACCAATAAAGATAGAGCCTTTTTTATATGACCACTTGCACTTCTACAAATATAACTGACGAAGCTACTGCCGATGAAAAATGGAAAGCAATCGTTGCTGAAATTAAAGACGAATATCTTAGCACAGATCAGTCCCACCCTTGGATAATAGGCTTTTCTGGGGGTAAAGACAGCACCCTACTCGCCCACGCTGTATTTGATGCCTTACTTGACATCCCTCCTTTCAAACGAACTAGACCAGTTCATATTGTTTCCAATGACACGTTAGTAGAAAGTCCTCTTGTCATTTCTCACTTAGACCAAACTACTCAAAGAATTTCAGAGGCAGTTGAAGCACTTGGACTACCGATATCAGTTGTTAGGACCAAACCAGAAATAGATAAAACATTTTGGGTATTGTTAATTGGGAAAGGCTACCCAAGTCCAAACCAAACTATGAGGTGGTGCACAGATCGCCTAAAGGTACTCCCCACAAGCACCTACATTAAAAACCATGTTTCAGAACACGGTGCTGCGATAGTTGTTCTTGGAGTCCGTAAGGATGAAAGTCAATCCCGGCTACGTTCCATTAATAAACATCGCAATCTAAAGGGAGAGCGACTATCCCCTCATGACAAACTAAAAGGCGCATTCATATATCGCCCAATAGTAGACTTAACAACCTGTGATGTCTGGGAATTACTACTCATGTACGATGCCCCTTGGGGTGGCAACCACAGTGCACTTGTCAAACTTTACAAAGACTCAGAAGGCGGAGAATGTCCTGTTGTCCTCACCGCTGACGATGCTCCAGCTTGCGGAAGTCGCTTTGGATGCTGGACATGCACTGTTGTCGAAAAAGACAAAAGCCTTCAAGGATTCGTAGATTCTGGATTAAAGGAATACGAACCGCTCATCGAATTCAGAGGCTGGTTAAAAGAAATACGAAATGACCCAGAAATGAGACAAGCCCTTAGAAGAAATGGGAAACTAACTTTTGGTGCGACAGGTAGCCATGTCCCCGGCCCATTTACTATTAATGCGCGTAGACAAATACTTGAACGTCTATTAATAGTTCAAAAACAATTCGGTGAAGAGCTAATTTCTGAAGAAGAGATAGAATTGATACATAAAC
Organism: Maridesulfovibrio sp.; assembly: GCF_963678865.1. Taxonomy (NCBI): domain Bacteria; kingdom Pseudomonadati; phylum Thermodesulfobacteriota; class Desulfovibrionia; order Desulfovibrionales; family Desulfovibrionaceae; genus Maridesulfovibrio; species Maridesulfovibrio sp. The sequence goes on along the minus strand of NZ_OY787459.1, from coordinate 3,848,218 downwards.
ACTGGTCCAAAGAACTCCAACAAGGCAAGGGAATAGCAAATGGATGATAGCTATTTAAGTGACCTCCCTTTATGGGCTGACGATGACACTCGTGCTGTTTTTGAGCAGGTTTGCGCAGAAAATAAAATACCTGTTGATGTAATAACAGAACTTGTCGTTCTCCAGAGAGAAAGACAGCACCAAGAACGAGCTGCTGGCATCTACCCACGATTCGAAGAGATTTTAGGAAGAATTGACTAATTACCAAGGTAGGAATTACCCATGTGGATTTCTTTAATTGAACTGACTAATTTTAAATCATATCAACACCAAATGCTAACTTTTCCCCAGCCAGAATCTGGGAAGAATGTGGTATTAATTGGTGGTATGAATGGGTATGGAAAAACAACCCTCCTTGAAGCACTGTACCTTTGCCTCTTCGGTAAAGACTCCATGACCCATCTTGCCAGAGCAGGTTTAAATATTGATGACGTTAAAGGATACCCTACTTTTTTAGAACGAGCGTTTAACGGAGAATCCAAAAGAGAAGGTCGAGACACAATGATTGTACGCATTGTGATCAACAAGACCAAAAATAAAGCCATTGACATCTCAAGAAAATGGTATTTCAGGTCTAATGGCACTTGGGCTGCCGAAGAAGAAGCAATTGTTCGGGAAATCAAAAAAGATGTTCCAGGAACTCCTCGTGTAGATGGCAGAAACAATTTTCATCTATCTGACATGCTCGACAACTTTTTAGTGCCAGCACATATTGCCCCATTCTTCTTTTTTGATGGCGAAGAAGTGAAGAAGCTTGCAGACCAAGGGCGGGTTGAACAAGTCAAACAAGGTCTTGAAGGCTTGCTTGGAGTTGTCCTGTTACGTTCTTTGTCAGATCGTTTAAGAAATTTTGAGATGCAAAAACGCCTTGGGGTCAATAACGTTGACGAGAACAAACTCGCTCAATTAGGCGATATGTTGTTCAAAAATGAAGATGAATTAAAAAGGTTACAGGAAAAAGACAAAAGTTCTGAAGACAGAATCCGTACATTAAAAGCGCAACGTGAAGCCCTCTATGAACGGATTACCTCTGCTGGTGGTGCATGTAGCGATGTTGCTACTGTCAAGGAACTGGTTGAGGAGCGCGAACAACTGCGTAATGAATTGCGAGATAAACAAAAACATCTTGAAGAGACTCTTGTTGGTAAACTCCCCTTTCATCTTGTATCTAAAAACGTCATGGAAAGTCTTAAAGACCAATTAACAGCGGAGTCGAAATACTTTTCATGGGAAGCAGAGAAGAGGACCTTAGAACCTAGAAAAAATGAATTTGAACGAGCCTTTCATGGCGCAGAAAAACCTTCAATTGACCCAGAGCTAACAGTAGATCAAAAAGAAGCAATTGATAAAAGGATAGAAACAGCTTGGGCAAGTCTATTTTACCCTCCACCGTCTGACTGTGCATCAGAAATAATTCATTCATATTTGCACGAAGATCAGAGGGATGATGCATTAAATTTTCTAGCGACCTTATCTTTAGGCCAACAAGAAATACAAGATAATATTGATGAACAGGCGCGGCTAACTAAACGAGCTGAGGACTTGAGTAGAAAAATATCTAAACTCGAAGGGATTGATAGGGATGGAACATTAACCCACCTTAAAGACGAGCTCAAAAAAGCTCAGGAAGAGCTAGATTCCTTGAGCGAAGCCTCCAGAGCGGATGACAGAAGATTACACACTCTGGAAAGTCAGGTAAAATCACAAAGGGCAGAATATGAGCGAGAAAAGAAAAAGCTCGAAGACTCAAGCCCTATTAGAGCAATAATGGACAAATCTGAAAGAGTCAGAAAAACCATTGATAAAATTATTCCTGCACTTTTCCCGCTTAAAGTTCAGGAATTAGCTAAAGCGATGACCCAAGTATACAAACAGTTGGCTCACAAAAATCAAGTTGAACGAATTGAAATTGATAACGATGGAAGCACAACTATTTTGGGTAAATCAGGAAAAGAAATATCTTTTGACCGATCAGCTGGCGAAAACCAAATTTTTGCAACTGCTCTGATCGCTGGTCTAGCAAAAGTTTCAGGTGTAAAAGCTCCAATGGTAGTAGACACCCCATTAGGACGTTTAGACAGTAAGCACAGAGAGAATATTTTGAATTTTTGGACCCATGATAAAAAACGACAGGTAATCCTTTTGTCTCAGGACAAAGAGATTGACCACGAATTTTATACCCAGATTGAACCAAATATTCTGAAAACGTACCTTCTCGAACATATTGATGTTGGTGACGGCATTGGCAGAACAACAGCTCTTGAAAATAAATATTTTGAGGGAGCCTAAAATGAGTACATTATCAATACAGCAAATCCTTAACTCCCGTTTCAGGACAAGCAGGGCTGCCGATAAAGAAACTGTTAGAATAATGGAGCACCTTGGTCTTTCAACGAAAGCAAGCGTTGCAAGGCTCGCTATTAGCCGTTCCTTATCAATGGGAAAACTTCCAGAGGAGAAGGTTGATGCTAAAGGTCTGGAAGTTCCAGCTACTTCACTTTTCAGCTCAGAAGATGTCGCAATTTGGGTTGGCTTATGTGTAACGCACTCAATTAAATTTTCCGCAAAACCAATCACTAACATGGATGGTTTTCGAGAATCGATAAGACGACACTGGCATCGTGGAGTAGGACTTCTAGCTGAAGATTGGTCTGCAAGCAGTGAAGATTATGATCGTTTTTTAGAGACATTAATCAACAGAAGAGCAGAACTTCCAGAGTTTGCAAATAGCAATGAAAATCCCTCTACCAAAACAGCTCAAGAATCTCCAAAGGAACCAAACGATATTTCAACACAGTTATTAGCAGCTCTTGCAGACATTGCAGTCAAAGCGGAAATTAAAGACGTCACCCATGGACCAAGGGTTTCCAGATACAAAGTATACTTACCAGACATTAATATTATCGATAAACTCCGCAAGGGACTTGAAAGACTCAGCTTAGTTCTGAACCTCCAAGAAGGATTACCTATTCTCAGCCCCGGAGATGAATCAAAAACTGTTTATTTAGACATTCCTCGACCACAAGCATCGTGGGAGTCATGCTCCTTTGACAGGTTAAAAGATTGGAGCCAAAACATCGATCCTTCCCCTGACAAGCTATTAGTCTTTCCGGGAGTTGATGTTATGGGCAATCCTTTTACCTTTGATTTATCTAAAGCACCCCATCTTTTGGTTGGAGGAGCAACTGGTCAAGGTAAAAGCGTCTGCCTCCATGCCCTCATCGCTTCTTTGGTTTCGCAACATACACCAGATTCATTAAGTTTAGCCTTAATTGATCCCAAACAGGTTGAATTCTCTGTCTACAGAAATTCAAAATATTTATATAACGAAACAGTGGCTGTCGGAATTGAAGAAGCTCGTGACTGCATATTCAATCTAGTTGAAGAAATGGACCATCGTTATCAAGTCTTCAAAGAACTCGGTGTAAGCAACATTGAAGAAGCACGTAAAAAGGGCATTTCAATTAGTTACATTGCTGTTTTTATCGAAGAACTTGCAGATTTAGTATTACAAGACCGTGAAATAGAAGATCAAATCGTTCGACTAGCCCAGCTTGCAAGAGCATCTGGAATTCATCTGGTCTTAGCGACACAAAGACCTGATTCAAAAACGTTCAGTGGGTTAATCAGGAGTAATATTCCGGCAAGAATAGCACTAACTGTGCAAAAGAGTTCAGAATCAAAAATAATTTTAGATGAAGTCGGAGCAGAGCATTTGCTAGGTGCTGGTGATATGCTCGTTAAGACAACAGGCAAACAGTCCACACGGGTCCATGGTGTTTATGTTAGTAGAAAGGATATTGAAAAGATTATTCGGTAGCTGGTGGTTAATCGGTGATGGAGAACCAACCTCACCCCCATCCCACGAGCCCCAGAATCATCCTCAAAAAACAGGGTCAACCGGGACGGTCAACCGATGGTCAACCAATGCCTATAACACCCCTATAACATCACTGAAAAATGTTGACCCTCAAGAAATAAAGACCAATTAATCTAAACTGTTAAGACCGTTACCCTGTGCTTGACACGCAAGAGGTCAGCAGTTCAAAGCTGCTCGTGCCTACCAGATAATTCAAGGACTTACGATGAAAATCGTGAGTCCTTTTTGCGTTTGGGGTCAACATTTTAGGGTCAACAGGGGTCTACATGTTGACCCCCGGCTATTTTTAATCCTCTGGCTGTTGCATTAGCCCTGCCCCACGGCGAAATAAAACATCTGTATTTATTGACCAAATCTCTCAAGATATCGTTTCTTCGCTAAAACAACATACTTCCCTGACGCCTTGCTTTTCAGGCAAGCGGTCTCTCGGAAGCGTTGAAAAGACCAATGCCTACTGCTACACCTGTTTATTCATTTTACCAGCGACCTAATCATCATCCGCCAGCATCAGGGTAATACAGGGCTTCATGTCATCATCCGGCCCGCACTGGCAGACGACCTCTACTTCTTCAAGGGTCCTCGGCGTTCCCTTGGTTAAGAATAAGACCTGAAAGCTTATCCTGCTCTCATTTTGCTTATCCTGTATCGCTAACAAGCACATGCTGAACAGGTCATGGAGCCGACCAGTAACGCTCTGCCCTTCGCCTTCAAGTCCTTTCGGTGGAGTGATGTATCTTTCATACAGGTTCAGTGAAACAGCCACTGGAACCTTGAATCCGGTTTCCTTCGCCTGTTCGGTCACATCAATTAAATTTCCGTCTTCGATTGCCTGTTTGCGGGTATAGGAATAGACCATCCGCAACAGTAGATCACAATGAATAACCATCAAGATTTCTCCCTCAATTTCATACTGTTAAATAATCATGAAAATTGAAGGTTATCCTGATTGGTTTGATTTGGTCACTGGGGTGATTTGATTATCTTTCGATTTTTTTGATGATTCTGTGGATCAGATCGATGGGTGCTGGTGCTGACGTTAGTGGTGTGGTCTGTGGAGCTGATTATATTCTTACCGACCAAAGCTTAAAGCGGCATAAAGTTCATATTGAAAAAATAAGCTTAGCAATGTACTTAAATTAAAAATCAGCATTAACCTATAAAAATACCACAAAACGACCATGACGATCAACTGCATCAACAAAAGACTCAACCAACTTATTTACTTGCTATTAATTGCTTTAATTGCCTTATCAGATCCCAAAAATGTACAAGCGTTTTCTTTTTTATCTCCTTCTTCGCCAGAAGAACTTTCTCAAGAAATAGCTCAGCAAATCACTAAAAAAATTCCTGCTGGAAAAATATATTTCAAGCCAAGAAGCTTTACAAATTCTTTAGATAAAACAGTTCCAGTGCTATCCACTCACTTAGCTCTCTATTTGAGATCAGAACTCAGTTCCAGTGGATTCGATATTACAGCCGACAACCCAGACTATATTCTCACAGGTTCTTTTCTTGATGAGGGAGACAAAACGTCCTTCTTCTTTAATGTTGAAAAGACTTGTGATGGAAAAACATTAAATTTTACATCTAGCATTGAAAACAAACAAATATCACCAGAGCTTTTAAAAGAAAATCTAAGGACGAAGACTGTAAATATTGCATCCGATCTTGCCTGTTCTCCAAGCATGTTCAATTCGCACTTGATGAATGATAAAAAAATAAGCGTATTTATTAATCCGCTTGTTGATGCAAAGCTAAAGTCAACCTCACCGTTTTCTGAAAATTTTCTCTTCAAGATCAAAAATGAAATTGCGAAGTATGATTCAATCATTATCGCAAGACCAATCCCTGTTGCCCAAAGAGGAACTCGAGCACTTAAGCGCAAGGCAAAAAAAGTCAGCAACCTAAAAGGAAGTCAGACTATTGTCACCGACTCTGAAGCAATTCTAGAGGGGAAATACTACATCAGCGCAGATCATGTGACTGTGAATTTTGAGATAGTTGATCATGATGGAAAAATTATCTCCTCAAGCGAAGAGATAATCCCACTCGCGATGATCAGCCTTCCTACTGAAGATGAGCAAGCAAAAAAACAGGCTAGTATATTGGGTTTGCATACCTCTCAGCCCTTACCTGACAATATGATCAGGATTTTCACCACAAAAGGAGATGTGGATGTTACATACCGTGCAGGGGAAATCGTTACTCTGTTCGTTCAAGTTGCAGCACCTCTCTATGTGTACATTTACGCTGTGGACAGTGACAACAACATAAATCTGATTTTCCCAACCGAAGAAGACCCTACCAATTTCTTGCAACCAAAAACTTTGTACACAATTCCACCAGAAGAAGCTGGAACAGAAATAATTGTAGAATGCACACCGGAAGCTCCATGCGGAACTGACAATATTCTGGTTTTCGCATCAGACAAAAATATCCCGCTTCCAGAGTTAACCGTGGAAGTGGATGCCGTTAATATTCATAAAGGAACAAGAAGCATTAGACGAACCCAAAAGGACCAGAAGAAAATCGCTAAATTGAAAAGAATCAATCCTTTGGATTTAGTGGATTATTTTCATGGTGCTGCGGCGATGTCCGGGGCTCGGTTGTTTCGGGATGGTTTGTATTTGAGGACGGGTAAGTGAAAGTAAGGGATGGCATTATGTTATTTAAATCATAACAGGAAGAAAGGGGGGAGTTGGTGAGAAGGGCGCAGAATATTACGCCTTGGATGTAGTCTAATTGTATAGGGATACTTTTTCATAATGACTAAAAAGAGGGGAAGTAATGCGTATTTTTATTTTAATATTTTATATTTTTGTTATAAGCAGCTGTTCTCCGGGATATCTGGAAATACAAAAGAAAACCTACGCACAGCTAGACAATTTTAGCAGGAAAGAAGATTTAACTAATTTTGCAGTTATTGGTGCCAAACGTTCTGATGTGATTGATAAACTGGGAGAACCAGACGTAAAAAAAGAATTTAGCGATGGTAGAAGTATAGCTGTATATCATAGGAAAGTTACTTTTTCTGAAAAATATGCTAAGTCTTTTTCTCAAGAGAGCTATCTTATATATTACAATAGGGATGATGTCATAGATAATAAAATAATCCTCAAAGATGATGAATTCGACACTTGGGAAAAAATAAATATTAAGGAATTACGCTCTAGTAACCTTATGGAAAATGTTACTAATTCGTTTCGAGGCATATTAACTTTAGACTTAGTTTCCTTAGAAGTTACAAAAGAAAATTTACGTAATGGTAAAGCTATATTAGAGCCAATTTATGTATTTAACGGAAGGGAATTAACACCAAACTGGGATTTAACTAAAAAAATACACTCAAAATTATCCCAACACTTTAATCTCTGTTCTTTCGATGAAACTCGAAAATATCATCACTTTTTTTTAAAAAAACTTAACAAGTTAGAAAAATTAAAAGAAGTTAATATGGATTTTAACGAAAAACAATTCGAGGGACTGAAAAAAAGGTTATCTTCTACCCATCCCTATACTGCAGATATTTATCAGCTAACAAAAAGAATGGAAGAACAGAACACTCATTATGCAAAATATTTTTCAGGCGAATACAATATATATGATGTTGATTTTTACAACGATGTCATATTGAAATTAAACAATACAGTTAACTACGTAATATCCCCTAATTGTTCTCAATTTGAATTCTATACAGTTGTCCTTAAGAGTTATTCTAAAGGATTTCAAAATATAAAAAGAGTGAATGTGGAATCAGCTTATGCCGATGAAAGCAAAATTGCTTTTTATGACATAGAAACAATTAAAAAAATGACATCAAAAGGTTTCAATAACCCTATGTTTGCTATGTCATCATTCTTTAATAAATCAAGACATCATAAACTTTTGACTCAACTAACTAAAGATAACGTGTCCTTTTTGATTAACTCTCTACAGAAACTAAATGTTACCACAGGAATAAAGTCTACAACACTTGAGTAAGGCATGAAAAAAGGACACGATACTCGTCATATACACATAATTTTATTGGTAATATTTTCACTTTCAAGCTGCGGATTTCAAAACCAGGACTTGAGTAAATATTATTTAACTGATTACAAGTTCTCCAAAACCCAATTCGGAATCCAAGACACATCCATACAACACCAAATTGAAACCATAAACAGCATCACAGCAGCTAAAGAGCAAAAGGATTTCGTTCAAGCAGACAGTCTGCTGCTGGGAGAACTGGATAATCAACAGGACAACTGTGCAAAAGCTCTTATTCTTAACCAACTTGCAGACCTGTACAGCTACAATACCCTTGAGCTTGAAAAAGCTGCAAAGGCTGATCAGGATCTTCTTGAGATTTCATCTGAATGTACAGATTCAAAATACAAATTAAAACATTACTCGGCTAACAATGTCCTTCTTGCTGTACCGTCATATAAGGAGAAGTACTTTGACCCGTCATATGTCCAGATTCGTAAGCATGCCCAAAAAAGACTGGACCAGAATGAAAGTTTGCTAAAAGAAGGCAGTAAATTCACAGGTAAAACATATACAAAAGAGCAACTTGTAAATCATATTTCGGCTGTTCAGCATGACATTGCCAGAGCTTTAGATATGCAGACTAAAAATGAACTCATATCCAGATTAATCAGGGGGGAATACGAACTATACAAGGCAACCGGAAGTACAGACTGGATTGCTGATGGATACACATTTTTCCTTAATGATGAAATCAACTTGGATGATGTAGATCTGGACGAAATAAATTTTCTAGCCATTTCAAATTATCTGCATGCTACTTACCTCAAAACATCAAATGTACTTTTCGAAGAATTGGCTTTTAAAATTGTTTTAAAACCATATTTAAATATCGAAAGCAGCACGCACAGGTGGGCATATAATAAACTGATCAATTCATACATCAATAATCTCGTTGATGCCTACTACAAACAAAAGGATTTTACGAAAGCTTTATACTACATCTCGCTTAACAAATCCCGCATGATCCTTGAAGATAAGGCGAGCATGTACGCTGAAAACAAATCAATTAGTGATACAATGACCACCAATTCGGACCTGCCGGACTACGATACTTTCAAACAGAAACTTTCAAACACACCTTCATTGATTGATTTTTATGTTCGTGCAGACGCAGAAAAAACCAGAAAAATAACTTTAGATCACGCCAAAACCGAACTGGCAAATACTTATACGTCTGTCAGATCTCTCGTACGTAAATCTAAACACAGCAAAACAAGTATTGAGATTCCAATCTACAGCAATACGTACATCACGGTGAAAGATAAGAACTCTATTAACATGAAACGGTTGTCTGAAAAGGAGTCCCTGCGCATGAAAGAGGCGTTGGAAAATTGCTATGAACGCATAGTCGATTTCGAGATGCCCGCTGTCCGTGATATAAGAACCATCAAATCTGTTATCCCCGGTAGAATCGCAGCTAATACAATTATCTCAACCGATAAATGGATTTCCAGCCATCCTATTGGAGCCTACCTTGGTGTATCATCTGTCAGAGTTTTAAATGCATTCATGATTGCACCGCACAATAAAATGAAGGATGTCGCTTTAGCAGGATATTTCAATCCCAGCAGCAACATGTACGAGCCCTTACCGGATGCAGATGAAGAGCTTTCATACTTGCAAACCCTTTACCCTGACGGACAGTTCTTTGCGCATGAAAAGGCCACACTGGAAAACCTTTCCTCAGAAATTCAGGCAAACATAGTCCATCTATCCACCCATGGAATATTCGACTATACTGAACCGGAAGCATCAAAACTCCTCTTTGCTGATGACACCTTTCTTTATGCAAAGGAAATGGCCAAATTTTCCCAGCTGAAAAACAAGGAACTAATTTTTACCGCAGCCTGCACCACAGGGAAAACAAGAAATGACGTAAAGAATTCAAGTGAAATACTCGGTATCCTGCGTCCGCTTTTGATTAACGACAACAAATATTTGATTTTAACTCTCTGGGAAGTTGATTCCAAGTCAGCGGGTGAATTTGTCCGGGAATTTTATACCACTTTGAAGAATAAAAAAGATGTTACTGAAGCATTTCATATCGCAGTAAACAAGCTTAAATCGAAATATAAGCTTCCCTACTACTGGGCTCCGTATTACATCATCGCAAATGGTTAATTTGTTGTAACTTCTAACCTAACTGCATTATGTCAACAAAACATAGATCTTCCAAAAGCTCAGACGATTTTTATGCGAACCAAGAACGCAGACTTACAGATATGCAACATGATCTTGAACAAAAAATTGAAAAATTTGTATCTGCGGCAGACGATCCATTTACAGCAAAGCGAATGAATGAGTTGAAGGCCAACCTCAAGGAAGTAAATTCCGCTCTTGCGACACATGAAATGGGACTCTATGGAGCATGTATAGACTGTGGTGAGACAATTCCGAAGGCAAGACTTGAGGAAAATCATGAGACCATTCGATGTGAAAGATGTGCTCAGTAAATCACGTACTAAAATAACAAGTCATGAGATGAAAATAACCATACACAAAAACGACATATCAAAAGTCAGATCAGATGCCTTGATCGGACCAGTGGATGGTAATATCTGTGCCTTTGGTGGATGTGCAGCTGCAACCGCTCTCAGAAAAACTATACCATGTGAAACTCCACAGGAGCGGATGGGCTTATTTGAAGAAATCCTTTGTCATAAGCCGATTCCTTTTGGTGACGCTAAATTTATTGAAGTTGATGAATATGATCTGCCTTGGAATAGGCTTCTCATCATTTCTGCACTACCGCACCACGTAAATGGGGAAATTTTCAGTCCAGACAAGTGCGAATCAATTCTAGCGAAAGCAATTCAGAATGGAGTTGGCCTAGCCTTGCGCGAAGGAATCAATTCAATCGCTACAACCTTAATTGGAGATTCGTACAGGATGCCTCCAGAATTATCCGTTCGTGCTATGCTGTCAGGATTTAAAACGCATCAAGATAAATCTATAGATATTAATTGGTGCTTTCTTGATGAATATAAAATGCACGTAGCAAATAAGGGATGTGTTGCGTTTGGATTTAAACATAAAATGATTGGATGATCGGAGATGCGGCACGCATGAAAACCATCTTCAACACCACTCCACGAGTCCCAGAATCATCCTCAAAAAGCAAGGTCAACCGGGACGGTCAACCGATGGTCAACCAATGCCTATAACACCCCTATAACATCACTGAAAAATGTTGACCCTCAAGAAAAATAGACCAATAAATTCAAGCTATTAAGACCGTTAGCCTGTGCTTGACACGCAAGAGGTCAGCAGTTCAAAGCTGCTCGTGCCTACCAGAGAATTCAAGGACTTACGATGAAAATCGTGAGTCCTTTTTCTTTTGGGGAACCAGTCGGGGAACCACTGCGGTTCCCCACCCGATTTTGACATTACGGAGTAAGTCTATGATATTATTGATCGTAGACTCTGATTCCGATTTCTTCGCTGATTCCAATCCTAGCTCTTGTTGCGGTGTTTGGTAGTCTGCTTTCCTTGGGAGCAAGGGGACGGAGCTATACATCCCCTGCCCTTCTATGCGCCAGCGCAGCCGAGGTCCCCCAAAACAAGAAAGAAGCATCAATAAGGCCCCTTACTGGCTTTCCCCAATATCTTTAAACCACACTATAGCTCCTGATTGATTCCAGCAAACCGCCCGTTTTTTCACGCACCTGCTTCAAATCTTCAGCATTGGGCCGTCCTTCGATATTCCCAAGCCGCCCGGATGCGTTGAAATGACGCATTTTTTCTGGGACAAACGCCCCGACCACGCTCCATTCATCCGCCACGGTAATCCCAAGGTGATCAAAAAGCTGCCCCATGTACTTGAGAGCTGGAACTGCCTCAGCTTCACCGGTGTGCGGTCCGGCATAGGTGCAATACACGCAGACGAATTTACCCGGCACGCGCGGCGAACCGGGCAGGATCAGATCATTCTTACGGGCATGGGCCATCTGTTTTTCCATCCAGTTCAGTACGGGCTTTCCCGGCAGCCAAGTATATACCCCGGAGCCGATGAAAGTTAAATCATATTCCAGCAGATCGATTACACTGTCATCTTTCTTTACGTTGACGGTCCTGATCGCATGTCCAGCCCCGGCAACAGCTTTCTCGATTTCAAAGGCAACCTTTTCAGTGTGCCCGTTCAACGAGCCGTACAAATTAAGAATATTCACTACATTTCCTCTTTCTTTAGACGGATCAAATAATTATAACCCAAATCCATATACATAAGTTCACTGAACCCCAGCGGTTCAGCTACAGTCTTGATATCTGTATCGGAAATACGCATATGCAGCGGCGGACCGAAGTCACTTTTTTCCTTCTTGCATTCCAGAACCGCAACCTGCCCGGAAAACTTCAGGACACGTCTGATTTCCTTGAAAACTCCATGTCCCTCCAACTCCAGATTCACGCAATGCAAGGAGGTGCTCATAAGGCAAAAATCCACGCTGTCATCCTCAAAGGGGAGCTCTCCGAGCATATCTCCCAGCACAGCCCTGATATTTTTAAATCCCTCCTTCTTTGCCTGATTATCCAGCTCAGTGAGCCGCTGAACATTGCTGTCCAGACCATAGACCATTCCTTCGGGGCCAATAGTTTGTGCTGCCCTAATGCAATAATCTCCGGGACCGCAGCCTAATTCAAGAAAGGTGGTCCCATTTTTCAAAGCAAGCCCCATGAAGACCATATCCGGGTCCTGCATCCAAAAACTTGAAGGACCTCGACCATGCCGACCATGATGACCGTGACCGCCATTGCACCGTGTTTCTGTGTGATTTTCCTTATTCATATAAGACCTCGTTTTTTCAATTAAAGATTGTAGATAAATGAATCCACTTTGAGTCGGTTATTCTCGTTCCTGTTGCCGTCAAAGGTCAGGGAAAGGATGGGAGCGTAAGGCTTGTCATCAAGACGGTCCTTGAGAATCCCGAGGCTGATCCCGGTGTTCTCGTACATGGAGGTCACAGAAATAACGCCTTTTACCCCGGACACCTCTTCCATTATCTTGGCACCGCGATAGCGCCCGAATCCTCCGGCATAATAGCCAAGCCCGCGATCCGCGATTTTTTTGAGCGTGCCGAACTCTCGCTCGTAATGGCTATGTACGCCCAGCTTTGCGGATATCCTTTCCAGATATTCCTTGAACACGGCGATGTTGCTGCGCATGGAGGAATGCGCTTCGGTCTTGTTGTAGTTGTAGTAGTCGTACCAGTGGTTCCACAGGTACTCGCTCAATGGAGCATAAATCACCCGCTGCCCCTTTTCTTCCAGTCTGTTGAAGATATTGTCGTTGAGTGCGCTGTTGAAAAGCACCAGCGGTTCACCGATGCCCATGACGGTTCCGGTATTGCCGGTTTCGGCTTTGGCAGCACGACTCAACTGCTCGCTGATCCTTGCGGCCAACAACTCAAGTTTTTCGAAAGACAGTTCATCGGCATCAACCTGCTCTTTAACGAACTTAAGATGTTCCCCGCGCAGATTCTCCGGACTGAGCAACACAAGATCCCCGGCCAGCAGGCAGAGGAAAAGCAATTGTGCGCTGCGGAAATCCAGATTTCGCATTTCCTCAAGATACGGAGAAATCAATTTCACCCCTTCCTGATCCTGATGATCGAGAACACAACGCAGGAAACGGCTGTACTGCCCGTCCACTTCGGCGCCCTCGTTCTGGGGGATGAGAACGCACGGCGACTGACTGTTGGAACAATTTTTCAAGGAATAAAGGACATCCCCCAGCAGGGCCGTAAGCGAGAAATACTCGTTGCCGCAAGAGAACCTGCGCCCCAGATCAATACTCTCCGCGCAGGTAGGACCGAGTACGGCGGCATCTACCCCAGCCCCCTTGAACATAGCGCAGGCTATTTCCGAATAGGGATAGAGATTGGGCAAAAGCACAGTTGCGGAATCAAACCCCGTGCAGTCGGTGGAAATATTGACCGGACTGGAAAACCGTTTATCCACCAGATCTTCAATGGGCAGGGATTCAAGTACCGGCAGCTGACGCAGGCTGTTTACAAAAGCCTCAACCCGTGTCTGCACGCCCACGCTTGAAGAATGTTCATCCACCTCGATGGTCAGGGACGGCTTATCCTTCATGATTTCCCCGAAATAGTGGGAGAAAACCGTATCCGGGCCGCAGCCGTGATGGGTCAGGAAGATGGGATAGAGATTGGGATGTCTGGAAACCAGTTTCGCCGCCGCCATCATATGCTGCCCGAAAGGCCAGAACATATTGGGGTAATCGTCAAAAATGTCCGTTTCCGGCAGGTCGTAGAGGGGGATTGTTTTGTAGCCCATCTCAGCCAGTTTATCCGGGATGCCCATATTGAGAACCGGATCAGCAACGCCGTAAATCTTGGAAATGATCACAAACCCCTTTTCATTCGGATCAAGGGAGTTAAGGGTCCGGCGGCCCCGTTCCTCCATACGCTTCTGTAGTTGCTGATAATTCTGCATCCCAGCCTTGATGGCTGCCAGAGACTCTTCAGCTGTTCTGCCAAGCTGGCGGCCCAGTTCCACAAACTGATTCTGCATGAAATCCTGCCCCTGACTGAAAGCAATCGTCGGGGAAAGCAAAATGATTTCCTTTTCACTGAGCTTCATGGCCTCGTTGATAATTTTGAAGGCCAGCTGCATGTACGGGCAGCCGTAAGTCTGACGGGACTTTGAATTGGGATGGAAGGCGGTGAACAGGTCCGGGAAAAACAGGTAATCAACGTTCTGTTCCACCAGTTCAGCGGCATGTCCGTTGATCAGTTTTATCGGATAGCAGGTTTCATCCAACGAATATTCCTGCGCCAGCCTGATGGTCTCACCGGATGTGGGTTCAGAGAGCAGCACGTTTACTCCAAGTTCCTTGAAAAAAGTATGGAACAGGGGAAACATCCCGAAAGTAAACAGGGTGCGCGGCATGCCCACAGTCTTTTTGGCCGGGTTGAGATCCGGGTCGTAATCTCGGAAAATGAAATCCTGCACCTGACGGTTGAAACTTCCCGGTGCTAATAGTCCTGCAGACTCCTGCTCATTCCTATTGGAATGTACGGCAACTGCGCCATCAAGCTCAAATCCCTTGAAGCCGGTTTCAGCGGAGTCCATTTCCTCACGGGCCAGAATAGCGGCCCCCAACGCCCCGGTGACACTGAAAAAAGGAGGAACAATGATCTCCTTACCGGTAACAGAGCGAAAAGCATTGACCACGGCCTGATTATAGGCAACCCCGCCCTGCAGCAAAATCATGTCCCCGGATTTCTTACGGCCCACAACCCGGTTGATATAATTTTTTATGATGGAATAGCAGAGCCCGGCTGCGATATTTTCCACCGGCTCGCCCTGCGCAAGGCAGGCCGATATACTTGTTTCCATGAACACCGTGCAACGTTCACCTAGATTGACTGGCTGCTCGCTCTTAAAGGCAATGTCAGCGTAATCATCTAGGGCAATGCCGATTTTCTTGGCCTGCTCTTCAATAAAGGATCCTGTTCCGGCGGCGCAGACCTTGTTCATCTGAAAATCCGAGACCGCACCATGCTTAAAGGATATAAACTTTGAATCCTGACCGCCGATCTCATACACCGTGTCAACATCAGGATAGAGACTCACCGCAGCGCGGGCCTGAGCCGTAATTTCGTCCCGGACCACATCTGCCCCGATGAACTTCCCGGTCATGTTGCGGCCTGACCCGGTAGTGGCGGCACCTTTAACCCGGACCCTGTTCCCGAATTCCTCCCCCAACTCCTTGAGCCCGACCCGGACCGCCTTGACCGGATTACCCGCAGTACGCAGATAACGGTACCCAAGCACCCTGTTTCTGGCATCAACCAGAACCACATTGGTGCTTGTGGACCCCACATCCACACCGAGCCAGCATTCAATGGGCTCTTCGACCTCAGGAACAGGGGCGCAGAAATGCTTGCCCGCCGCATCCCCGGAACCCAGTCCTGCCAGTGGAGCTAAGGTCGCTTTCTCCAGACCGATTGCAGCAAACGGGACAATCCGCTGTGAAACAAGCTTCCCGTAATCGAGTTCAAGCCGCTCTTTAAGAGCGATTACAGCCGCTCCTATTGCTCCGGCCCGTTCGCTCTTTTCATGGGTCAGAAGCTGATTTTCACCCAGACGAAGGACCTTACGCAATGAAGAAACTACCGCCCTGTTGCGGGCAACTCCCCCGGCAATAAATATCGGACAATTCAGGGGCAAACCGCGCATGACCGCATTGCGGTAATTCCGGGCCGTGGCATAGGCCAGACCACGCAGAATATCCGGTATGGAAACCCCTTCCTGCTGGTGATGGGTAATGTCCGTCTTAGCAAAAACACTGCACCTTCCGGCAATGCGGGGAGTGGAGTTCGCTCCGCATTCGATTCGAGAAAAATCCTCAATCTCAATACCTATGCGCGAGGACTGCTCTTCAAGAAAGGAACCGGTACCAGCAGAACAATCCGGGTTCAGGGAAAACTCAAGCCGGGTCTCCCTGTCTTTTGAAAATCCGGTAATATAGCCAGCCCTCTGCCCGCCGATTTCAGCAACGGCACAACACTCCGGGACAAGCAGCAGCGCGCCCTCAACAACAGCGGCAATATCATTCACGGACCGCACTCCCTTTTCATCGGCCATGCCCTTGCCAATGCTTCCCGTTACCGCGCCGTACAATACCCCTGACTTCATCTCAGGCGGCAATTCTTCAAGAATCTGCCGCAGTTTTGCAGCAGCTTCGCCCCGGTGCAGTACATATCTGCTCCAAACCACTTCCTTGTTTTCATCAACTGCTGCCACTTTTACAGCTGAGTAGCCGATATCTATGCCTAGACTGATCATAAATTTCTCCTGCTTACTTCAGTATAGTTAAGATGCTTAACTATACTTTTAAAAAAATAGGGCGGAAGACAGCATGCTTCACGGTCTGGAAGCTTTGCCGTTTGCCCCTCTATTCAATTTTCCCGATCATCTCATCCAACCGGTCATCCACCACAGTTTCTACTGTGGCGAGGACAGCGGAAGCTGTTGCCAGCTGCGGATCAGTAAATTCACCCAGCCGGTCGATGAGATTACGCATATGCCGCTCATGAAACTCCTGATGAATCCTAAAAGCTTCCCAGCCCTTTTCCGTCAGCCCGGCCAGAAGCTCTTTGCGGTTATCGGGAGCATGATCCTTGCGAGCCAGGCCCCGCTTTTCAAGCTTGCCTATCATTTGGGATACAGCACTTTTACTGACTCCCAGAATGGTGGCAACGGTCTTTAAGTTGGCACCTTCATTCAGCCCGATGGTGTGCAGGCAACGTATCTCATGCGGAGTGATTTCAACCCCCTCGCCAAGAGTTATGGGCTGATCCTCAATGCGGCTGTGCTTGTTTATGATACGCATCAATCGTCCGGTCATGTATCTTATTGCTTCTTCTTTATTATCCATACCGGATTAATAAAGAAACTTAACCATTCCGGTCAAGCTAAAAACTGTAACGCAATGAACTATATACGTTAGAATTATTGCAGAACTGGCCGAAGAAGGTCTGCTCTTCAGCCCCCATAAACAGGTTTGCACCGAAGCCGATGGTTGTGCGGTCGGAAATCTTGTACTTCATTCCGGGCCGCAGGTAGGCGTCATTATCGCTTGGCGAATAGTAGGAATCAAAGCTCAAGGTCAGGTTCTGGTTGCAGAACTGCTGAGACAGTTGCAAGGTGATCACATGCCTGAATTCGTCCTTGGGATATTCGGGATCATGGAAATCCAGATAGTTGGCATAATCAAGCATCTGCTCCACGTAGTACTGCACCTCGCAATTGCTGTCGGTCCAAAGCTCCTGAGCATAGCCCACAAGATATCTGATCTGGGAATTGGCAACTTCCGAATTGGTGCCTCCTTCACTTTCAAAGGAATCATACCAGGCTATCTCCGCGTTACCGATACCCGGACCGAGCTGGCCCCGGATACTGGCTCCGTATACATTGAGTCCCGGAAAGGTGGCCTCATCATCGGAATTCATTCCCAAAGGAGTTTTCCAGTAGCCCCAGTAACCGTAAAGGGCCAGTTCGTAGTTATTGATATTGCGGTATATTCTGGCCGAAATCTCATCGTCAGAGAACCAGTCTCCGGGAATATCCGTATCCAGAATATTATCACGCCCCACGATGCCGCCTTCGGTATTGCTCCAGTAGGAAATGTATTCGCCGTCAATATAGTTGTCCGGCTCGAATTTCGGGCTGTAGACCATGTCAATATTGGTCAGTTCGGTAAAAAAACTGACTTTGGCCGAGTTGCACGGAGCCTTCAAGTATTCCGCATCCCGACCCATGAAAAAGGAACGCCAATCCTTGGGAAATAGATCGTTCAGGAACACAAGTCCGCCTGTTCCCCAAGTGAGAATCTGGCGGCCCACTTTAACATCCATATAATCCGTGGGCCGGGAGAAGGCCCACAGTTCACGGGTTTCATAGACAATTTTATCATTGACCCCGTCCGCCCTGATATCGCCCTTGTATTTGAAGTCCGCCCAGTCGGTGTAGGTAAACGCCTCACCCTGAAGCCGGACCTCGGCCATTGATACCTGTTTTTCCTCCGGGTCAGTCCGGGTGCGCCCGCCCATTCTGGCATCAATAAAGCCGTTGAACTCTGGAGGAGCGAACTGGTCAAAAAAATCGGACAGATCAAACACGCTCTCGGTACTGTTGGACTCCTGAACCACAACCGAATCCTGCGCCATGGCCGGGGCAGCCGGGACTGCGAACAGCCCCAGTGCCACCCACATGGCCATGCATGTAATCATCAAACGGTTCATCGCATTAGTTCCCGGGGAGGTCTGCGCAAATATCTTTCACCGAAGATGCTTTCCTTAACCGGCAGGTCATAGCTGACATCGGAGAAGGTCATCACGGTTTCGCTTCCGGTTTCATGGTTCAGCACCTTGGAAACTGTCACCGTGGGGTAGGTTTCACCATTTTTGCCCGAAGCGATGTTCTTCACTTTAACCACTTCCATGGTCCGGTAAGGTTTACCATCGCCCTTAAAATACTCCATTTTCATAGGAATATATGTTTTCTCATCCACGTAAGCCACGTAGTGGGAGAACTCCACGTCACCGGGATCTCTGGGCGTGTTTTTTAGGACATAAAAGCCGTTCTCGGTGCCGACTAATTCGTGCACATCCTCATGCAGGCTGCGCCCGGAGATATCCTCATAAAGAAAGTCAGAACCCGCAAAGCTGGTGCGCTTGTCTCCGGCGGCAATCCTTTTGACCATATCCAGGCTGGGCATATACAGCCAGCGGGAATCATCCTTTCCCGGAACAGTGGTTTTGTGGACCAGAAAAACCATTTTGCGCACATCGGCGGGGGATTTGAAATAGGACATGTACATCTGCTTCCCGTCATCCGCACCCACGTCCTTGCGCAGGATGCTCAGGTCGCGCAGCCGGGTGCGGCCCTGACTGTCGGTGATTTCAAGGTGCACTTTGCCCTTGCAGGTTTCACCCTGATAAAGGGCCATATGGTTAGCCCGGTTGACGATAATCTGCACTTCCGGTGTTTCCGCCCATGCAGCGGTTGCCAACACGGCTAATCCAAGCATCAGAGTAGCGATTTTTAATGTTAATGATTTCATTTTATACCTCTTTATAAATAATATTTTGTCCTACAAAACGGCGAAGCCCTATTAAAACGTTTTGGGATTCTTAAACCCTTTTGGAAAAGGTTTTAAGGCCCCCGGCAGGGACCGCCGGTAGGCTCCCCGAAGGGCCGCCGGAGGCACCTCTTAACGATTTACTTCCACCGGGACAGTTGTCGCAGTAGATTCTTCAGGAACAACTACCTTGTCTCTGGCGAAGAACCATTTCGGGGCCAGAGTGATAATTGCCGGCATGACTACCAGCGTAAGCACGCCGGAAAGCAACATGATGGACGACAACAACAGGCTGGTGGTGCGGTAGGGAATGAGTGCCGAGATAAGCATGGGCAAAAAGCCGATGGAAATGACCAGCACGTTGCGGGTGATGGCCCTTGCCGGGGCTCCGTACATGCGGGTCAGGGTTTCGCGCCACGATCCGGTCTCTGAATAGATTTTCCGGCTGCGCTCTACAAAATGGATGGCAAAGTCAACGGACATCCCCAACGTAAGTACCCCCAGCACCGCCACCGGCATGTCGTAATCCTTGCCGATCAGCCCGATGAATCCGTAGATGAAGACAATGGTAATGGTCAGCGGAACCATGCACAGGACACCCCATTTCACCGAACGGAAAAGGAATACCGCCATAATCAGCACGATGGCGAAACTGCCGATAAAGGAACGCAGCATCCCTTCAACCATCTGGTTCTGCCAGGCCACGTTGATGTAAGTCAGTCCGGCCCAGTTGTAGGCCACGGGCATGGGCGGGGGATTTTTGGTAAAGTAGTCGGATACAAAATCAGTTACGGCCTCCATGACCTTGTTGTCCCCGCTGGAGAGCATGAAGACCACGCAGGCTCCGTTGTAATCCGGGGTCACGTAATGCCACAGGTCGTGCGGGCGGTGACTCTGCTGGAACTGCATGTAACACTCAGCCACTCCCTGCAGGGTTTCGGGCACACGGTAGTTGGCCTCACTGCCGTCGGTAAGCTCCTGATGAATTTTGCTGACCAGATCAGTGGGGGCAATGCTCTTGCCCACCAGACCGGCCTCTTTAATCGCCTTTTGCAAGCCACCGAGATAAGCCAGCATTTCAGGATTTTTAAACGGTTTTTGTCCCTCTTTTTCTAGACTGAAAAAATTTGCGAATTCCTCATAGAGATAAAAGCCGTCGTCATCGGAATTTTTGGCTTTTTGTTCAGCCAGCTGTACCGCCCGGTCAAGAAAGTCCTGTTCTGAAATCCCGGATTGCTGAGAGTCCATGAATTCCACAAGAAATTGCTTGGCGATAGTGTGTGCAGATGAGAATTCCGGGGTAAGCTTATCAGCGAAAGCAATGAACTTTTCACCCAGCTTACGTTTTTCAGATTCAAATAAATATGTTTCGGGCCCCTCGCTTTCAAGGATCAGATATGCCGGGTAAGTTCCTTTGAAATGATCCTTCAAAGCGGTATCGGCCAACCGGATGGGGTGGCTGGACGCGAACCATTTTACCGGGTTGTCGTTAATCTGGATTTTGCTGATTCCCCATATGGAAACAACTATCAAAATTACAAACATTGCCAGCAGCGGTTTTGCGTGGCGGAATGAAGCTCCCCCGGTTTTCTGCAGCACCTTTGCCATAAGGGAACTTTTACCCTGTCTGCGTTTCGCAAACCCGAAGTTGCTGAAGAAACGGGCAGGCAGGACCATGATGTAGGCAGGGACGAACATGATGGTCAAAAGCCACGCGACCATAATGCCCAGCCCGACAAACACGCCGAAGATTTGAACCGGGGGAATGGGAGTGAGGGCAAGGGAAATAAAGCCCGCTGCGGATGTGAGCGAGGTATAGAGCATTGGCATGAAAAGAATATTCAGGACCTCGACAATTGTCTCCTTTCTGCCTTTCTCCGCCGAATAATGGTCAAAAAATTCCGATAATATATGTATGGAATCCACCACCGCTATGGACATCAGGAAAACCGGGATCATGGAACTCATGATATGTACTTCATACCCGAAACCTATCATGGCCCCCATTGTGATGACCACTGACAGGGTGGCTATGATCATGGGCAGGAAGGTCAACGACAAACTGCGAAAAAACATGAACAGCAGCAGGAAGATCGTCCCCATGGCCAACGGCGATGCCAGAGTCATCTCGGAGAACATCTCAATGCCGATAGCATCCTGCGCCACAGGAAGTCCGGTAATATGATATTCATCATTCCCGCCAAGTTCTTTGATCTTTTCATGCAGGGCGGAATAAACGCGGTAGCTCTGATATTTATCGGTCAGGGGCAGGTAAAGGCAGACGGCCTGTCCGTCCTGCGAAGCCATATGCCCCGCCAGAATAGGATTTGAAAAAACCTTCGCACGCACCACGTCGGCCTGATCCTGTGTATGCACCGGATGGGGCATGAGCCAGTCAAAAGAAATGGCTCCGGGACCGTCCTGACTGATATGCTCCACCAGCGACGGGGCCACCATATCCACTTCAATCACCCCGTCCTTTTTGGACGGATCATCCGGGTTGTCCCAGCGCAGTGTTTTGGCAAAATTCGCCAGCTCATAGACCCGCTTCAAGGTATCGGGATTAAATACCCCGTAGGGGTTATCCTCGTTGATAACCCCCAGCACCACTATCTCCGAAAGAGAGAACTTCCTTTTCGCCTCATTATGAAAAATGCGCGAAGGCTCATCAGCGGGCAGCATATGCTCCGGGTCCGTATCAATGACCACCTGCGGAAAAAACGATCCTGTAACGAGGGTTAGCAGCAAAAGCAGCATGATTGTGCTCCAACTGCGCCGGGTGGCAAACAGGATAATCATCTGTTTTATTTTAATCATTATTCTTACCTCTATCAATTTTAGTTAAGGCACTTAATTATTGTTCTAAAATAACGAGCAGACTCAATAGATGATTACAACCTACCCGGGGATAGCTGGCAAAACTACTCTGGGAAAAACAAAAAATACCCGAAAACCCTGAAAGCAAGCTCCTGAACTCCCAATCCCGTATATATGTATACAGAGCTTATATTTTATGAGCGGCCCGCTCTGGCCGGGCAAATTTTATTATCTGGCATCAACAAATAAAAAGACCTGTGTTTGCGAAAACACAGGCCTCAAGGCAAAAGAAAAAACCAATTCCCTTTGTAATAAAAAACATCAATTAATACAATATTTTCTCTTACCTCTAATGGAGCTTAAATACTTCTTTGGCAACACTCCGTATCTTTTTTTAAAGGCTGCGCTGAAATGGCTGATATTGGTATAACCCAATTCCCATGCAACCTCGCTGACGTTCATGTCGCCGTCATCAAACATAAGTTTCGCCTTACGCAACTTGTATTCTTTCAGATATGCAAACACAGTCATGCCGTAAATTTCCTGAAAACCAGCCTGTATTTTGCTGACACCCAGCATATGGTTTCGTGAAAATTCAGTCATACTTGGCGGAGATTCATAATTCAGGATCAGCTCTTCATGAATTGCCTTAATCTGTTCAATCTCACGTGGAGTCAGTACTGCGGTCCGACTCCGGCAGCTCGCATCATTCTTCATGACCTGTAGGCCGATCAATTCAAGAGCCTTTCCTTCAAGAAAAATTCTGCTGCAATTGCCCGATCCCAGACTGCAAAACAACTCGTTTGCAGCAGCCTGCACAGCAGGATCCATGGAATTTTGCAGCATCATGTCCTGCCCGGAACCATTCTCAAGCACCCTCTTTAGATCATTGTGAATCACGTCCATATCAGCAAACAACAACTCATGCAGCTGCTCCGGTTCTATATGCAAATGTACAACCCTCGCCTTCCCTCCCGCTGTGGCCTTTACAACACCGGAAACCTCGTGCAGGGATCCAATCCCGGCTTTGCCCGCAAAATTATCAACACGAATCGGCCCCAGAGATGATTCCTGCAACTCATTTGAAATAGATCCCTCCAGAAAAAAGCCGAAATCAATGTCCGTATTTTTTTTCTGAAAGCGGAATGAAATGCCTTCCTTAAGGTCGGCTTCAAAACTGCTGACCCTAAGCCCCGGCCTTAATTCAAGTTCTCTCCAGAGAGGATTCACCCCGCACTGCCCGCAGTTCAAAAGGTCAAACCCGCGAACCGCACTTACCCGCGAAGCCTCATATATATCCCAACAAGACTGAGCTATAGGCATAATTGATTTGGCTGCCATCGCTATACTCCTGAATCACTATAAATGAAATTGGTTATCATTTATGTAGAAATATAGTTAAGAGGCTTAACTGTCAAGACGTTTGGGTAATTATATTTGGCTGCAAGAAGAAAAAAGATAGCTAAAGCTTTTGTACCACGCATGCCCTATAGCTCATTTCCCTTTTGCCGATGGCGGAGGATACGAAGCGCAGTGAGTTAATTAACTCGAAACCGCATCTATCATAAAGTTCAACCATAGAGGGTTCTGAATGGTTATAAAAATTGGCCTTGCCTTTGTGTGCCTTGCAGCCGCCCATGGACTGTTCCTTAACGCCCTGGGCTATCGGATCAGCAACCACAAAGGTAAAAACCCCTCCCACTCGCATTACACGGCAAACCTCGCTGAAGATTACATTCAAGTCATCAAATATATGCATGACCCCGGTGCTGACAGCGTGGTCCACAGTTTTGTCGCCCAACGGATAGGGAGCGACAGATACATCGTGCTCAATAAGCTCTTTGGCGAATCCTTTGCCCCGGCACATAGCAAGCATCTCGCTGGAAAAATCCATCCCAAGTACCTGAAGCCCTGCCTTATGGAACAGGACTGAAGAAAGCCCTGTCCCAATACCCACATCCAGAATGGTCTGCCCCGGCTTCACATATGGATAGGCCAGTCCGAAAACTATGTTAGGATCCAGCCAGTTGGCCCGCTTGGATTTTTGATCATATTCCAAGACATGATCGCCGGTGAATGTATTGCGTATTGTCCGGTTGGTACTCATCGTTCATCTCCTCATAAATAATTTACATGATTCCCACAGCTGTGGCTGGCCCTCCTCGCTTAAAACTTATTGATCATAAGAAAGACGAGGCAGGCATTCTGCCCCGAAAACACTCTTTTTTGCCCAAAAAGAAAACATCAGGGAAAAAGGCCTGCTTTTAAATCCTCTACGATCTGTTCTTAAAGTGACGGGGTAAACCAAATCCATCAATTCCTACCCCCAACTCAGGAGCCCCTCCGTTCCCCATCCGGGGAACCGATCACTCCCGCAAATCCCGGAGAATCACCACTTTTGGTTCCCGATACACAAAATTTAGTCAATAATTTCAACACATACAGACACTTCCTCCGGCTTGACACGCAAGAGGGCAGCAGTTCAAAGCTGCTCATGCCTACCAGAAAGTACAAGGACTTACGTTAACAAAACGTGAGTCCTTTTTCTTTTGGGGAACCAGTCGGGGAGAGCCCCATTGTTGCCCCTATGTTAGCGAAAATAGTTTGTACAAAAATTTTTACGATCCATAAGACAAACTAGATTCAAGATTTTGTGCACTATTCCATAACTGCGGCAATTTATTTAAAATTACAATTTCTCACCAATAGCAGCTGATATTTTTTCCCGTACAGAATTAGGCGTAAAGGGTTTGAGCAGGTAACCGGTTACTCCAGACTGAGCTGCCTCGTAAACTTTTGTTTTTTCATTTTCAGCAGTTACCATAATGACAGGAACGTCCTCGTATCCTTCTGTCGCCCTGAAATTTTTTATAAACTCAATTCCAGTCATGGCTGGCATATTCCAATCAAGAAGCACCAGGCTGATTTCTCTCTCTTCCAGTACCCCCATGGCTTGTTTCCCGTTAGAAGCGTATGCGATATTCTTGAACCCGAAAGATCTTAAAATATGTCCAAGAGCTTGTCTTATGGGCTGCAGATCATCTACAACCAAAATTCCCATTTTATAATCCACTGGCATTATTAGTACTCTCCTTATTCGAGCAGCGGTCCATCGGTATTTTTACTACAACAGATGTCCCTGTGTTTTCAGATGTATTCATGTTAATACTCCCTCCCATAGCTTCAATAAAGAGCTTTGCTGAATAAGTGCCAAGCCCAGTACCACCTTCCTTCCCTGACGTTACGTATTTATCAAAAAAATTGTTCTGCAATTGTTCTGGAACCATTCCCTTATTATGAATTTCCAATTCACATACTTCTGAAGATTTAATGGCAATGCGCACTTCCGCCCCTTCCGGGGAAGCTTCAAGGGCATTTTTAGTCAAATTTGAAATAGCTGCGTAAAAAAGGAGTTCAACTCCTATTACATAACAAAATGAGGACTTATTCAGTTTGTTCTCATCAAGAGAAAATTTGATTTTTATATCCATGGCCTCAGCCAGTGGACTCAGCTGTCTATCTATCAACTGTAACTTTTCGATAATATTGAAGGAAATAAGTTCCGGCCGATAGCTCCCTTTTTCGATTTTAAATAGATCAAGTGACGAATTGATCATATTCAGCATGGTATACCCGGCTAGTTCTATATCATCGAGCATAGAACTTTCGATTTCACCTATCTCTTTGGATAATTTAATGATGCAAGGGTTTGTTATGACAACACTTAAAGGATTTTTCAGATCATGACGCATCATACGGTCAACATCATCCTTTATACGCATTGCTTCAACCAGCTGCAGATGATTTCCAACTCGTGCCCGGACAATGTTTGGATTAAAGGGCTTTGTTATGTAATCAATAGCACCAAGGGACAAACCTTTGGTTTCGTCAACCGCGTCTTCCAGAGCAGTTACGAAAATTATCGGTATATCAGCAGTCTTCGGGCTATTCTTTAGGCGGCGGCATACTTCATATCCGTCTATCCCCGGCATTATAATATCGAGCAGGATTATCTGAGGAGGAATGTCTGAAAAAGCAACCTCCAAGGCTTTCTCGCCGCTTGTTGCTGCTATCACGGCATAATCTTGTTTTAAAGCTTTGAGCAAGACATGAATATTCTCAGGTGCATCATCAACAATAAGAACTTTGGGTCTCGATTTATTTACGTCCATAGCTACACCGCCATTTCTTAATTATTACTGCCAAGAATATCCATAATGACAAAAGCCCTAGCGCGAACATCTTCAAGCTCAAAACGTCTAAGGTGGGCTTCAAGTCTAGACATGTGAATGACACAATCCTGTGTTTCAATCATGGGGGCCAATTGCTCAAAAATATCCATTGACCTACCTAAATCTGTATCAAGACTACTTACAGCTTCCCGAAAAAGAGAAATAAGATTTTCATTATTTTCCAATGGCTTCACATCCGTATTTTGCAAAGTAGCATCTTTGTCCAACCTTGAAATTACTGAAAAAACATCCCACAGGGCACGGCAGAAATTATCCTGCAAGACAACCGGACATGAATCATTATTTTCCTTGATGGCTGATTCCAGTTCTGCAGCGTTGATATGAAGAATCTCCGCGCCAATATTAGCTGAAACACCTTTTATAGTATGAACAATACGGTTTGCAGTCTCGAAATCCTTATTATTTATTGCTGTTTTGATTTCATCTGGAACTTGACTGTTCGCAGATTTAAACGACTCCAGAATCGTCATATAAGTTTTTTCGCAGCCATCGACCCTTGCCAGACCTATCTTCCTGTTTAGACACTGAGCCGTGGCATTATCGGTTGCCAATACAGGGTCAGGATCTGTTTCAAAAAGTTGCTCAACATCATCGTCAGGGCTAACAGGACTGATCCACTTAACAAGCATACTTAACAAGTCTTCCTTGGTAACCGGCTTGGGTAAAAAATCATTCATTCCGGATTCGAAACATTTTTCACGGTCACCTTGCATGGCATTGGCTGTCATTGCCACAACTGAAAGGTCTGATTTTCCATAACCCCTATTTCTGATTCGACGGGTACATTCAAAACCATCCATAACGGGCATTTGGACGTCCATCAGGACCAGATCGTATGTATTATGCTCAAGTAACTCTAGGGCCTCGGCCCCGTTATTTGCAATACTGGCACAGACCTCAAAGCTCTCAAGCGCTTTGACTGCGATCAGCTGGTTTATTTCGTTATCTTCTACAAGCAGAACTTTGGCTCCCTTGATGTTTACAACTTCTTTATTTTTAACCGCATCTTCACAGATACCGGCATCATGCATATTCTTTTGATTACTAAAAATACCTAGAATGGAGTCCAACAAAAAAGAATTGTTGACCGGCTTGGGAATAATTGCATCTATACCTGCCTCGCAAGCCTCTTCCAGTGCCTGCTCTTTTCCAAAAGCAGTAACCATGAGAATATTAGGAACGTGAGAGAGAGATCTGTCGGAGTTTATCATTCTGGACGCTTCAATTCCGTCTATTTCGGGCATACGCCAGTCCATCAATACAAGTCCAAAGGGGTTGCCTTCCGCTTCCGCCAACCTGAGCTTTTCAATTCCTTCCAAAGCCGAATTTGCGGTTTTGACTTTAAAAGACATGGAAGTCAGGATATTTTCCAAAATATCTAATGATGTTTCATTGTCATCAACCACTAGACACAGCATATTTTTCAGATCAGCAAAGAAGTCCAGCTTCTGCTCTTTCTCTTCTGATGTTTCCAGCATAACCGTAAACCAAAAGGTACTTCCTTCTCCCGGTGAACTTTCCACTCCAACAGTTCCGTTCATCAGTTCGGACAATTGTTTACAGATAGCCAAACCCAATCCTGTTCCTCCGAATTCTCGGGTCGTAGAATCATCCGCCTGAGAAAAGGATTGAAACATTTTTTTTATTTCTTGTTTATTCAGCCCGACTCCAGTGTCAGTCACGCAAAACCGCAAGTGGACACCTGTGGGGGTGCTGCCAAGAACTTCTATTGCGAGTTCTATCTCGCCTTCGTTGGTGAACTTGATTGCGTTGTTGAGGTAATTTGTTATGATCTGTCCAATTCTTACAGGGTCCCCCTTAAGTCTGGTAGGGACATTCGGGGGTACACGAAACAGAATTTCCAAACCCTTTTCTTCCGCCTTCAAGCAGGTTATGTCCGCCACCTGTTTTAAAACGTCGTCCAACCTAAATTCAATATTCTCAACAACCAGTTTACCTTCTTCTATTTTTGAAAAATCAAGGATATCATTGATGATACTTAGCAATGATTCAGCAGCCTTCTGTGTTTTTTGCACATAACTACGCTCTATTTCGCCTAGATCTCGGTCAAGGGTCAATTGGGAGAGGCCGAGGATAGCATTCATGGGCGTACGGATCTCATGACTCATATTTGCAAGAAAATTGCTTTTTGCTCTGGCATTCTCCTCCGCTGAATCTATGGCTGCATGTAAGGCAGCTTCTACCCTAAAACGTTCTGTAATATCTTCAACAGTAGCAATTACCTCTGATTCAGGTGAGCCCGGAAAAATAGCATTGAACATCATACGTACGGGGATTTTTTTCCCAGAAATAGGCGAGGTGTATTCCCCTTCGAACTCATTACTATTGCCCTTACAGGCTTCGATTAAAGCAAATCTGACTTCTTTTTTATATCTGCTGGCTCCATCAAATCCGATAGTTTCTTTGCGGGTAGTTCCCATTAATTTTAAAAAGAAGTCGTTGCAGTTGACGATGGTCCCCTGCTCATCAAAATGAATCAACCCTATTGGTGAGTTTTTGAAAATAGTTCTGTAACGCTTCGTCCTTTCAAGTAATCTGGTGTTGACCTTAGACAGTTTGTGCGCAGCCAACCTGCGGTTGCGATCGTCTGCCAGCTTGAAAAACAAAGCAACACCGATAAGACAGCTGATCAAAAAAGACCCGCCTCCATACATTGCTGCTGTCTTGAAAAAAGAATTCATGCCGTGATTATTGAGCATGACGAGCTGCCACTCACCTAGAGGATCTTTCCAGTCAATTTCCTTTTTGCTCAATCTCCGCCACTCACCACCAAAATAAACCCTTTCGGTATCAACCCCAAAAGGCAAAGGATCTAGATCAGTATTTTCAAATTTTTTTCCGAATTGCTTGTAACTTTTAATCCGATTTTCTTTTTCCGGTGTAATAGGCCCCCGCACTTGAAACATCCAATCAGGAACATTTGAAGCAAAAACCACTCCCTGAGGAGAAAGAAGCATGGCCGGATGATCAAGGTCGTTGAGTAAAGAATCTAAGCGGTGCACACCAAGTTTAACGGCTATAAGGCCTATTATATCCTTGGGATATGCTTTCCCGGTTTCTGAATAGACTGGAGCGGCAAAATATAATCCACGTTTTCCGGAATTTGAGCCAAGTGCAGCGTATACATTGGGTATCCCAAGGATAGCCTGTTTAAAATATGGCCTGAAACTTAAATTTTTACCCAATCCGGATTTGTCAGAGGAGGTGTAATAGGCGGTAATGACGCCCTTCTTGTTCATTATGAAAGCATTGCTGGCATTAAATTTAATAACAATAGTTCTAAGCAGATTCACGGTTTCAGGAGCATTTGGAGGCAGTTCCCCTCGGGCTTGCCGTTTAATGGTATCGTTATAGATACCAAGCATATTGACAGCACCCATGACATTACCGTTGATGGTCATTCCTTCAACTTTGATACAGAGAAGATTCAATACGGTTTGAACCGAATCTTTTTCGCTTTTTGCATCACCAACCCACGCCACATATGTAGAAAGAGAAGCAACCGCAGCCGCAAGGGCGAATGTTATTAACACAAACCGCAAAGGCTTCTTAGTCATAATGATATTCCTTTAGTCAATTTATATTAATAACTTTTTTCGCCGCTATGAGATATAATTTCATGCGCCCAAAGCCCTGCTGCTGCAAAGGCCTTTGCCGCAGCAGGCTGGGAAACCTCGAGCACTTCCAAAACAGCATCCACCTTCCGCCAGTCACCGAGTTCAATACTTTCCAGCAATTCAACAAAACCACGCAACGGATTCTCTTCCCCACGCAATGCACACGACAACTCATCATCCAAGGGAAGATTCTTGAGTACCTCGTGCATGGGCTGGTTGAGGAGTGCATCGAGGTTTGAAAACAATCCAAGTAGAAACAGAGAGTCCCTGTGGATGCGAACATTCTTAATACGCCCGGATATAAGCTCCATGAATTTACCACGCCGCGCCGCCTGAAAGATTAGTTCTTTGCCTCTGTCTCCTTCGCTGCCATCTGCTAACATGGTGATCATCAACCACTGCTTTAGTGGATTTCCGCCCATAATAGTGACAGCGTGAGCTAGGGAAGTTATTTTTGATTCTCGCGAGACTGTAGATATGTAGCGAAGAAGCCTGTGGCTCAGGCCGACATCAAAAGAGATGGTTTTTGCAAGATCTTTAACTTGATACTCAGGGTCTGCAAACTCTTTGAGAAGTTTTAGCTTTGTCAAACCATTGCTTGCAATTTTACTCCCTTCGACAATTTCCGGTTTGGCGAAGAAATAACCTTGAAAAAGATCGTATCCTAATGATTTAGCAAGCTCGTATGTCTTCCGATCCTCTATCTTTTCACCCAACAATTTAAATTTATACGGTTTTAGCCTTTGAGTTATTTTGATAATTTCCGCAAAAGACATGCCTAGCATGTCAACCTTCAGGATGTCAGCGATCTCGAAGTATGGCTCAAGTTCCTTCTGACCGGTAAAATCATCTACAGCAATAGTGTACCCTAGTTCTTTCAGTTCTTTGACGGCAGCAATGACTTTGGGAGTAGCCTCCACATCTTCCAGTATTTCAGGAATACAAACCCCTGGAGATAAAGCCTTGGCTGAGCCATTCAAAAGCATATATTTTGGAAAGTTGATGAGAACCTTGTTGGAATCGGGGATGGAGCTTAAGGCTAAAAAAATTCCGTCCGATATAACCTTTGATGTAGCTACATTGGCAGATTCTTCCCATGTGGAGTCCTTTACATTTGCCCGGTAGAGTAGTTCGTACCCCCATATGGACTCCTGCCTATCGAAAACAGGCTGACGCGCAACATAGACAGGAACGGATAATTGAGATTGGGCCTTCTTGGATTCAGAATCGGTAGTGTCAGAGGGGAGTCGTGATTCGGTCATTTTATTTTACCAAAGAGAATTGTTTCAATTTAGAGATATAATTTTTAACTATGTTCGTACCGTCACCTATAACTTCCTCAAAACATATGCCTAGACCTGCCTTTCGAAAATTACCCATCGTTTTTTTCACAATACATCGAGCGTACACTTCGCCAACGTCAGGAGCATCAAATCGTAAAAAAATTTCCATATCTTTTGTAAGCTTCGGTAAAGTATCACTTTGTTCCATATCAACTATGACCTTGGCTCCGCCCTGAGAAATATTGACTACCGCCCCGGAAAGCTCGTTTCCTTCAATATACAGGGTTGAAGGTAGAAAACAGTCAAAACGATTCGACCTGCGAAGATTCACTTGTTCATATTTATCTGGAAAGTTAAGGAAAAGGAGGGGATAGGGATCCTCAATCATATGAGAAATAGTCGTACGGAAACCACACAGGTAACACCCGGCATTTCCCACACGTATAGCCAGTTGGTTTTCCACCATGAACTGACGTTTGTATTTGACTATTTGTGGGAGCCAAATACATATCAATTCCCCGTTTTTGCAGCCAAAAATTTCCCCCCAAAGACGCTCCCCAGTACCAAGCATTTCCACATTGACCTTGGCCCCGGGGGCGAGAGTCAACGAATTGCTGGATCTGAAAATTGAACCTTGGGGCTTTTGATTTATTTTACCGTTTCCGAACAATGACCTGTTGAGCATCTCCTCTCCTTCCTTACAAAAAGTTGATGAAGCTATTACACACTGCATGCCAAAGAGGCTGTCTGCTCAATAGACATATTAAATGGCTTAAATTACGTATTTTTTTGTTTTATAAAAAATCTGGCACTTATTAAGATAGTCCAGTAAAGTTGCACTCTGTGTAATATAAGTGCACAACTGTCATATATTTAAATATAAACTAGTAAGTCTTCAAATTTACAAATTTTTATTATGTAATAAAAGTAGACAGGAACATTACATGGCTGAAATTTTAATTGTTGATGATGATCCGATCCTTTGTAAGCAGCTTGAGCTTTATGCTGACAAATTGGGCTACGAAAGTGATTCGGAAAATTCTTTTCAAGCCGGGATTGAGGCTTGCAGAACAGATGAATTCGATGTGGTCTTCCTTGATGTAAATCTTCCTGATGTCAACGGGTTAAAAGGGATCAGCGCATTCAAAAAAACTCAATCCTCTCCCGAAGTAATAATTATAACAAGCGAGAGTGATCCGGATGGGGCAGAATTGGCCCTGCGCAACGGGGCCTGGTATTATCTGGAAAAACCACTGGCATACAAAACCGTTCAGCTCATACTGGACCGGGTAATCCAGTTTAGGAAAAATATAGGCAGGTCCTTTTTGGACAATTCCTTTGACCGTGCCGGGATTATCGGCAGTTCTCCCGAACTTAACAGCTGTCTTACATCCATCTCCCTTGCAGCAAAGAGCATAGGTAATGTCCTGATTACAGGCGAGACCGGAACTGGAAAGGAACTGATAGCAAGGTCCATTCACGCCAACAGTCCAAGAAAAAAACAACCTTTCGTGATAATTGACTGCACAAATATCCCGGAAACCCTTGCTGAGTCCGTGCTCTTCGGTCATGAAAAAGGAGCTTTTACCGATGCTCGCCAAAAGAACAAAGGACTTATTACCCAAGCTGATAAGGGTACGGTATTTTTGGATGAAATAGGCGACCTTGATCTTACCTTACAGCGTTCCCTGCTGCGGGTTATTCAGGAAAAGAAATTCAGGCCGGTAGGAGCTGCCAGGGAACAGGAGGTGGACTGCCGTTTTGTTGCCGCAACAAATCGCAATCTTGAAAAAATGGTCGAGGCCGGTGAGTTCCGCAGTGATCTTTATTTTCGGTTGGCGACTTTTATTATTCAGGTTCCTGCGCTTAAAACACGCCAAGGTGATATTGCCAAGCTTACCCGCCACTATGTCTATAAGATCTGCCATGAAAATCAGCTTGAAATTAAGACCGTAACTCCAGATTTTTTGGAAGCTCTGGCGACCTGTGACTGGCCGGGTAATGTGCGGGAACTTATCAATATTATTTATGTTTCCATTGCCAATGCAGGCGGGGATTCCACATTGTCCCCTCATCACCTTCCCATGGAGTTCAAAGTTCGCTATATCCAAAGTACTCTGGATGGAACACCTAGAAACCCACTGGACTTAGCAGAGCCGGAATCAGATGGAATGCTTTCCAGCCTGAAGGAGTTCCGGCAAGCGGAATTAGATAAAATTGAATTTCGCTATATTGCAAAACTGGTCTCCCATTCAAGCGGAAAAGCCTCAAAAGCATGTAAAATAGCGGGAATATCTCGCTCCAGACTCTATCAACTTTTGCGTAAGCATGGTCTGGAACTAAAAAAATAACTCCTTATATATAGTTCTGTATGGGAACTACTTGATTATTTTGCTACAAACCAATTCACGCAAAACTTTCAGCGGAGCATAATTTGAATATCTTGTTGGTAGAAGACACAGCGATAAACGTTGATGTCATCACGTATCAATTGTCGAAATTGGGCCATACACAGGTGCGGGTTGCCACTGACGGCTCTTCGGCTCTTGAAATATCTTTAAACGAAATATTCTCAGTTATTATCATGGATATTGAACTGCCTGATATGAGCGGAATTGATGTTGTTCGTGCAATACGTGGGGCTTACCCGGATAATCCGAACAGGGAAACACCAGTCATTGGCATGACAGCCTATCTGCCTGACGACGTGCGGAAGGAGTGTTTTGATGTCGGGATGAATGCTTTTCTCCCTAAGCCAGTCCGTAAGGAAGCCATTGATCAAGTTCTTAGCGATGTTTTTAGCGGCTGTGTTGCCCCCTCTGAATCCCCAGTTGCTGCCAGTCATGTTGAGCTGCTTGCCAGACAGCAGGCAATTGAAGTCATGGGTGGGGATGAAAAAATATACATGACCTTGTGGAATATTTTTGTAGAAGAAGCTCCCGGCAGACTGGAGCGGCTGGAAAAGGCAATTTCCCGCAGGGACTATGTTGAGGCCCGCCGTTACGCTCATCAATTCAAAGGGCTGTGCAAAACCATGGGCTGTTATTCAAGCAGCACTCTGTGCTTAGCCATGCTTCAAGCCATAAAAGATGAAGACGAAAACATGCTTTCGAAAACATACAAACTTTTTAAAAGCAAATTAAATCAGGGCATCAATATAGAACAAGTGGTTAAAAAATAAGGAGATAAAATGTTGCATAGAATCATTATCTATTTGCTCATCGGGGCTGCTAACCTGCTGGGTGTTTCAACCTCCTATGCCGAGCCGCCAGTTCTTGAAATTGTTGCCTGTAATTATCCACCCTATGAATTAGCAACCCCGGAAGACGGATTACGCGGATTTGATTTGGAAGTAGTGAAAGAGGCTTTAAGCAGGGCTGGTTATAAGACAAATTTTACTTTTTATCCTTGGGCAAGAGCATACAAAATGACAGCAGAAGGCAGGGCTTTTGCCGCCTTGAGTTGCAGTTACAAGGCTGAACGTGAACATGAAATTCTCTGGACAAAACCCATTAGCAGTATGACAGATATCTATGTTGTCAGAAGTGATTATACAGGAAAGCCTGTCGTGAATAAATTTGTGATTGCGGAGGAGAAGCTTGCGGTCGGAAATGTAAAAGGCAACTATATAAGCGAGCAATGGGAGGGGCTTGGAGTGACGGTTGATCTATCTTCTTCCGAAGAACTATTGATGCGTAAGCTGCTTGACGGGCGTGTTGATGTTATCCCTCAAGTTAAAGAAAATTATCTGTATTATGTAAAAAAGAAAGGACTTGAGGGAAAATTTAAAATATTTAAAGCAGAAGATAATGAGACGTCGAAGTTTCATTTATGTATAAGCAGGAAATCCCCAGATGCTGAAAAAATACGCACTCTTTTTGATGAAAAACTTGGCGAAATGCATGAAGACGGGACATACGATGCAATTCATGCGCGTTACCAATAATAGTGTTCTTTAAAATTTAGTATAAGGACCTGAGTTTCATTTATGTTTAAGCAGTCATTAAAGGGAAAAATCTTAATCAAGCTGATTCCTGTAATCGTGCTGTGCTCATTGTCCATGTCTGCAGTGTTTGCCTATTTAAGATATCACACCCTAGATGAAGAAATTAACAAAAAACTTCATGACTACGCTGTATTACAGGCGGAAGTTCTCGCCCCGGCAATATGGAACTACAATGATCAGGTTATAAATCGCAGTATTCGCATCCTGAAGGTTGATTCTGATTTCAGCACTGCTGTTATTAAAGACGCGCATGGAAAAATTCTTGCCTCCGGCGGTCATGCACCAGATTCACAGAACGGGCTTCAGCTTACTGTTGATATTACTTACCCCGGGCCGACCGGAAAGATACACAAGCTAGGTTCCTTGACTCTGGGAATGAGCAAGAAGAGGCTCAAAGAGCTTCTTTGGGTACAGGCAGGGAGGGGGGCTATCCTACTATTTCTGCTTGTTGCGGGAATTTCTGCCGGTATTTTATATACGATCAGAAAATTTGTCGGCAAGCCGATGGAAGTATTGGCTCACTCAATTCATAGCGCTCGCAGTGAAGGACAGATCCGTACCATTGAATGGACTGAAGACGATGAAATGGGCGAACTCATCAGTAGTTATAATGAGCTGGTTACTTCCCTGAACAAAAAAGAGCTGGAACTGACCCTTAACGAAAAAAAATACAAAGATATTTTTAACAACGCCCAAGTGGGAATTTTTGTAGCTTCCATAGAAGATGGATCAATACTCAATGCCAACAAACGTATGGCATCAATCATGGGGTACGAGAACGATCAGGAATTGATTAAATATTTTAATATCAAGGATTGCTATACCAATGAAGAAGACCGTAATAAAATTTTATCATTGCTGCAAAGCGGTACTGGTCTTTCCAACCATGCGATTAAGATTCAGGATAAAAACGGTCGGTCCACTTATCTGGAGGTTTCAGCTAAATTTGATCTGGACAACATGCTTGTTAGCGGAGTTGCCGAAGACATAACCAAAAGAATGGCCATGCAGGAAGAGCTGATTCAAGCTAAGGAAGAGGCTGAATCGGCAACACAAGCCAAAAGTGATTTTCTAGCCCGTATGAGCCATGAAATCCGCACTCCGCTAAATGGCATAATCGGTTTGAGCGATCTGGCCATGCACGCCGACTCTTGGACCCAGACAACTGATTTTGTCGGCAAAATAAAATCTTCCGGCAGAATACTGCTGCGGGTCATCAATGACATTCTGGATTTTTCAAAAATTGAAGCCGGAATGATGGAAGTAGAACATTCCGAATTCAGCTTGCAGGATACACTTTCACTTGTTTCGGATGTTACACGCAGCCAGTGTAGTTCGAAAGTTGAAATGATTTTCCATGTAGAAAAAGATGTTCCTGATAATCTTATCGGCGATTCTTTGAGACTTGGGCAAATACTTACCAACCTGATCAATAACGCGGCCAAATTCACTTCCGATGGCGAAATAATTATCCACATAAACAACACCCAACAGCGATCCGGGGAGGCTCGCCTCGATTTCTCTGTTTCAGACACAGGGATAGGCATGCCACCTGAGCAGGCTAATTCTATTTTCGATTCTTTTGTACAGGCGGATGAAAGCATCACCAGACAATACGGAGGAACCGGACTCGGTCTTTCCATATGCAAGCATCTAGTTGAACTAATGGGCGGGGAAATAAGAGTATCCAGCCAGACAGACAGGGGTAGCACATTTTCCTTTTCAATTGATTTTAAACTCCCGCATTCTATAGAACAAACCGATAGTTCTCCTCTTGGAACCGATAAGACGGCATTAATCGTGGATGACAATTCAACTGTCATGCAGATATTGCAAACAAGTCTGGAATATCAAGAATTCATTGTGGAATGTGCGGGTTCTGCGCAGGAAGCCCTCGGCCTGTGTGTCAAAAACAGCATGCTTCAAACCCCTTATGATATCGTTTTTGCCGACAACAGAATGCCGGGCATGAGCGGAATGGATCTGCTGCATCAGATCAGGGGGCTGGATGTCACGGCTAAGCAGCCGTTTATTCTTATGGAAACAGCTTCCGGGATTCAAGAAATCCAGGAAGCTGCCTTGAATGTTCTGCCGGACTGTTACCTTATGAAGCCGATACTGGAATCCAATCTTTCCGATTGCATCAGGTCCACTTTGTATGGGGAAGAGATAAAAAGTGACAGAGATAAATCTGCCATATCTCCATCCTTGGCAATACTGGAAAATACAAAGGTCCTTTTGGTAGAGGACAATTCAATAAATCAGCTTATCACTAGTGAATACCTGAAAAAATTGGGAATGGTAATCGATCTTGCCGAGAATGGGCAGGAAGCTGTAAATGCCGTCAAGACGAATGAATACAGTTTTGTTTTCATGGATGTTCAAATGCCGGTAATGGATGGTCTTGAAGCGACCAGACAAATACGAGAACTGCCGGACCGTAATAATCTTCCAATTATAGGCATGACAGCGCAAGCCATGGACGGAGACAAGAAAAAAGGATTACGGGCGGGGATGGATGATTACATCACAAAGCCGATTATCGTCAAAGAACTACATGGAGTTCTAAGCCGCTGGCTGAGCAATATAAATATAACGCCAAACAAGATCCCAGAAAAAAGCAACATCCCTTCTGAAGAAAACATCCTCGATCTCGATCAGGCATTAGCTCTGATCGATGGGGATGAAGACATTTTAAATATTATTTTGAATAAATTCTTGATCGATCACACCGGCGACGGAAAGAAGTTGACCTCCCTGTTCGCTGCTAGGAAGCACGAATCCTTTATCAGGACAATTCATAATTTAAAAAGCGTATCCTCCAGTATCGGAGCACAGAAACTTTACAGAAGCTCAAAAGAATTGGAGGAAACCGCTCGAAGCAATCGCTGGGAAGAAGTCCCCGCATTATTAGATCAAGTATTATCACTGCTAAGTGAGACAGGTTCAAGGGTTAAGGAGAGAGTTGGCGGAGTTTAAATAAAACCAGAGCCCCGGACTTCGGTTCGGTATCTTTCGCTAATGAAATTAGTACGATAAAAGACAATCACCCCACCCCATGAGCCCCAGAATCATCTCCCAAAAGCAGGGCCAACTGGGACGGTCAACCGATAATAATTCTGTCTCCGAATCCTCACAGTCCCAGCCCCTTCTTTTGGTCCTTTTTTCTTCTGCCGTATAATATTTTCGCCAATATGCTGTCCCACCGAATACAGCAACGACAGCATGAATATACTCATATTCAGCATCAAATTCCTTCACTTGCTCCCAAATTGTTCTCCACTCCCAAACAATACATTCGATTAGCTGACACCTACAGTTCGGATGTGACGTTCCATTGTTGGAGTTTCCGACACTTCCCCATTCTTTTTTAAACAAGCATCACACGCTCCCTCATTCGCTTGCCATATATAAAAATTTTAACATCTTCTCTTCTAGGAGTTGTTCCCCAAATCCCGCCTCTTCTCACCCGGCGATCTAGCCGATAAATAAAACTCACAATAAAACTTGATTCACCGGTTAAAGAACTATGCTTCCCCTTCCACTGGCATTTCGATTATAAATTTTGTTCCTACACCAGCAACAGACTCAACGAACATTTTGCCATTGTGCTGCTCGGTAATTATAAAATATGAAACTGAGAGCCCAAGTCCGGTTCCTTTGCCAACTTCCTTAGTAGTGAAGAAAGGCTCAAAAATTCTCGACTGAATGTGTTCTTCCATACCGGGACCATTGTCCTCAATTTCAATAACAACTAGACCATGTTGACATAAAATTCGGCACCAGAAGCTGGGTTTACCATCTGTATAACTCTTTTCATTCATAGCTTCAGCACCATTTCTGAAAAGGTTAAGGAAAACCTGCTGTAATTCATTGCTTTCACACATTACCAAAGGCAAATTGTCCTCATATTCACGTACAACATTTATTTGCTTGAAATCATAAAGTTTTTTAAGATCATAATCATTAGCGGCTAACTCCAACGTTTTATCAATAAGACTTGCAATATTAACTTTCTCCATTCTCTTTCCGCTCTTACGGCTAAAGCTGAGCATATTGCTGACAATATTTGCAGCCCGTTCACCACTTTCCTTTATAATTTCAATCATTTTTGGGATTTTTCTTTTTTCAAGATATTCATGAACTTGCTCAAGCTCAATGCCGCACTCTTGAGCTGTACGTCTATTAGAGTCCATATCCGAAAACAGACGCTTACTCACATTGTATGCACTTCCCAGAATCCCTGCCAATGGATTATTAATTTCATGAGCCATGCCTGCAGCCAACCCGCCCAAAGACATCATTTTCTCTGTTTGTACAAGTGCCTGCTCAAGATTGACGCGGTTGGTAATGTCATCAATACGGATAACCGCGCCCTGTACTCCATCTGCTATCAATGGATAAACTGTTATATCTTCGTATACTGTCTTATCATTAACTCTGCGTACGTGCTTTGTTTCAGCCTGCACAGAACGAGAATCTATTGCTGTGCGTACTTTTTTCATTTCACCAGCAAGATATGGGACAACCTGCTCAATTTTCTTTCCGAGTACATCCTTCTTGGAAAGACCAAAATCAACTTCAGCCTTGGCATTCCACTGGGTGACAATACCATCCGGGGTCACGCCGATTATATTTGAAGGCATAGAGTCCACAATATTTGAAAGATAGCTTTGCAATGAGCGCACTTCTTTCTCTCGTTTATGGAGAAGTCCAGCCATATTGTCGAACGCCTGACCAAGCTGACCTATCTCACCATCGGAATAATCCACTCCGCTAATTACATCATCTCCACGACCGAACAAAGTAGTCGCCTTGGTTAACTTCTCGATTCCTGAAACAATAGCAGAGTATCCCAAGAACCATGTCACGGTAAGGGCAATACACAAGGAAAGGACACCCAATATTCCCCCCTTAATCATTTCCGCATTGGCATCAGCCACTACGAGATCTTTATGCAACCCCATAAACATATACATGTACGGAGCCTTGTTCGATGCCATGCGCACAGGCTCAAAAGCAACAATGTGAATTAAGCGATCAGAGGTAAGAGCTTCTAGCATACCCGGCCCATCAGCATTCCGGGCAGCGTTGAAGACTTCAGCCTTAATGGGACGTCCTATTGGAATCTTCTTGGAAGTAGGAATACGCAAGAGCCGTGTTCCCTGACGATCACACAGCCCAAAAAATGCACCCGGAAGAAGGTCTGAATTATTGAACAATTCTTTGTAATGGTTCAGATTCGTACCCACTATTATGACTCCGGTAGGTTTTCCGTCATCGTTAAACACAGGTACACCAAATGGAAAAGCTGTAATCTTCGTCTGCCTGCCGATAATGAATTCTCCGGCAGCAAACTCCCCTGAAGAAAGTGCGTCTTTAAATTGCTTTCTGTCCGAAAA
Source organism: Maridesulfovibrio sp. (assembly GCF_963678865.1). Taxonomy (NCBI): domain Bacteria; kingdom Pseudomonadati; phylum Thermodesulfobacteriota; class Desulfovibrionia; order Desulfovibrionales; family Desulfovibrionaceae; genus Maridesulfovibrio; species Maridesulfovibrio sp. The sequence goes on along the minus strand of NZ_OY787459.1, from coordinate 3,807,260 downwards.
ATTAAATCCTTTATCCTTGCCCTTGCCCAAAGCAACCACGGTACCATCAAGATTCAACAAAAAAACATTGGTAAATATTGGATTGGCTTTGAGTAATGTTTTCAAAATAACCGTAGACTTCTCCGGATCCTTATTTTTGATTTCCGGCATAGCCGCAATGGTTTGAAGTAGTGCTCTAGTTGAGCTGGTAGTAGTGCGCTGAACTTCACTGAATCCATGAAGAAATGTCCGTACCTTTTGTTTTGCGACAGAAATATCTTCTTCCCGCTGCCTCAACTCATGCATCAGCAAGGCAGCTAGAACAGGAAGCGTTGCTAATATCACGATAAAGATGATTTTTTTCCGAATCGGACCTTTCAAAAACTGCATACACATCTCCTCGTGTCTCATCCATCAAATTCGTATCAAAAGATAACAAGCTATGAATTACCTATTCTAAGTAATACCTGTTATTAACACTAGGATTTTTCCGATGCAATATACTGATGAAATAGTCATGGTTTGTACATACCAAATGTGGAGCTTGTACGGGCTGACAAATGCCATCCCTGATTACCCTGCTGCCTTAATACTCTCCAACTAATGTCCCGCCATATCCCCAACAGCGCAGAGACAGCATGGTTGCTTTGCTATTTTATTTTAAATGGTCAAAAAAAAGGAAGACCCTTTTTTGTGCATGGTCAACACAGACGTCAACATTTTTCATAGCTCTCAGAGTAAGCTCATGAGCCAAAGAACGTGTTACTTGTTCGGTTGGTAGGAAAAATTTCGCTTCAAAATCAAAACACTATTTATCTTTAAATATGGCACAATAATTCCCATCTTCATTCCGACATTTGGAACAACGCACGCATTTTGCCCGTTTTGTATCACCCTCTTTCCAGCGTTTAAACAAATCAGGTTCTGCCAGTAGCGGGCGGGATAAGCCAAAGAGTTTAATCTCCGTTTCGTTAAGTATGGATTCGATATGATCCGGTTCTGACAAGCCGCCTACGGTAATGACCGGAATATTAACATCTCGGCTGATGATGTCGCCATATTCGGCAAAGTAGCCCTGTTTTTTGAGTTCATGGCCATCAAAAAATTCACCGGCCATGGATTTCGCCTTGCCGTGGATATTGCCGGATATTTCCAAACCGTCCACGCCCAACTTTTCCAACTTAATACTAATCAGCCTTGTTTCATCAAAATTCAGTCCGCCTTCGAAAAATTCACTGGCGGTGAGCTTAACCAGAATCGGGTAGTCTGCACCTACTTCTTTGCGCATGGCCTCGTATATTTCAACGAGAAAACGCATGCGGTTTTCCAATGAACCGCCGTACTTATCGGTACGTGTGTTGTAGTACGGGCTTAAAAACTGGTTGATCAGGTAAGTATGGGCGGCGTGGATTTCAACACCGTCAAAACCGGATTGCTTGGCCCGTCTCCCGGCATCGGCAAAAGCCTGAACGATATACCTAATATCCTCTTTAGTCATGGGCGTGCCACAGGTTCCAGTGCTTCTCTCGGGGACATTACTAGGCGCGAAGATCGTCCGCTCGCCCACATTGTAAGTAGTTTTGGTGCCGCCATAGGCAATCTGAAGGATAATTTTAGAACCGTGTTTGTGTACTATGTCAGTCAGTCTGCGATAATCGTCTATGAAAAAATCATCATAAATGCCCATCATGCCCGGATTTGGTTGCTCTTCAGCCACCACATTGGCGTACCCGGTTATGATCAGCCCCACTTCGTTTTCAGCCAGAGTTTTGTATATCTCGTAAAGCCGGGGAGTCATGCGCCCGTTCTCTGTGGTCATATTTTCCCAGGTGGCACTGCGGACCAGTCTGTTTTTGAGATTCAGCGGACCGAGTTTACACTTTTCAAAGAGAGTCTTCATTTTTATTCCTAATATGAAATTGTTTGAATCATAACTTTACAGTAAGATGTTACACTTTGTTTTTTACGAAATAGCATTTGCATCAACTGTGCCTGACTCTTGACTCAAATTATTTGCTCTCATAGAAAAGAGTGAACACCAAATTAAGAGCCGACATGAAAACCCCCGACCCGAATCAATTAAATATAGCCGACGTGTTAAAACGCATTGACGAAGTGCGTGATAAGGATCTTCAATGCATCCTTAGGACTACATTGGAAACTGCTCAACAGAAGCTCCAAAAAAGTACCAATGAACTTTACCGCTTGCGCTTGAATCTGGAAAATTCATTTAACAGTATTCCAGATGCAATTGTTACTGTGGCTGAGGATATGAGTATCCTTTCCGCTAACTCGGCTTTTCTTTCCCTCTACGGAGGAATTCTCGCCGACTATAAAGGGCGGACATTGGAGCAATGTTTCGGACTTAATGCTGGGCCATATAATAGTGTAATCCGGCAAACATTGGAGCTGGGACGGCTTACTTCACATTTCCGGGTCAATACAAAAACACCAGACGGCAAAGAGTGTAAGCTGGAGCTTAATGCCGCACCATTGCGTACAGGGGAACACAGCTTCGGCGGTGTCGTGTTGGTTATCAAGGATATGACCCGTCTTGCGGTTCTGGAACAACAGCTGGAAGACCGCAGGCTGCTCAACAATATGGTCGGCCAAAGCGACTCTATGAAACGGGTGGCTACATTGGTGCATAGTCTTTCGGACATTGCTACAACCGTGCTGATTACCGGGGAATCCGGTACCGGTAAGGAATTGATTGCCGATGCATTGCATTACACCGGGGTCAGGGCGGATAAAAGGATTGTGAAGGTGAACTGCGCGGCTCTGTCGGAATCCCTGCTGGAAAGTGAATTGTTCGGGCATGTACGCGGAGCCTTTACCGGAGCTTCACGTGATTCTGAAGGACGTGTTGCCGCGGCTGAAGGAGGAACCCTCTTTCTTGATGAAATCGGTGATCTGCCGCTATCCATTCAGCTGAAACTGTTGCGTTTTTTGGAATACAAGGAATATGAACGCGTTGGCAGCTCCAAGCCGCGTAAGGCTGATGTGCGCGTGGTTACTGCCACAAACGCCGATCTGGTGCAAAAGGTTAAGGACGGTTCCTTTCGTAAGGATTTATATTACAGGCTCAACGTGTTTCAGATTGAGCTTCCTCCGCTCAGAGAGCGTCGTGAAGATATTCCGTTGCTGGCGGAAAGTTTTATGAATACCTTTAATAATGAACTGGGACGCTCCATAAAAGCCATCTCTCCGGAATTCATGGATGCTCTTGTTAAATACGATTGGCCGGGGAACGTCCGTGAGCTGCGGCATTGCATTGAGTATGCGGCAATCCTGTGCCTTGATGAGGTCTTGCAGTTCATTCATCTGCCACAGAATTTAAGAAATAATTTCAATTACTTTTGTGATAATTCAGATATAAAACAAGAGGTCCGGCATGAAGCTGCGACTCCTGTTGCATCATCTGGACCTTCTTCCAAACGGCATGCTTTTGATAAGCAAAAGGTGCTTGAAGCTTTGGAGCAGGCAGAATGGAAGAAAGCCCGGGCCGCTCGAATTCTCGGTATAAGTCGCCCGACTCTCTATCGGTGGATGAATAGGGCAGGGATAGCTGGAGAGTAAATCATAACGTTAATCTTTACACTTTGACTTGTTCGGATTGTTTGTTACATGTTTTGTGTAACGAAAAGTGTAAAGAGAAGTGTAATATTACACATTACACTTTGTGTGAAATATAGAACAAACAAAACGTTTAAAACGCTTTTGGTGTAATGTTGCTTTAGTATAAATTCTTTAAAATTAACTACTTATGTCTACTTTAAAATTGTGGCACGCGAACTGCTAACGGGACGCAGGAGCGTAAATCATGACTCTTAACAGATGTAAAATGCTGACTCCCGACCAATACAATTCCTTGCTCGACGAGAGCATGGGGCTATTGGTTGTAGGGTATCTTTCGGATGACCTGATCTCAAGCAGGCAGATGCAGATCCTTGCGGACTTTGCGCAATCTGCTGCAAAGCGCGTGACCTGTGCGGTTTTGAATCCCGCATACGGCGCGTACTTTGAGAAGAATCTGAAGTTGGATGGAAGTCCGACTTTTCTGCTTTTCTTCTCCGGCGTGGAACAACGCCGTTTTTTAGGATCAGCAGATTTCGAAGACCTCAGGGAGCTTGCCAGCGGGCCAGCGGGAGATGTCGCCTTATAAACCAGTTGGAGGAACTGTGGTGACAACGTCCGTAGCCAGAAAATTAGAGTACAATTTTAAAGGAGATGAAGTGTATGCCTGATTCCAAGGGTACAAAAGGAAAAGCAGCTATGATGTCCCGTCGTAAGCTGCTCATGAATGGAGGCGCCATGGCGGCTGGAGCTGTCCTTTTCGGTGCTACCGGCAGTCTTGCCAGTGAGAAAGCCCCCTCAGTTCGTTCCGAGCTTCCGACCACCAAGTGGGACGGCGAATTTGATGTGCTGGTTATCGGCAGCGGTTTTGCCGCTTTGTCCGCAGCCATTGAAGCACGCCGCAAAGGGCTTGATGTTATGGTCGTTGAAAAAATGAGAGTGCTGGGCGGCAACTCCTGTATCAACGGCGGCCTTTTTGCGGTGGCAGGCAGTGAACTGCAAAAGAAAGAAGGCGTAAAAGACAGCATCGATACCATGGTCAAAGACATGCTCAAGGCCGGTCGCGGCATCAACCATGTTGAAATAACCAAAACGATCGCCGAAGGCTCCATAGATGCCTACAATTTCGTTATCCAGTGCGGTGCTGTGTTCAAGCCCAAACTTTCATGGCTCGGCGGTCATTCCGTAGCCCGTACATATCTGACTCACAACGCTTCCGGTTCCGGCATTGTCCGTCCGCTGGTGGATACTGCCCGCGCTGAAGGAGTTGTTCTCCACACCGGTTGCAAAATGCTCGACTTCATCGTTAACGACGATGAACGCATCGTCGGCATCCGTGCTCGTGACGGCTACCGTTTCCCGGATGAAGAAAGCGGACAGGTTCGTATGTTCCGCGCTCGCAAAGGCGTTGTTCTCGCTACCGGTGGTTTTAGTCAGGATGCTAAGTTCCGTGCTGCTCAGGACCCCCGTCTGGCCGGCGAGATCGACAGTACCAACCAACTCGGTGCAACAGGCGAAGCCATGCGTGCGGCCTTTCGTGCCGGTGCCGTTCCCGTACAGATGTCTCTCATCCAGCTCGGCCCATGGGCTTCTCCGGACGAAAAGGGATTCGGTGTTGCCTCCATGTTCAACATCCAGTCCGGATTCCGCTACGGTGTAATGGTTGACCGTTCCACCGGAACCCGCTTTGTAAATGAACTGGCAGACCGTAAAACCCGTGCCGATGCCATGCTCAAGAAGCTTGATGCAAACGGTAACCCTGATTATCCGATCATCATCGTAGACAGTAAGGGTGCTGAAGCATGTCCTACCCTGGACCGTTGCCTCAAGTACAAGGTTGTTCACGCTTTTGATACTATTGAACAGCTTGCTAATTTCTACAATATTCCGGCAGCAAAGCTGACCGAGACCATCAACAATTACAATAAATATGTTGCGGATAAATCCGACCCTGAATTCGGCAAGCCTCTAAGCACCGCAACCCCTATTGTTAAAGCTCCTTTCTACGCTGTTCGCGGCTGGCCTAAAGTGCACCACTGCATGGGCGGAGTCGAGATCGACGTAAAAGGTCATGTCCTTCATTCCCAGAACTTCAAGCCCATCAACGGCCTCTATGCCGCTGGTGAAGTAACAGGTGGCCCCCACGGGGCAAGTCGCTTGGGTAGTTGTGCAATTACCGACTGCCTGGTCATGGGACGTATCGCTGGTAACAGCGTTGCCGGCAATGAGCCGAGCTAATTGATTTATAGATACTGAAGGGCAATATTATGATAAAAAAAACATCTGTCGCCTTCGGGGCGATTATACTTCTGTTTGCAATGGGAATTTTCCTTGCGCCCAACGCATTACGCGCACAGGATAAAGCTGAAAAAGAAAAAAGTGTTGCCCAAATTGATATGGAGCAGCACAAGACCAAGCAGTTCACCATCGACATTATTGACGATGTCGTCTTCGGCAAACTTCCGGTCAAAAGCTACCACAAAAAGGTTCACCAGAACGGTGCCAACTGCGAACTTTGCCACGGTGTAAAAGCACCCACCGCACCGCCGGATACCCGTAATTGCGCCAACTGCCACGGCACTCCCGAAGATGTTGCCAAACGCACTGAAAAACTTGAACCCAATCCGCATAAATCCCCGCACTGGGCCACGGAACTCCCCTGTGACACCTGTCATAGAGAGCACGGTAAATCTGAGTTCTACTGCAAAAACTGCCACCACTTTGATTACCAGGTTCCCTAAGAATTAATCAGGAGGAATTTCGTATGTTTATTAAACAGGCTTCTGTTTGCCTGGTCTTGGCTCTTGGCTTGTTTATGGCCGGAGTAGTCCATGCAGCGGGCGATACAACCGCCCAATCAGAGCAATTATACTCAAAGGCCGCCCAGTTGCGCCAAGGTGCGTTGAAGCAGAATCAGAAATGCTTCTCCTGCCATGGCGATGCTGGGATTACCGCAAAATGGGTAACTGACCGGGGCCGCACTCTTCAGCTGCATGTTGATGAGGTGGACTACCGTAACTCAGTACATAGCGGGCAGAGCTGCCAAAGTTGTCACGAAGGTGCAACTGAAGACGCTTTTGCAAGTGCGCCCCATAAATTCAAAAACAAAAAGCCCATGGACTGCCAGTCCTGCCACGGCAATTACTTCAAGGATATCTACGAACAGGTTGACCGCAGCTACCATACCAAAGCCATCGCTAAGAAGGGTAAGGAATTCAGCTGCGCATCCTGCCATGATGCCCATACTTTCCATCTCCCGGAAAGGACTGAAGAAATAGCATCAGGCGTTGTTGAGGCAAACGAACGTTGCTTCAAGTGCCATTCCGACCTGCGCGGATACCAGAAACTTACTGATAAAAAACTGCTCGACCAGAAGATGGGCCATTGGTTTCTGCCCAATAAGGAAAAGCATTTTGAATCCGTTAGCTGTGTAGCCTGTCACGAAGGAAAAGAGGGGACTGAAGTACACGTAATCATGGAAGTCAAAGACACCAAAGTCAACTGCGAGAGCTGTCATTCCAAGTCATCCGCCATGACTACCAAGCTCAACAAATACCGCAGTGAACAACGTGCCTTTGCAATGGTTAATAAAGGTCTCTTTGATGACACTGAATTAAAAACCAAAAATGCAGAAGCTATCAAAGCTTCCGTGGGCGAAGCTGACTCCGTACTCGGTTTCATGAATACCCGTCTGCTCGAAAACAAGTACATCCTCGGTGTAACCCAGACCCCGTGGCTGAATATTAAGTTTGTCCAGATTCTGGTGGCCATGCTGCTTTTAATCGCAGTTCATGCGGCACTACGTATGATGGGTTCAAAGGCTACTCATGTTCATGGTGAAACCGTGACCATGTTCCCGTTTACTGTCAGACTCTGGCACTGGATCAACGCAATCCTGTTTGCAATCCTGATTGTGAGTGGATTCGCCATGCACTTCGGGATCGGCATGGGTTTTGAGCCTGCGCAATCCACCCACGCATACTTTGCTCTTGGGCTTGTAGCACTCTGGATTCTGTACTTGCTCTATCTGATCCTTAGCGGACAGTTCATGCAGTATCTGCCGCGTGCGGATTTCATTTCCGCAAGCTTTGCGCAGGCTAAATACTACATGCTGGGTATTTACAGCGGACAAGAGAACCCGGCCGGACATGATCCTGCAAAGCGTCTGAATCCCTTACAGCAGACTGCTTATTTGTCCGTACTCTTTGTACTGTTCCCTGCATTGATTGTATCCGGGCTGGCTTTGTTTATCCCTGAAGTTATCCCCCCTGAACTGATGGGTATGGACGGCAAGCATCTTGTTTCTCTGGTTCACACTGGAGCAGCATTCCTGATGGTCCTCTTCATCGTAATCCATCTCTACCTCTGCACCACCGGAGAAAGCGTATTCGCCCTTGTCCGTAGCATGGTCACAGGTAAGATGAAGAAATAACGTTAGCCATAATATACACCTGCTGGACAGGTTCCCTCTTACCTGTCACCTCGTGAAAGATGGGGTTGGGCCGTAAGGTCCAGCCCCTGCTTAAAGCTCAGTTTAAACTGGAGAGAGCATCTTATCCTAATATCTGCTGAATAGGTCACAGGTAACCGATAAGATGATTGAATAGCGTAAGCCATAATATACCTACCGGCAGGGTCCTCATTCCCTGTCACCTCGTAAAAGGAAGGGGTTGGGTCGAACAGACTCAACCCCTTCCTTTTAATATAAAATATACAAGTTGAATAAAGCTGGACTATTTCAACCACTACAACAAAAAACGTACTGTGAAGCAAGATGCCGGGGGTTCAAACCCTCCTGCTCCGACCACTTAAAAATCCAAGTAAAATGTTCAGTTAGCATGCTGCTGATTGGCCCTTTTATTTTTTGGATGTCAACATTTTGGTGAACCTCTGGTTAACCAAAACGATAACGTTTTCATTAGTTAGTTTTGCAATTAGATCTCAAAATTTTGTTATTTAACCACGATATTTCGTTATTACAACTGAATCACGTCTCATATGGATAATGACTCAATTTATTTTAGTCATTATTTTAAACATGTTGGTAAAACCAACTCAATCTAGCACAAATATTGCCATACCCAAATCGAACAACACGCAGTTCTATTTGAGGAAAAGCGACTCCAAATTAGAGCAATAAAAATATCCTATAAAAAAGAGTTATCCTAAATGACAGGAACATATAAAGTTAACAAAACAATTCAAGAAATAAATAATCGAATAAAAGAAGGCAAAGCTGCGGTAGTAAATGCAGAAGAGATGGTCGAGATAGTTCGAGCCGAGGGCAAGGTAAATGCGGCCAAAGCGATAGATGTTGTCACAACTGGAACTTTCTCACCCATGTGCTCTTCCGGTATTTTTTTTAATTTCGGACAAGTCCCTCCCCCAATAAAGGCATCTCGTGTTTGGCTGAATAATGTTCCGTGCTATGCAGGACTGGCTGGTGTAGATGCATATATAGGTGTGACCGAACCTTCTGAAGATGACCCGTTGAACAAAGTTTATCCAGGTCGTTTTGCTTACGGCGGTGGCCATGTTGTTGAAGATCTCATAGCCGGGAAAAGCGTTCGCCTTAGAGCTCAAGCCTATGGAACGGATTGCTATCCGCGCAAGGCGATTGAAAAAGACATTACGCTTAAAGATCTCTTCAACGTAACAATGGTTAACCCACGTAACTGTTATCAAAACTACAATTGCGCTGTAAACATGACCAGCCGGACAATTTACACTTATATGGGGCCGATCAAACCTAATCTCCGCAACGCCAATTTCGCTACAGCGGGCCAACTCTCACCACTATTTAATGATCCTTTCCTGAAAACTATAGGCGTAGGAACTCGTATTTTTATTGCTGGTGCAGAAGGCTATGTAACGGGTGCAGGGACTCAGCATGTAGAAAAGCCGCAACGAAATGAAAGAGGGATCCCACTTACGCCCGCAGGAACTCTCATGCTCCAGAGTGGTAATGTATCGGATATGGACCCACGCTATTTTCGAGGACTCAGCTTTACCGGGTATGGATGCACCGCATCTGTTGGAGTTGGAATTCCCATCCCTATCCTGAATGAAGAGATCGCTTGGTGTACAGGGATAAGTGATGCTGAAATTCAAATGCCAGTCAAGGATTACGGACATGACTACCCTAATGGAATCAACAAGGTTTTGGCACATGTAACCTTTGAGGAACTGAAATCGGGTTCAATAAGTATAAATGGCGAAAAAATTCCGACTGTCCCCATGACCAGCCATATTATTTCTCTAGAAATAGCCAACAAACTTAAGGATTGGATCACAAAAGGCGAGTTTTTGCTCACTGAGCCTGTAGAAAAGATTGAATCTGAATAAGCAGATCTACACGAAGGGTTTCATATGTATACTGACTTTGTCGGCAAAGCTGCTGCCCCGGCCTCCATGTTCGCGCTTGGGATTATTATTGCTGCCAATCTCGGGAGAAGCCTTGATACTTGTGCTTTATTCATTACATTTTTTAAGTTAATTCTGTTTCCGGTTTTAATCTGGGCCGCTATTATGTGGCTTAAGCTCCCTGAAGGCGTTTCAAAAGATACGCTGATGTTGACCAGTGCTGGTCCCTGCGGGGCCATGCCGTTTGTACTTGCGGTTCAATATCGCGTAAATCCTACCAGCATCGGTCTGGCTATTGTTTATTCCACTCTGCTTTCTCTACTCACGCTGGCCTTGGTCAGTCAGTAGAACTCTCAGGTCAAATTTTCGTTTTAAATGAAACTTCATTTCACTATTAACTAAATAGGACACAATCCGGGAAGCTTACAAAAAACATCAGAAACGGTGGCTCGCAATAAATGCCCACCATAAACCCCCTTCAATCTTAGTGTAGCGAAAATATATATAACATTTTTTGCCTTACGCCCTTATTTGTCTCTTAAACAAACAATATCCATTTTCCTTATCCGTGTAGCAAGGGTTGTAGGCTTTAAACCCAGCATTTTTGCGGCTCCATCAGTCCCATAAATCTTACCCCGACACAGTTTGAGGGCCCTTTCAATATTTTCTTTCTGCAGCAGAACCATCTCCTGCTCGGTCATTACCTGTTCATTGGGGGCACAAGGTCGGGATTGTTCTGCTGACGGTAGCTCCGACTTTAAACTGTTAAAGAAATCCAGATTTCTTGGGTCAGAACTGGAGGTGATCGCAAAACGTTCAACGATATTTTGAAGCTCTCTTACATTACCGGGCCATGAATACTGAGCTAGTTTCTGTAGCTGTGCATCCGTAAATTGAAATACGGGGCGTTTAATTTCCAAAAGAAATTGCTTTAAGAAATAGTTTGCCAAGAGCACAATATCTTCCTTTCGCTCTCGTAGCGGCGGGACATCAATGGGAAAAACATTGAGCCTGAAATAGAGGTCTTCCCTAAACCGACCATTTTCAACCTCTGTTTTAAGATTCTTGTTGGTTGCCGCAATAATCCTTACGTCAACTTTGCGAGTCTTTTCCTCTCCGACTCGTTCGTACTCTCCTTCCTGTAGAATCCTAAGCAGATGAGCCTGCTGTTCAAGGGGTATTTCCCCTATTTCATCAAGAAAGAGTGTCCCCTTGTGCGCAGCACCGAATTTACCGACCCTGTTTGCAACAGCACCGGAGAATGCGCCTTTAACATGACCAAAAAATTCACTTGAAAATAAGTCTTTGGGAATGGAAGCACAATTGACTTTAATCATGGGACTGCTTCGGCGTGCGCTTCGCTGGTGGAGTTCCCGGGCAACCAGTTCTTTGCCCGTACCGGATTCTCCCAGTATCAACACACTGGCATCAGTAGACGCTACAAGATCTATCTGCTGGATAATTCTTTGCAATGGAGCACTTTGACCAATGAACCCGCCGAAAGATGTTGAACTCAACAGTTCTTCGCGTAAATAGTTGTTTTCGGCTTCAAGGCGGTGATGCAGTTCTTCTATTTTTTCAAAAGCCCGTGCGTTAACTAATGCGGCGGCAGCATGGTTCGAAATAATATTCAATATATCAAGAGCGGGTTGGGCTACTTCACTTTTAGTAAAAACCGCCAGAACCCCCATAGTCTCACCATGGTAAACCATCGGTTGACCGGCAAATCCATTGATACCTTCTTGTTTTGCCCAATCCTGATGAAGTATCCACTTTGAATCCTTGGAGATTGACTTTACAATCACGGGAGTGCCTGTAGCAGCGATGTGTCCCACCTTTCTGGCTCCCAAAGGAAAACGCCGATGGTCACCGTCAATACGAGTCCAATCTACAGCAGAATCAAAAATGGACTGCCCTGCGCTGGCAACCAGGTGCAGACACTCCTTTTGATTCAGACACTCATCCTGTAAAGGGCATGAAGTGCAAATGTCGCCACTTTTTATTATCCAGATTCTGGCGAGGGAAATATTCGGAAATTGGGCCAGTCGGTTTACGATAAGAGTGAAGAGAGAGCCGGTAGACCTTTGTTGCCCCATCTCCAACAAAAGAGATTGTATTTTCTCATTCCTGAAGTGAAAAGTTTTTTCGTCAGCCATATCTGAAGTTCTAAACATAATTATTCCGACTGACAATAGAAATGGCAGTAAACTTGGTCTTATAAGGCAGGACATGGGGATATTCTTTTGAGTTTGGTAGGTATATCTCTGGTTACAAACATCCGTTAATCCATGCCCTGCCATATATTAATTTCTAATGACAATCCCTCCTTTTAATTTACTTGGGATAATATTTTGAAATGATGTGTCCCGAGAATTATATTCCCTACAGCCATGCCGCACAAACCTGTTATTCCAACAACAGGGGACATGGATTGAAAACACATGACAATACAGCTGATTATACAGATTGCTACACCAACAATCTGGGCTTTTTCCATGTATAGCCCTGCATTTTTGACGTAGTTATCACTATCCCGGGCAGGAAATTCAAACCAGATTCTATTCCAGATAAACGCAAAAATTACGGTTATTGTAGCTCCCCATGCCATGTGCAGCGGGAGAGAGTACCACGGCATGGGGAGCGGGAGTATTGCCGGTATGGCTGCAGTGGCGGCTGCAGGAGGGTGGTCGGCATCAAATATCTGCATAAAAACCGCTGCCAGCAAAACCGAAAGACCAAGCTTCAAGGGAATTATAAATTCGGCTCCTGGATCAATATAATTTCCTATCCAGACTCCAGCCAGTCCGCAAATCGAGGCTACCGTATGCCCTACAATTACTGACTTTGGCCGTGCAACACGCAAAAAAACACAGGTCGTATTTATGAAACATGTTGCTGCAAGAGGTGGGTAAAGGACTTTGATTCCTGTTTTACCGGATAAAATTGCTATCAGCCCCAACAACAATCCTCCCCCAACTGATCCCCAAACAATACGGGCCAGAGAAATAACTCCCGGACGGTATAATTCTTTTGAAAACTCTTCACGACATAGTTTTGATAATCTGAACTGAACTGAAGTTGATCTGAAATGCATCTGTTACCCCAAGGATACCATCGCTAAATTAGTGTTGACAGAAAACACGGTGGTTGCACAGCCGACCCCGGCTATTAATTGTCGGAGAAACCGCGGTCGGCAGTGCAGGCCATCAAGGCTGCAGGCAAACGTTATTGCAAATTGAGCTATGACCGCCAGCAGACATTGGATCTGGCTTCGTCAAAGTCCCTAAGGATCATTGCGGCTACTTTTGCAGGATCGGGATCAACGTTCATGCAGGAGCCAAGCAATTCCTTTGTGCCGCTATAAAGGAATTCCTCAACTTTTCTAGAACCGTGCACAGGGGCATGAACGCAGTGGTAGGAGTTGAAACCGAGCATGCGATATGCGAGGGCTGCCCCGACACCTTTTTCGTTGGACCATTCCGGGGTCACTTCGGCAAATGGCAGGTCTTTTAAATGACGTCCGGTATATTTTGCTATTTCCCTGAACACCGCAACGGAGTGTGCATTGTCTATACATTCACCAAAGTGCCATACCGGAGGCATCTTCGGACCGAGGAATTTAAGCAGCTTGTCGCCGCATTTTTCCTGCCCTTTGCTGGAGCAATATCCAAGTTTAGCCATGGGGAAAGACGCGCAGCCGTTAGTAAATACCAGTACGTTATTTTTCAGCAGGATATCAACTATATCCACGATAGCTTTCTCAAATACGATTCTGGTGTTTGTGCATCCGGCGAGATTGATGATTCCCTTAATCTTTCCTTCAATCAGGGCTGAGGAGATTGTTGACAGTGAGCCATAACGGGCCTTGAGTGTTTCAAGGTTGAAGCCTACTTCTGCCTCAACTTCGTGTACGGGAATATGCCTCTTTACATCGCGACGATTCTTGAAGCTTTCAATCGCACGGGTAACAATGCGCTCTGCCAGCTCAGGAAGTTTATCCAGATCTGAAAGGTCCCGCTTATAGCCGATATGCTCTGCGCCGGGCAGCCGGTTTGACTCGTTAGTGGTCACGACAACAGTCTTGTAGCAGTTAGCAACATCCATAATACCCGGAAATACTTCTTGAATGTCAGCCAACCAAAGATCAAGAGCTCCTGTTGCGAGAACAAGTTCCGATCCGTTAGCATTGGAAAGAGGTATTACTCCTCCAAGCCTGTACAGGGACGACAATCCGGAACAACAGATACCGTAAAATTGTATACCGGTTGCTCCAGCCTCTTTCGCCATTTCAATAAACTTTTCACTACGGGCGGTCTTTATCACTTCCATAGCCATCTGGGGGGCGTGACCATGAACAGCTATATTTACCGTATCTGTCCTCAGGGCTCCAAGATTAGCTTTAACTGTTGTTCGTTGTGGCACGCCGTATAGACAATCACTTGCAATAGACCCACCAACAACACTGTTCATTGAGAATGCGACGCCGAGACGCATGAATTGGTCCATAGCTTTGCGCCAGTCTCCCTGAGTTCCCACTGTGGTCTGGTGCAATGCTTCAAATACTTCATGGTATGAGCCTATAGGAAGTAAATCGAGATCTTCCCAGACTCGTTTTCGTTCGTACGTGGCTACGGCATCGAGTGTCTTATGGGTTCCGGGGACTGCTCGGCTTAAATCCTCCAGAAGAATGTCTGCGATTTGTCCAGCCAATTCTTCAATAGAACTGTTCTTAATATCGAGACCGAACATGTCAGCAACAGCTTTGACTTTATTCACGCCTTCAATAGGCAGGTTCACATCACCTTCTGCGGCTTTTTTCAAAGTAAGAATAATTTCCCGTCCACGAGCACCATGAGCAGCAACGCCACCCGCAGCTGACCTGACCAGATTTCGGGCTACAATAAGATCAGCATCAGCTCCGCATGTTCCACGCGGAGAGCGTTCAGTGATCTTGCAGGGACCCAGCGAGCATATTTTACAACATACACCAGCCAGTCCGAAGGTACAGTGTGGTTTCTGTTTATCAAAACGATCAAAACAGTTTTCTACACCCTGTTCATCCATATACTTAACCATCTCCCGGACAGCGGGATCAGGGGCTTGCTCCATTACATCCTGTTTGCTGGCAAAGGACTGACGGTATTCTTTGACTGCATTCTTGTAATCAGTGAAATCGTTATGGTTATGATGATGGTGCCCATGGCTATGGGCATGGCTATGGTCATGGCTGTGTGTGTGGTGTTCTTTTCCCATTTCTGCATTCCTCACTGGCTGTTTCACCCCGGTAGGTAATTTGAGTAACGCAAACCGATTATTGCTGTTACTCAAAGATACCCCGAAGGATTTTGGCTAGAATTATTTTCTACAGCCATAAGGCAAGAGCTGTGCCTACGAGCTCTCGTTTCTATAAGCACTTAAAATAAATGTAAATTCTATTTGACGAAGCGAAATTAGACAACGATTTTCAGTTGGCACAACGTAATTTTGTGCAATAAAAACATAATTCAGTTGTCGAAGAGCAGATGAGGTGAAATCCGCATATTATAAATACACAGGTGGTCAGCAAAAACAAAAAAGCATTCAGAACAATTTTAATATTCTAGATCAGATAAATCCAACAGCATTGACCACGACGGCTAGCAACTAAAGAACTCCCTCAGCGCATAACACCGCGCGAACACATTTACTTGGCACATTCCATGCTAAAATTTAGCCGATACGGCACTAGCCGTATAAAGAATCAACTGTAAAAATTACCATCTAATATTTAAACAGAGCACCACATATGACAAAACTAATACCTGAATTTGATGAATTGGATTGCCGGATATTGAATATTCTTCAGACGGATTTTCCGCTTTGCTCACATCCGTATGCTGAAATAGGTAAACGACTTGGCATCACTGAGGAAGATGCTTTATCCCGTGTTACGCTCATGCGCGAGAACGGCACTATCCGAAGAATCGGGGCCAACTTTGACGCAGCCAGACTAGGCTGGGTTTCAACTCTCTGCGCGGCAAACGTAGCAGCCGAAGTCATGAATAATTTTGTAGAGGTTGTTAACGCACAATCAGGAGTTACCCACAATTACTTACGATCTAACAAATTTAATATATGGTTTACCCTTACTTCTCCATCAAGAGATGCAGAAGCTGCAACGCTGGAGTCTATCACGCAAAAGACCGGAGTAAAAATTTTGAACCTACCGGCAAGCCGACTAGTTAAAGTCCGGGTAGATTTTAAGATGGGATCAAAAAATGAAAAATAAAACAGCAACCGATGGTCAACCATTGCCTATAACACCCCTATAACATCACTGAACACGTTCTCGTTCTGTTTAGTCTGCTCCTGCATCGCCAATAAACACATCGTAAATAGATAATGGAACCGCCCTTCCATGCTCTGCCCTTCGCCTTCGAGTCCGGCTGGAGGCTTGATATACTGTTCATACAGTTTAGCAACACCGCTACGGAAACTTGTAGCCTGTGACCTTGGCCTGTTCGGTTGGATCTACCATGTTCCCTTCTTCGATTGCCTGATTGCGGGAATAAAAAATTAAATTATCCGAAACAATGGATCGTAACAAAAAAGAGTCCTGATCGTTTGAATTTGATCACGATGACGGGTTGATTATTCTGAAGATCAAGAGTATTTGAGCAAAAACATCGCTATAAACTAAAAACAAATTAATCATAAGCAACCTCAAAAAATGAAAGAACTAAGTTAATGGTTAAACCAAACCATGCGTACACAATATTTTAGATCAAAAAGCTTTACAACCTGTTTAAATTGTATAGCAAAATGTTTTACACCCATTACCCCTTTATTTTAAATCAAAGCCCAATTCCTTGAATATTAACCCAATAATCAAGAGTATACATTTGGCTAGACTATTTTAAATAACCACAATCAATCCTTTGTGCGACAATATAGATTGGGTTGGCGTTATTAGATTTACGTCCAAGTACGTATAATAAACAGTCGAACTAACATGGTTTATAGATGAAAAAATTAGTTTTCCTTATTGATGGTTTTAATCTTTACGTTATCAGCGCTCATCTTAAATTGTTCGCGGGCATCGCTCGTGATGTTATGGATGAAGTGGATGTTTGTATATGTGTAACAAACGGCAGAC
Organism: Maridesulfovibrio sp.; assembly: GCF_963678865.1. Taxonomy (NCBI): domain Bacteria; kingdom Pseudomonadati; phylum Thermodesulfobacteriota; class Desulfovibrionia; order Desulfovibrionales; family Desulfovibrionaceae; genus Maridesulfovibrio; species Maridesulfovibrio sp. The sequence continues at coordinate 3,790,207 of NZ_OY787459.1, read as the reverse complement.
CTTTCGGAGCTGTAGTAGGCAAGACAAAAGAAGAGATAAAAGATGCTTTACTGCAACAAATGATAACATATTATGGAGATGGTAAGTACCCAACTATAGATGTCCTTTTAGATAGCACGGCTCAAAAAATAGACCCAAAAGAATTATTTATTAGGGTTTATGAAAGATTTGGGAAAATTGATGTTTTGTTCGTATCTTCAGGATTCTGGAGACCTGCCCTTTTTGAAAAACAATTCTTAAAATTATCACACAAAAAATATTTTTTCAAAATGGGAACCCATAATGAGAATGACATAGAAGGGTATGATGGAATCCTGTCTTCTCAGCCTAACTTGGAACTTATTCCCTCTTCTTTTGACGGTGATATTATTTTAAGACCGGATACTAGCGCCATTGTTGGAAATATTTCCGGGCCATTAGGGGAGACTATTACAGCAGACAAAAGAATTTTATACGCCATAAAAAGACTCCATAAAAATAGATACTTAGTCACAGCAACAAAAGATTTAGCTAATAGAATAGATCGTAAATACTGCTGGCTCATCGAAAAAATGTATAAAAAATATAATGGAGATATAGCTCTTCTCATTTGTGGAAATGAAATTGAACAAGCTAAAGAGGTTTTGAAATCACTATGCTCTGTCCCAATAGCCATAGAGACGTTTCCGTATCAGTCTGATCTTACAAGATTTTATCGTGTACTTAGAGAAAACTGTGATTGTATCTACATACACCCGAATGTAAGTGGAGGAGGTTATTGCAAAGTCCTTGCCTCTTTAATAATGCCATCATTTATTTTCAATAAGACAGACTCAGTACAAATGCATCAGGTATCTCTTTGTTCCTGCAAGGAAGAAATACTATACAAATGTTTAATGACCTTTGATGACTATGAAGCTCTATCTAATGATGTTGTTCGTAAAAACAAAGACAGCGAAATTTCATTTCTTAACTATTCCCGTTGGCTAATTCGTCATTTGCTTGAAGGCGACACTAAATAAAAAAGCTAAAATTATGTTTGAATTTATATTCACAACAAGTTGACTAAGGGAGCAGGTACTTTATGTTCATTTTATATTTAAATTACTTCTAGAACTATGAAAACTTTTTTTGTTGGAGATAGAAGGTTTGTACTTGAGGAAATGCTAAAACGTGGCATGAATATCGAAAAATGCTATGTTATAGAAAACTCTTATTTATCTAAAGAAATACAAAATATTAAAATAAATTACCATATAATTAGCTCTAAAGAAGATTTACTGCAGGCCTTAATTGGTGAAAGTTTCGATTTGCTAATATCTAATGGATGTCCTTATATTTTGCCAATATCTCAAATGCCGCAGGCAACCTATGTAAATATACATCCCTCCTTTTTACCTGATCTACGCGGAAGAACCCCCACTGTTGGTTCTATCCTATTTGAAAAAGATTCAGGGGCAACGGCGCATATCATGGATGATGGAACAGACACAGGTGAAATTATTTCTCGCGTTAAAATTCCGTTCTCATACGATTTAGACGTTGCACTATTATACCAATTAGTTTTTAGAGCCGAAAAAGAAGTTTTTAATAAGGCTTTTGAACTCAATTTTAGAGTTCAGCAACCACAGCTAAAAAAAGAGAACCATATTTATTTCTCATACAGTCAAAAAGACAGATATGTAAGTTGTCATGAACCTGTAAGCAAGACAATTCAAAGAGTTAAAGCTTTTTCATGTCAAACCAAAGGAGCTTTACTTTGTAGTGAAGGGAAAGAGATTCAAACCTTTTATGCAGAAGCTATTGAGAATGAATATGTCAAAGATATATGCCGACAGCGACAGGCTGAAGTAGGAGAAGTTATTTTGGTTTATGAGGATTGCATTTTAGTCAATGCATGCGATGGGATTGTGAAATTTTCTCGATTACCAAATACTCATGCCATAACCGAAGGTTCAAAAATTAGCTAAATATTAAATACATAAGAAAAAAATATTTTTTTGGGTACTAACAAATTAATTGGGCCGTAAATTTATAACTGAATGAAATAATATTATGACAGACTTAAGTTTCTATTATGATAAAATTACTATCACAAAACCTGATCTTCCAGAGTTAGATCAATTCGTAGAACAACTCAAAATTATATGGGACAATAAATGGCTTACAAACAACGGTCCGTTCCATGACAAACTGGAGTCGGCTCTAGCTGAATATCTCGGAGTACCGTATGTAAGTCTTTTTTGCAATGGAACGATTGCACTTCAAACGGCCTTAAAAGCGTTGAAAATATCCGGAGAAGTTATAACAACTCCATTCACTTTTCCAGCAACTGTTCATTCTATTTTTTGGAATCAATGTGAGCCTGTGTTTTGTGATATATCTCCAGAATCTTTCAGCCTTGACCCTGACCGTATAGAGCCTCTTATTACTTCAAAAACAACGGCAATTATACCATGTCATGTATATGGAAAACCATCGGATACGAAATCAATACAGGCTCTTGCCGATAAATTTGGCCTTAAAGTTATTTATGATGCGGCTCACGCATTCGGTATTTTTCCTAAACAGAGCGGAAAAGACGTTTGGGGAGATATTTCAATGTTAAGTTTTCATGCGACTAAAGTCTTTAATACAATTGAAGGCGGAGCACTCATTATGCATGACAAGGCCCAAAAAGAGCGAGTCGACTACTTAAAAAATTTTGGAATTGCAGGAGAGGAGCTTATTGTCGGTGAAGGAATAAATGGGAAGATGAACGAGATCTGTGCAGCTTTTGGATTACTGCAACTCTTACATGTAGATGAACAAATACAAAAACGTCAGCTTCTTGATGCAAGATATAGACACAATCTGGAAGGGATCAGGGGTATAGACATCCCTCAGATTGGAAATTGGTATAAACCCAATTTCTCTTATTTTCCTATATTTATCACTGACGATTTTCCCGTATCCGTGGAAAAAGTACAAAAGAGGCTTGCACAGTTTAATATTTATGGAAGACGATACTTCTATCCTTTGGTAAGCCAAGCTCCTTGTTATAGAACCTTACCTTCAGCAAATCCTGCCCTTCTTCCCGTTGCTACAGAAGTATCGTCACGTGTATTCTGTCTCCCTCTATACTCTGGACTTTCAACCACAGACATTGATTATATCTGCTCTATAATCACAGGGTGTAACTAATGCAAACTATTGCTATTATGCAACCCTACGTATTCCCCTATCTGGGGTATTTTAATTTGATTCATGCTTCTTCAACTTTTGTCTTATTAGATGATGCCCAATATATCCGCAATGGCTGGGTTAATAGAAATAGGATGCAAACTAAGGAAAATCCGGTATTTTTTACTGTTCCACTGGCTAAATCTCATCAGAAATCTACTATTTGCGAAAAACTAATCGCGGAAGAAGAATACAATCATTTTAAAAAGAAACTATTTGCCTTTCTCAAAAATAATTATGCCAAAGCTCCCTATTATGCCAAAGTGACTGAAATTATCAGACAGGTGTTTGATTCCCGTGAAAAGAAGATCTCCCGTTTAGCTGAGTTATCGTTAAATGTCGTTTTGGAATATATAGGACTGCAACGCAAAATTATTCCAGCATCATCGCTTCCTGATTTAAAAAGAGGAACACTTCTGCGGGGTGAAGATAGAATAATTCACATAGCAAAATCCTTAGGTGGCGAGTGTTATGTGAATGCGCCTGGAGGAAAATCATATTATTCTAAAGCTAATTTTTCACGGAACAATTTAAAATTAATGTTCGTTATCCCTGCCATGCCTACATATGAAAAGTCTAATACATTTATAAATGGGTTATCGATCCTAGATATTTTAATGTATGTTCCGCCTCATCAGGTTTTAAAAATGGCAAGAGATTATACACTGGAGACAAATTAGCTTAGTTGGCAATTACGATTGTCATGATTTTAGTATCTACCTGTAAATTTAAAGGTTTAGGATTAATTTCTTAAACCTTTTTTTTTGGGAATGGGCAACCGATGATGGAGACAAAACCGGCGCACAACGTATAGATATCCCCATTAATATAATATTAATAAATATTCCACTTGCGAAAAGTCATGTTTTTAGATAAAGAATCACCACTATAAAAAAGGATTCTATTCTAATGCGACATCTATTGTTTATTTTTCTCAGCTGTATTTTGTTCGTCTTGCAAATAACCCCGGCTTTCGCAACAGACCTTCCCAGGCTTCTGATACTAGGAAATGACCATAGCCGGGACACAATTCGGAACGATTCAAGACCCTTTAATCAGGTGCTGGACTCCATATCCAACGCCCTGCTAGACGAGGGCTTCGATGTCAAAGATGAAGCCGCCCTGTCGCAATCTTCCACTCAGGTAAAAAGCCGACGCAGCCAATCCCAGTTGTTACAGGTTGCACGCAATCTGGGCATTGACATCGCCGTAATTTTCTCCGTCTACCCCAACATGAAAAAAAACGAAAACTCCATGCGTATTCACCCCAGAGTGAGCGGACGGTTGATCTCGGTTTTCGACGGATCGCGGCTGGGTAATTTCGACATAAAATCCCAACTATCTGTACCGGTGGAAAAACCATATTCCCGCAACGATCAGCAGGAAGCCATGACTGAAATTGCAGGCCGGCTCGGCAGAGAGGTGGGTGAGGTGCTTACCGACCGCATAGCCCAATATGTGGACGCTGAAGGCGGCATGATCAAGGAATGGGAACTGAACATTGAGGGTTTCAACAACGATGAGATCATGGACATGGAAGACATGTTCCAGACCTTCGACGGATACGATTCCCACCGCATTAAACCAAATGCCTACAACAAAAACGGACACAGTACGTTTCTCTACAGGTCCAGTGCGGACTCAGCCAAGCTCAAGAGTAATATCGTCAATATGCTCGCCCAGATGAACGTCAAGGGAGATATCAAGATCCACGAATTGACCATAACGGTATCCAAAGGGCGCGGGATAAAAATAATCATAGATCATGTCGACAGTTGGTAGCCTGAGTATGTTTTCCATACCGGGCCAACACCATCACAGGGGACTGCAGAAGCGCACATATTCAAAAACAGACTGAATTCTGGACATAAAATTTTAGCTGCAGACATTTCGTGGTTTGAAATGTCGCGCTTGCAAATAATCTTAAAACCATCTGCCTTGAGGGGAATGTTGTCCCGAATCGGTTCTGGCAACAAGGCATAAGAGGGGAGGAAGAGATGAGATTAGGTAAACGGTTGATTGCAGGGGCTGTCATAATGCTATTGGCCCTTTCAGGTTGTGCATACAAACGGCCTCAGCCCAACGCGCAAATAAAATTTGAGGTACCTTCTAAGCTTTCCATTATCAAGAAGGACTCACTGATGAGGATTGTTTCTACAAGAGACAGCAACCGTGAGACACCCGGTTTTGACCGGGAACTGGGAGCCCGCCTAAACAAGACCGGTTATTTCATGGTCTCGGCCAAGGGTACTCCGCGTTACCTGCTGAGCCTGGACACCTTCTGGGCAGACCGCTGTGACAGCAGAAAGGATCGCGATTACAACATCAGATATTTTACAATGTCCAAAAGATATGACGACGGAAGCGGTTACGAATATCTGGCACACGACTTTGGTGCTTCCTATACCGCTTCGCTCATCGGCACGGTAGGTATCTACGAAGTCAACAACATGAATCCGCTGGCATACTTCAATGTCGCCGCCGAAGACACAAAATGGGTCCGCGCCGCCAGTGCCGGACAAGCGAAAATCAACTGCGACACCAAGGGTGCCCGCAACAAACTGATGGCGGAAATCATAGAAAATATCAACGGACTGCTCGCCAAAGAACGTCGCAATGTGCCGGTGATTCTGCCTTCCGGCGGCGATGAGACTGCCAAGACGCTTCTGCGCACCAATAAGGCCAAGCAAGCCGCCAAAAGACTGGAAACCGTACTGCCTCCGGCGGAATTGATGGAACTGAACCCGGCCCTGTATGAAAAATGGGACGAGGAAGCCGAACAGGCCGAGACCCCCAAACGGAGCATGTCCGAGGATCTAGCCAACTACTACCTTTTCTACATGACCAAAGAGACCCGGGGGATTTCCGAACAAAGTGCCCCTGTTATCCACGACGGATATACCCGTATCATGCTGCTGGCTGAAGACAAATCGCTGATTGACGCTGCTGCGGACTCAATGGCCAGACTGGAAGAAACCGCAACCAGGCTGGGCATCAAGCTCTAATAATCGGAGACAAGTAAGATGAACAAGAAATACGCAATAGGTCTGCATCTCTTCCTGATCCTGATCATAATGACCGCCGGCGGCTGCAAATCAGCCAAGCGCGCGGTCTTCGCCAACTACGTCATGCCTCCAAAGGCACTCCAGACTCAGTCCATCGAAAAACTGATCGTTGAGAAGCCGGTCATCAAGATAAAACGCAAGGGCATCAACAGAAAGACTGCCGGGATAATATCCGATATCTTCGCCAACGCAATCAGCAACGACTTCAGCGCCCAACTGTATTACAATGGGCATATCAAGCCTGCGGATCTGGTTTACGGTGACCCGGACGGTCTGAAACAGGTCCGCAAAATCATGGCCCACTCGAAGCACGGTTATGACGTTAAGATCATCCCTGCCCGGAACACTGCGCGGCTTAAAGTGGATGTCCGCGTAGACTACACCCGCACCAAGGACATTGACAAAATAATCACCACCCTGACCACCCAGAACTACTCAGTGGAATACAACGACGAGGGTGTACCCCACGCCAAACTGGGTTCCGTCTCCAGCAGCAATGTGAGCAGTAACGTTCCATATATTAAGACCAAGGTCGAAGGCATGCTCACCGCCACCTTATACGACCACAAAGGCAAAAAAATCTACTCCCGGACTTTCGACGACCTTGATTTCGAAAACAAGGCAGGGGGCAATGCAGGCAGCCACGCCGAAGCTCCCTATCCCGAAGTGGCCCAATCCCTGTTCAAGGATGCCATCGACAAGGTCGTGGCCGACATCTCGCCCCACAGGGAAAACAGGTTGTTGGTTGTAAACGAAAAAGGCGACTCCTCGGCCATAGCGCTGATCAAAGGCACCGCCTTTTACGATGCCCAGGACCGGCTGGCAGATATCACCGACAAGGCCAGCGAGGAGATAGAGAAGGAAAAGGCCGCCACCAAAGTTGAATACGAACAGAAGATAGCCGAAGCCGCGGATGAGGAAAAAAGAACAGCCCTCAAGTCAGAATGGGCCGAGGCCATAATCGACATCACCAAAAAATATTCACCCGATTTCGAAAACATGGGCATCATCATGGAAATCATCGGGCAGCGTTCCGAAGCACTGGAATTCTATGAGCAAGCCTCCGAATTCGATCCCGAAAACGAAACCGCCAAAAATTCCGTATCCCGAATTAATGAAATGATGACCGCTTCCAGACAGGTTTTGGAGCCTGCGAAGGTCATCACTGAAAACCCCGAAATCAGGAGCAACTAAATGCGTAAAATTATCATTCAGATAGTCATTCTCGCAGCAATGCTCTGCCTGAATGCAGGCTGTGTCCAGAAAGTCAAAGTCAACCTGCTCAAACCGGGGGAAATCAAAATCAGCGAACTGAGCAAGATCGCGGTGCTTCCCTTCAACTCGGTCAAACCCAACATCGCCGCCGGTAAGTACAGTGCCTCCGGGAGGATTTGCGACCTTGCCCGTCGTTGTGTCACCGATGCCCTTTACGCCGAGCCGCACTTCCAGCTTGTCGATCTCGACATAGAAAAAAAACTGAACGCAATCAACAGAGGCGCCAGACCTAAAAACCGCCTGAACGGCCTCCTTTACGGGCAGGTATGGTGGCAGGTATCCGATGAATACAAAAACTTCGCACCCAGCAAGAAAAGCCTGCGCAAGTGGAGGACCGTACGCTACGCCTGCGGCACCAATGATGACGGATCCACCAGATACTGCACTAAAACCCTGACCACCCAGAAAAAGGATGAATTCTACAAGGCCCACTACAGGACGATGACCGCCACCCTGATGATGAGCCTGAACCTCTACCGCATGGGCCGTAACGGGAAAGTTGAAAAAGTTGCTCAGGTCTTTGAAGTAGCTAGAAAACCGGCTGAGATATACAACGGTGCTTTTTCCACGAATCTTGAACTCATAGGATTCAATGCGACCCGAACTCGCCCCGCCCCCCAAGAGAAGGACGGATTCAGTCTTGATTTTATTTCCGAAAAACTTGGCCTTGTCTCCAAAGCCAAGGAAAAAACTGCTCTGGACAATGAGGTCAGCAATAAAAATGAAAGCATCCCGGCCACATTGAACATGGAAAATGCTCTGGCGCAAGAGGTGGCCAAAAGGCTGCGGGCGGTTATTCAGCCCCATTACGAATCCTTTGAGGTGTCAGTGCATGGCAAGGACAAAAAGACCCATACCTTGTTCATGACCGAGGCCTATCGAGGCTTGACCAAGTATCTGGCCCTGAAGATCGCCGATAAGAACGGCGACCTGGCCGAGACCCTGATTGAAGATCTGGATTTCGATAGTGTTGCCAAAGAAGTTCTGCTCCGCAGACTGAAGGCGGAGCACGCCGCAAAGCAGGAAGAGTTGCCGGCAGAAGAACGTGAACCTTTCAAGGCTCCCGACAATGCGGAACTGGCTGAGGATGCCGAATCTTATCTGGATAACATGACCTCGGATATCTACAATCTGGGTCTGGCATTTGAAGGACTCGGTGATTTTGAAAGATCCCTTTATATCTACCGCAACGGCTTCAAGTTCGAAGATACAGATCAGGACATGGCCGACGGCATAGGCCGCAGTGCTCTGGCCCTTGACTACGACGTTGTCGTGAATAAGCAGAAACACCGCAGGGATGACTCAGCGGACAAAACCGTCGTCGGGCTGAGCAGGTAAAACAAATGATCTGCAGAATTCCACATATCGCAATACTGCTGCCAATCGTTCTGTTGCTTACCCTTGCCGCCGGACCTGCCCGCGCTTATGAAGACCTCGGCGTTTCAGTAAGAATAAAGGGCAAAAAGAGCTTCAAGATCAGAAAGCAGTTGGAACAGATGGCCCGCAAACAGGCAGTCAGCAACTACATCAGGCGGGTCAACCCCGCCATTGCTGGAAAATCATGCGAGAAGCAGATCATAGACAGTCGGGCTTCGCTGATCCACAATATCACAAATCAGGGCACGACCCAGGTGGGAGATTATGTGGAGGGTTCATATCTGGTCCGTATTGACGATGAGAAGTCCAACTGTCTGATGGAGGAGTTGAACTGCGGAGTGCAGTCCGGCCGCAAGAATGCGGTCATCCTGATCATGGAGGAAACCCCCTCCAAGGCCGATATGTCTTTGATCCTCAGTCAGGCCGATGCCGGCACGACCCGCAAACTGCGGGGACTGGGGCCCTTCGTACTCTTTTACACCTCCTACCAGCGGGCCATCCGCGACGCCATCATCGCCAAGGCAAACCAGGAAGGCCTCAGCCTGACCAGACTGGACACCGTCGATGAATTCAAGCGTATGAAGGTGTCGCACGACGATCCAGTTGTCGGGGTCTATTTTGACGCCGACAATGAAGATTTTGCCCTCAATAACAGGCTGGTCCGGGCGGTAAAAAAGAAATATGCCGACGAAATCACTATCATTCTTTACTACAGAATATCCTCCCTCTACTTCGACCAGGTGAAAAGAGAACTTAAAGCCGAGATAGCCCTCTCCGTGCTTAACCTTAATGATAACATTATCAAATCTGTGGGTTCACAGGAATTCATGGTCATGATTCCGAAAGGTCAGTCCAGCATAGCCATTCGCGACGGACTCTCCGAGGTGGCCGAAAATGCGGCCTCCCTACTTATGAATGACGCCAAGAAGGTAATCCGCAAGATGATCACTATGGCGAAGCATAAAGACCAGCCCGTAAGGAGCGGCACGGATCTGGCCACCGTGACCCTGCGTCTGAATTCCAAACGGACCATGTTCAAGGTCAAGAAGGGACTCTCGGCTGACTCGGTAAGACAGTCCGCTATCCAGAACGGAGCCCTGATAATCAAACTGGACCCGAAAATATCCCCGGACGATTTTGTGTTTGAAGAACTCCTGAGCCAGTTGCAATCCATGGGCATCAATATCCCGGACAACAACATAGAACTCAAGGGCAGGGAAGTGCTGATCAAACAGTAGCGGGGTCTACCCCGGTACAAACAATGAGATCAAGGAATGATGTTCGAAGAGTCCCTATCCCACTTTCTTATTGCAAAAAATAAGGCCGCATAACGCGGCCTTTTTTTATTGATCTATACATATGCAAGGAGCTGTCAATCAATGTTATGAAACGGATTAACTTTGCTGTAGTGGCTTTTCTCAACGCCCAAAATATCTACATGTTTTACCCCTTCGATATTCGTTGCGATTGTTTTAACATTATCTAGTATTTTCTTCTTCAAACTGCTTACCGCATTGGGGAAATGTATAGTTACACGTCCATCCTCGCATGCGACCACAGCATATGGAGCAATATCAACAAGTCCAACCTCCACATATGCAGCTATGGCAATATCATCAATTTTTCTTTGCGCTTCCGGGGTTGTTTTAAACACATCTTTCTGAACAGCATTACAAATTATAGCTACAGCATCATCTACTGTAAGTGCTCCAATATGAATAACCATATCGTAAAGCCTGCTGTCCCAAGTGTCGACACCGTATACTTTAAGGCCCCATTTTCTGCGTTCTTCATCATCTTTCTGCAAAATATATCTGGCTTCGTCAGCAGAAATATTCTCTCGTCTGCTCTCTTCACGGACTCTGTCTTCCATATTTGCGGTAATCCTGACCTTGAAAATATGTGGGATATTCGCCAAAAAATATTGCCCTGCCAGGCCATGATATACAAGATTATCCTTCTGGGCATAACGCAAAAGGGAACTGCGGATATGGGCAAGATACCTTTCTTTTCCGTGCAAAAAGCGTTCGAGTACCGACGGTGAATCATGCAGAGCCCGGACAAGTTTGACTTCCGGGATGTCAAATTCTTTAGAAGACTCCAAAAGAAGATCTCGTGAAATACAAATATACTGCAGGGTCTCGGCCACTTTTTCTGCAATTTCCTTTCCGCGGCTGTATGAACCTCTTGAAATAGTAATTATGGACATAACATTCCCCTCTTGAATTAATTGCCTACAGAATTTATTCCCCTAAGTATAAGATAAAACAAGAGTTTAACACCTTACACAAAGAAAAATTTGGATATTGATTATATACCATAGTCCTCTTCCTACCGCCAGTAGTACTTATAGTTCAATAAGAACTGTTGGATTTACAAAATAGTGCTGCTCCGATTTCACCACCCACGATCCCCATGAAGATTCAAGGATTTAATCAGGAATTCTTGAGTCCTTTTTTGTTTTTCAGACTCACCCCCGTCAACATCTTCAAGGTGTATCAAATATGAAGGACATTCTATCTCCGTAGATGCAACTTCATCCACCAAGGAGACACTAAAACCATGACCGGATTAAAAACCCTACCTCTTCGATAAGAACATTAAATAACTAGCTTTATTTTTATTTATTTTTGTTTACCGCCCTATCTCTTAGGTATATTTGTTTTTTGCCAAGATAGGCCTTTTTTACTTTTGTCTGCAAATTCAGCTACGGAGAACTACATGAGCCTGATATGCGAAATGGATAACACGCCTTGCCGAAGCTATGTCATTCGGGAAGCTGGCCCGGATGATTTAGATTTTGTGGAACGACTTGAAAAAGAGTGCTTCGCAGAAAAACGTCAGAGCTCGAAACGAAGCCTGCGAAACAGTATCACAAGTGCCAGCCAGCTCGTGCTTATCATCGAAACACCTCCAAAACGTAAGCAATCCATCAAAATGGGAGCTGCCGTTGTCTTTCACTACAAACGCTCGATTCGCATATATTCGCTGGCAGTAGACAGGGAATTCAGGAGAATAGGATTGGGTGAATCGCTTATGCGCTACATTGTCAGCTTTGCGGTCAGCCATGGATATGAACGGATTTCTCTTGAAGTTGACATGAATAATTCAAAGCTGATCGGCTGGTACCGCAAGTTCGGCTTTGAACCGACAAGAACCCTACCTGACTACTATGGCCCGGAAGAGTCCGGACTCAGGATGACTCTGGTGCTCTCCACCAAGAGGACAGTCCAGGACAGATTGCTTATCGTGACAGACGACATCAGGTCTGTACAACCTTGGTCCTCCAAGCTGAATTTCTGCTCTGCGCAGGAGTACCTGTCAGATCATAACTACGCCAAATCCAGCAGATTTCATGTACTGAATATCTGTAGTTCTTATAGAGCCCATTCATTAGGATATTATGTCTCATTACTGGCCAATGCCCGCAACCACACGGTAGTACCGTCCGTTGTGAATATGAAGGATGCCTCAACTCCGATGGTAGCACAGAGTCTTCTAGACGAAATTGGGGATTATCTACAGGCAAAACTGTCTTTCTGGACCGCTCAGGATTTCACCTTGACCGTGATCATGGGAAAAGCCAATGACCCACGATTTGATGAACTTGCACATAAGTTGTTCCGTCTCTTTTCAATTCCATTCTTCAGTCTTTGCCTTCAGTTCAAAGAACGTTGGATAGTTAAAAAGCTCAAAGTACTTTCTGTTAAAAATGTTGCAGCAGAATACCGGGATTTACTAAAAGAAGCTTTGGACGAATACAGTACGAGGAAGCGACATATCCGTCCACGCCTCAAGCAGTTCAAATATGATCTGGCAATACTGGTGAACCCGGAGGAAAAAACTCCTCCTTCATGCGCCGAAGCACTTGAAAAATTCAAGAAGGCCGCGGAAAAAATAGGTTTTTACGTGGAATTCATCACCAAGGCCGACAGACGTCGTATCTGTGAATTCGATGCCCTTTTCGTTCGGGAAACTACAGCAATCGAAGACCATACTTATGCAATATCAAGACACGCCTACACCGAAGGGCTAGTCGTAATTGATGATCCATGGTCTATAATGCTCTGCTCAAACAAGGTGTACCTCCACGAGAAACTCGCCTGCTCAGGAGTATGCCAGCCGCGGGGATGGCTGCTTACCAAAAAAGATATAGCTGATGAACTCGTTCAACCATTAGTGTTCCCGCTTGTTCTAAAACTTCCGGAAAGCTCTTTCTCCCAAGGTGTGTATAGAGTGGAATCTCATGCCGAACTACAGGAGAAATTAAAAAAGATGCTGGAAAAATCCGATCTGATTATAGCTCAGGAATTCCTTGTATCAGAATATGACTGGCGAATCGGCATTCTTGATAACAAGCCTATTTTTGCATGCAAATACTTCATGGCGAGAAATCATTGGCAAATATACAACTGGAACTCCGCCGACAGTATCGATTTCAGCGGTCAACATGAAGCAGTTCCCATCAACCATGTACCCGCTTCAATTCTGAAAGCCGCAATACGGGCATCATCGCTCATAGGAAATGGTTTTTACGGGGTGGATCTCAAGGAGATCGGTGGCAAGGCCTATGTGATAGAGGTAAACGATAATCCGAATGTTGATTCCGGCATTGAGGACCAATTGCTCGGCAACGAATTGTACGAACTGATCATGCAATCGATTTTCAACCGGATTGAATTCGAACGCCAACAAATCCGGTATATTTCCTAAAGAGACGAAAATGATTCATCCAGATACTATTGTGCGGACTGTTTCCCCCCTGCTAGGTAACGGGGTATTCGCGATTCGTGATATTCCGTGTGGCACAGTGATGGTTGTACGTGATGAGTTTGATATCTGCCTGCCATATGATGACTTCCAAAAATTGCCGGATATTATACGGGAATCAATGGAAACGCATGTCTATCATGACCGGGAGGGCACACTCATTCTGAGCTGGGATCATGCCCGGTTCATGAATCACAGTTGCTGCAGCAACACCATGATGACGGACTACAATTTGGAGATAGCCATAAGGGACATTCGGGCCGGAGAGCAGATTACTACGGAGTATGGCCTACTAAACGTACAAGAGCCTTATGAGATTCACTGCGGCTGCGACGGATGCAGAAAACAATTGCGCCCAGACGATATAGATAAATACGGAAATGACTGGGACGAACTTATCAAAGCCGCCCTGCTGAGCATTCCCGATGTCTCCCAGCCGCTCTGGGATATGGTGACGCCAGACATCAGGCACAAATTGGAAGAACTCCGCTTGGATAAAAATAAATATTCATCAGTGCAGAACCTTAAATGGCGCAAATAGATAATCCGATCAGACAATACTCGGCGGGATTTAGTCTAGCGCTTGCAAATCTACACAATACCCGATCAATTCATAGGCCAACTGGGCAGCGGCAAAATCAGATGCGTGATCTCCAACTTGGGGGGCCAGCTCGACCACATCCGCACCTATGACCGTGCGTCCTTTCACAGCCTTTTCAATAAGGGTCAGGGCATCTTGCCAGATGATCCCGCCGGGAACGGGAGTTCCCGTGGCCCTTATAACTGACGGATCAAGGCCGTCCACATCAAAGGAAATATAGATTTTTTCGGGAAAGACCTCAGGCAGGAGCAGTTCCGGAATTCCACACAGATAAAGCTCCCTTGCGTCAATACCGTGCACCGAAGGTGTCTCCTTACGAAATTCAACCTCCTCTATACACAAGGCACGCACTCCAAGCTGAAAGACCGGCAGTCCCAGATCTTCGACAGCCCTGCGCATAACGCAGGCGTGGCTCAAAGGATCGCCTTCGTAGCTTGAACGCAGATCGGCGTGGGCGTCAAACTGTACTATTCCAAAGGTTCCGTGCTGCTTTTTCAAGGCCCGCAACGCACCGAGGGTCACGGTATGTTCGCCGCCTATCACGAACGGAACAGCTCCGCATTCAAGAGCGAAAGCAACTGATTTCTCGATCGCGCGCAGGCTGTCCTCAGCACCCCCGGCCCCAACAGCCGGATCCGAGGTATGGATCCCGGCTTCCGCCGGACATGAACGACCGTTCCAGAGTTCCAACTGGGTGGAAGCTTCAAGAATCGCCTTAGGACCGTCAGCTGTCCCGCCGCCATATGAAACAGACGTCTCCAGTGGAGCAGGAATGACATGAACAGCGGCCTTATCCGGGGCACAATTGGGAATTTCACCCTCAAGAAAATATTTTCCCATACAAATATTATCCCTTAGCCTTCGACAAAATTGCCAATGCTACGATAACCGGTTTTTGAAGTCGTCATACCCGAATTCACGCACTACGCGGATGGTTTCGTCTTTTGAATTAAACAGGCAGATGGACGGAAGCTGAATTCCGTTAAAAGTATTTGTCTTTACCATGGAATAGATCGCCATGTCCGTGAAGATCAGTCTGTCACCTGTTTTGAGGGGCGCGTCAAATGAGTATTCTCCTGCCACATCACCGGCAAGACAAGAAGGCCCGCCGATACGGCATGTCCATGCTTTTTCCCCGGCTTCACCGGAACCGACGATATGGGGACGATACGGCATTTCGATCACATCTGGCATATGACAGGGGACAGCGGAATCCATGATCACGACAGGCATGTCTGCCTCGGTTACATCAAGGACTGTAGCCACTAGAAAACCGCTGTTCAGGGCCACGGCTTCACCGGGTTCCAGATAAACATCCACATCCCACTTTTCTTTGAAGCGGACAATAAGGTCCACCAGCAGGTCCACATCGTACCCTTCACGGGTAATGTGGTGTCCGCCTCCGAAATTAACGTATTTCATACGTGGCAGGACATCGGCAAAGCGGGATTCTACCGCCGCGATAGTTCTTTCAAGGCAATCGGCATCCTGTTCACAAAGGTTGTGCCAGTGCAGACCGATCACGCCGTCCAGATTATCAGGCTCAAAATGGTCCCTGCGGATTCCAAGACGGGAACCGGGAGAGCACGGATCGTAAATGGGAACTGCCCCCTCGGAATGTTCAGGATTGATACGTAGAGCAATATCGATGGTCCGCCCTTCCCCGAAACAAAACTCGTGAATGACCGGACGAAAATTATCCAGTTGGGCAAAAGAATTGAAAACGATATGGTCACTTGTTTCGCAGAGCTCGCCTATATCCGATTCCGAATAGGCTGCGGCAAAAGTGTGGACCTCCTTGCCGAACTCCTCACGTCCCAGCCTTGCCTCGTGCGGGGAACTGGCACAGACTCCGTCCAGCTTCCTTGCCAGCTGGGGGAAAGTGCTGAACATGGCGAAACACTTCAGGGCGAGCAGGATTTTGCATCCTGCACGCTCCCGAACAGAGGCGAGGACCTCCAGATTCTTTTCCAGAAGGTCCTCGTCCACAATATAGCATGGTGTTTTCGCTTCAAATGGGTTGAAGCCGTAAGCACTCTTTTTCACTAGAATACCACTTCGTTCCAGGGCAGGCCGTATTTGTTGAGGGCTTCCATGAACGGATCAGGATCAAGCTGTTCCATGTTGAAAACGCCCTTGCCGGACCATTTTCCGGTAACCATGAGCATGGCACCGATCATTGCCGGCACGCCGGTGGTGTAGGAGATAGCCTGAGAACCGACTTCTTCATAAGCAGCTTCGTGGCTGCATATGTTGTAGATGTACATCTTCTTCTCTTTGCCGTCCTTGATTCCCTTCATCACGTTGCCGATACAGGTGCGGCCCTTGGTCAAAGGACCGAGGGAACCGGGCTCGGGCAGTACAGCCTTGAGGAACTGCAGCGGTTGAATCATCTGGCCGTTATACTCAATGGGTTCGATGGAAGTCATGCCGATGCCTTCCAGAACACGCAGATGGGTCAGGTACTGCTCGCCAAAGGTCATCCAGAAGCGCGCACGCTTGAGTCCCTTGAGGTGCAAAGCAAGAGATTCGAGTTCTTCATGGTACATGAGGTAGCACTTCTTCTTACCGATGCCCTCGGGGAAATCGTAATCCATTGACCATGACAGGGGATCGGTTTCAACCCATTCTCCGCGTTCCCAGTAGCGTCCGCGCTGGGTGATCTCACGGATGTTGATCTCCGGGTTGAAGTTGGTGGCGAAAGCCTGTCCGTGGTCGCCTGCATTACAGTCAATGATGTCCAGCTCGTTGATTTCATCGAAATGGTGCTTCTGGGCATGGGCGGCGAAAACGTTGGTCACGCCCGGATCAAACCCGGAACCGAGCAGGGCCATGAGACCTGCCTCCTTAAAACGGTCCTGATAAGCCCACTGCCATTTGTATTCGAACTTCGCCTCTTCCGGCGGTTCGTAGTTTGCGGTATCAAGATAGTTCACGCCAGCCTCAAGACATGCGTCCATGAGCGGAAGATCCTGATAGGGCAAAGCAAGGTTGACCAGCAGGTCGGGCTTGACCTTGTTGATCAGCTCAACTGTTTCACGGACGTTATCAGCATCGACCTGATAGGTCGGCACGTCTACGCCGGTACGTTCCTTGACGGATCTGGCAATGGCCTCACACTTGGAAAGCGTGCGGCTGGCAAGATGAATTTCAGTGAATGCCTCGGGAAGCATGGCACATTTGTGCACGGTTACGCTTCCGACACCTCCGGCACCGATAATTAAAACTTTGGACATGATTGAATCCTCACATATTCCCCTGAAACGGGGATTGTCTTATCTTTCAAAGTAAGTGTAGCCCTGCAGGCCGGTCTTGTAGGCCTGGAGGATCTCTCTGCGCTGAGTGGGAGTTATGCGTTTGTTGCGAACAGCATTTTCTGCAGTCTCTCGAAATCGGGTCAGAAGATATTTTGTATCATACTCAACGTAGGAAAGTATATCTTCCACCGTATCTCCTTCCAATTCACCAACAAAATCGAATTCCCCATTCTCCCTTATCTTAACGGTGACTATATTGGTGTCACCGAGAAGGTTGTGCAGGTCTCCTAAAGTCTCCTGATACGCCCCTACAAGAAAGGCTCCGAGGTAATATTCCTCGTGCTCTTTAAGTTCGTGCAGGGGCATAGTTCGTTTGACTCCCTGGCTGTCGATAAAACGGTCAATCTTGCCATCACAATCGCAGGTTATGTCCGCCAGAATACCTTCACGGGTCGGCTTTTCATCAAGCCTGTGCACAGGCATGATGGGAAAAAGCTGACCGATGGCCCAAGCATCCGGGAGGGACTGGAACACACTGAAATTGCAATAATAAATGTCGGAAATGGCATTGGTAATACCTTCAATTTCCTGAGGAAGTGACGGAAGATCTTTGATCAGCACATTGATTCTGTACACCACCTCCCAGAAAACATTTTCCCCCATGGCCCGCTCCCTGAAAGTGATTTTTCCGCCACGAAAAGCCTGACGGATTTCATCGCGATAATAGAGAGCATCGTTGAAGATTTCCTGGATATTACGCAGATTAAGTGACTTAAGCGCATCAAAAAGGTGCTGGACATGAATATTGGCGTCTTCCGGAAGTACCTCCGGCAACGGGTCCGGATCAAAGCGGGCAGTATCCAGTACATTGAACAGCAACATGGAATAATAGGCAACAAGTGCCCTGCCCGACTCGGTAATAATGGTCGGATGCTCCACTTCCTGCTCGTCGAGCACGGTCATGACGCCTTCAACGACATCAATGCAGTATTCGTTGAGTGAATAGTTGCGGCTGCTCATGAAGTTGGTCTGGGTTCCGTCGTAATCAACGGCCAGCCCGCCACCGAGGTCGATATAGCGCATATTTGCGCCCTCGCCCACCAGAGCGGCATAGACCCTGCTCGCTTCCGCCACCGCACTTCGGATTTCACGGATGTTGGGAATCTGTGAACCAAGGTGGTAATGAAGCAATTGCAGGCAATCGAGCATATCCGATTCTTTAAGGGTATCGATTACATCGATTATCTGGGTGGCGTTCAGCCCGAAGATGGACCGGTCCCCGCCTGATTCAGACCAGAGGCCCCCGGCCTGCGAGGACAGTTTAACCCTGACTCCAAGAATCGGTCGGATGCCCTTGACCTTGGCACGCTCAATGATAAGCGGCAGTTCGCCGGGCATTTCAACCACCAGAACGCACTTGAATCCGAGCTGGGTAGCGTAAAGCCCCAGATCAATGAATTCCTCGTCCTTGTAGCCGTTACAGATAAGCACAGCTTCCGTATCACGACACATCCCCATGGCGGCGATAAGTTCGGCCTTGCTGCCTGCCTCAAGACCATGGTGATATTTTTCACCATGACGGGTCACAGCCTCAACAACCTGTTGCTGTTGATTGACCTTGATGGGATACGCCCCAAGGTACGAACCGTGGTATTCAAGCTTAGCTATGGCTGTAAGGAAGCTTTCGTTAAGAAGTGAAATTTGAGTATCGAGTATATTCTCGATGCGAAGAAGGACGGGCATATCCAGTCCACGTTCCTGAATACCTGCGATAATTTCAGGAACACTGACCGCATGCTCGAAACAGCCTGGATTGGCTGTCACCTGAAGATTCCCTTCTTCGGACACACCGAAAAAACCGGCGCCCCATTCACGGGCACCATAGAGTTCGGTGGACTTATCTATTGTCCACCTTTCCAGTATTGGGGTCACTCATAAACCCTCCATCAGAATATAGTTGGGAAATTAATTCCCGGCTTAGCTGGAGTCTCAAAAGAGACAACATTGATAAGAGCGGAACTAGAGATATGATGGATAAAAGTCAATACTTTTTACACGCGGCCAAGGGCTATTGATAACTTAACACGATAACACGCCGAATTTATGGCAACTTTGCCATGCTTAAATCAGGTTACTTTGAGTTCCCGCTGCCGAGCTTGGCAATCTGCCCTTGTAACATCTGCATTTTGCCGCTGTACTGCCCAAGCACGGCATCAAGGCGGGCATATTTGGCCTTCAGGGTTTTCTCCAGTTTATCAAGCCGTTCTTTTTCGTAATCCAGCTTTTTATCGATATTCTTGACAATATCCTTATAATTGTTATCAATAATGTTCAGAATACCGGTCTTAGCGTTGGTCATATCTTTAAGCGTCTCGACCATCTCAATAATTTTCCCGGTTTTGATTCCGGCAGTACCTGTATATGTCCCATCGTTCTGGTTATCCACCCTAACAGCCATTCCCATACCGGACATATCATTAGCTGTTATTTCCCAGCCGGATATTCTCGCAGGCTTACCGTTAATAGTCGCTGATGTAATTTTACCCCCAGAAATAGTATAAGAAATTTCGTGTGTTCCGGGCTTGGTTACACCTTTAATTAATGATTTCACCGTAAAATTAGGCGAACTGGTGCCTGTTTCATAGTCAGCTGCGAATAGTTTTGCTACCCCTTCGGGATTATCTTTCATAGCTTTTTGAAACTTATCCTCATCAATTTTCAATAAACCGAAATCAGGCGAGCCCTGATCAGTTTCCGTCTCAATGCCAAGAGTTCGCAGGGTGTTGTATTTATCCCCTGTCCCCGTTGACGAATCATAATTATTAAATCCACTCCCCTTGGTTGCGGTAATATCTTTAAACCTTTGTGCAGCAAGCTGAACCCCATAGTTTCCGGTAAGGACCGATCCTTTTTCCTTATCTTTCGCTGTATCAACCTTGGAAATATCGCGGAGAGCCTTACGGACAATGTTCACCTGCTCCACAAAGTTGCGAACATTCTCGATTACCTTGTCAGTATCGGTATTTACGTTGACAATAACGACCTGAGGTGAAGTGATACTCTTGAGAGTAAGAGTTAATCCCTGAGCGGCATCAGTGATAGTATTGCTGGCACGCTCAATCCATTTGTCTGTTCCTGACGGAAATCCGTCAATTTTGATTTTTGAATTCTGTCCCTGCTGAAGATGCTTCATCCCTATCGGACTAAGAGGGAGAAGAGTTGTGCTGCTGTTAAACGTAATTCTATTAGCATCTCCCATTTTTAAGCTGCTGAATTTAAGACGGTAATCATTACCTGTCTTTACAGCCTCCACACTCATCCTTCCCTTAAGTTCTTCAGTAGCATTAAGCATACTGACCAGCCCGCGAACAGTTGTTCCCGCCGGGACATCAATATTGGCGGTTTTTCCTCCACAACTTATACTGACTTTGCTCGCTGTATGGGAAATTACCGTTTCCTCAGAAGGAAATCCAACTGCAGATGTCCAAATGTCATTGCAGGCCAACTGGTTAATTTCAACTGCATAGGGAGAAACCGGAGCGGTACTGTCAGCAATTACACTTATATAATCAGGAGCAGTGACAGTCGTAGTCCGCCCCATGAACTCGCCGATGGAGTCCATCGCCTTCAACGCAGAGCTTAAGGTAACCATTTGTGAATTCAATTCCTTAAGACTTTTCTGCTTTTGAACCCATTGGGATCTCCAGTTCTCCAGCCTCCGCTTGTGAAAACCTTGCTGCTTGATTGAAGACTCTACGATCTTGCCAAAGTCAGTTCCGTTACCCAGCTTTTCAAATTTTGTCTGCCCGGACCAATAACTGGAGCTAGTCCCGGCGGTGGAGACCTGAGCCCCTACTTTTCCAACATCTGACACAGCTCTTCTCCTTACATATAATTGAGGATAGACATTTGACTGATCATCCGCGAACTGCGCGCCACGGCTTCATAAATAAGCTCACTCTGCTTCAACTCATTAAGCAGTTCACCAAGGTCGGCATCCTCCAGTCTGCTCAGCAGGGCCGTGTTATTGTCCTTACGGATATCTGCCAGTTTTTCCGCACTGGCAGCCCTGTTCATGCGAGCCCCGATTTCAGCGGCTTTCATTTCCACATGTTCATGAACATTCTTCAGCTCAGCTACGCATTCGCCGATGCCTTTCTTGTCGTTGGTTTCCACATAACCGATCAGCTTACCCAGCGTTTCAAAAAGGTTGCTGTTATTATCGTCAGGAGAAGGAGCAGGGTTGGATGCTCCGGGTCTGGTATAAATCCCCCCGAAAATGTCCTTGCCTACATTGTTGACCCGGATGGAGCGGTTCTGGGAGATATCAAGACGGAGGTCCGCAGTATTGGGACGGATGACAAACTGATCCCCTTTGCTGAAGGTCGTTCCTGCACCGGGAGAAAGGGTCAGACTGCCGCCGGGAACTTCAAGCCGCGTGTCTGCGGAGACATTGGAGTGAACCCAGCTGGCACCGTTATCAAGGCTGTAGGAATAGGTGATCGGCGGGGTATTTACATCCCCGTTCTTATCAATTTGAACCAGCACATCGGAAGGGAATTTACCGTCAGCCTCGGTACCAACCTGAGTATCCCCGTACTTAGCGACATTAATGTCATCGTTATCATCGCCTTTGTACTCAAGGGCCGGACGGACAATAAGCCTTGTCCCGCCCTTGTCAGTATGTTCCGTCACTGCGGTTCCGTTTTTCAGCTCCACAGTGCACGGACCGAGATCAAGTTCAGTATCTCCAGGGTTCAAGGTTCCGTTTTTCCAAGTCTTACCGCCGTCGGAGCTATATTTATAAGCAATTGTATCAGTACCCACGGTTCCGCCGGAAGTGAAACGGACATCCACCGAACTCTCCGAGGCCCCCTTAACTGCAACAACTGAATCTGCAGGAAGGTTAGGATCGGCTATGGTGGCATGCAGAATCTCCTCGTAGGCATTGGTATCCAGCTTATGTCCGGCAAAAATTGACTTGCCGCCGAACTCGGTGTTGGACTTATTGAGCAGGTTACCCAGAATACCGCGCAGGTTCTGACCTATGGAGCGGCGCTGTTCAGCGGTCAGGGTGCCGGTTGCAGCCTGTTCAGCCAGCGTCTTGATACGGCCTATATCGGTACTGGTCTGCTGCAGCACGCTGTCTGCCAGACTCAGCCAACTGGAAGCGGTCTTAATATTCTTTATGTACTGATCGGTCTCCAAACCGAAAGAACGGCAATTGATGATCCCGCCCATGGCTGCCGGATCATCAGAAGGAACCAGCACCCGCTTCTGCGCGGAGTTACGCATCTGGGCCTCTGCCATGCGGCTCATGGATGAGTTCAGGTTGTAAAGCGACATGTTGAAAATCTGATTGGTGGAAATTCTCATCTCAGCCCCCTACTTAAGCGAAAGCAATGTATCGAACATCTCGTTGGCAGTTTTGATCAACTGGGCCGCTGTACGGTAAGAACGCTGGTAACTGGCGATAATATCCATCTCTTCATCAATACTGACTCCGCCGACTGATTCCTGCTTATCCACCAATCCCTTAAGAACGGTCTGGGAGATAGACATGTTGGCATTGGCATCAGCCGCATCCGAGCCGACAGTGGCTACAAGGGAGGAATAGTAATCGTTGAAACTGGACTCGGAGGAAGTACCCCCGGACTTGAAATTTACATTCTTCTTTCCGGCAAGTGCTGCAACCGCCCGCGCTGTGGAGTTATCCCCCTTGTTGACTTCCCCGGCTCCATTCACATGGGCAGCTCCGATCTTTGAAGGATCAGCCTCAATGGATTCATGGACTTTGATGGAAGCTGCATCATGGCCTTCAAAGAAAGTATTAATGCCTAATCCGGCAAGTACTCCGCTGGTATCGTTGGAAAACTGGAAACGATTATCGCCAAGTCCCTTAATGGAAAGTTTACCGTCGGTAATCACGGCCTGCGCTTTTCCGGGGAAACTGGCATTTATGGCGTCACGCACATTCTCAAGGGAGTGGACTGCAGGATCGAAATTCTTTTTACCCGGAGGTATGGAAGAGAAATCAACCGCTGAAACTGAAACTTTTTTCCCGGTAACGGCACTGTAAAAAGCCATGCTGAAACTTCCGGAAGTAGGCTTGTCCGCATAAGGCAGGTTGCTCTTGGCAAGAGGCACAGAACTGTCGCGCACCTTGTACGTTCCGATGGTATTGGCATGGTTGACCAGCCCGGCCCCCTGTGAGTGGGCGCGGTTTACTTCCCAGGCAATGGATTTTGCAAAAGCATTCAGTTTATCAATATAAGAACCGATCTTTTCGTCTCTGGCCCGCAGAAGTCCGGCAATGGAACCGCCCCTTAAGCGGCGTTCTCCGTCATTTCCGGCAAGCGGGCTGACGGATTCAGATGTGGAAGTGTTCTTATACCAGCGGACTTCTGTCTTCGGACTAATGGTAAAACGGTCTCCATCCTTCAGTTGGGAGGTGGCTGCGCTGGCACTGCTGCCTGCTTTACCGAACCAGAAATTAACCCCGCCTACGGTTACAGCATCGTTCTGACCTCCGGCAGTGAACAATTTCTCGCTGCCGTCCGGGTTGCTGATCCATGTCTTGCCGCCGTCGCGCGAAACCTTGAACTGAGCTGCCGGGGCGGCACCGGAAGCATTACCGTCGCTGACCACCTGAATGGTCAGTTCTTCACCGGACTGACCGCTGAAATGGACTTCATCCTTGAACGGGGATCCGGGCGCCAACGAATTACGCACTCCGCCATGTTCAAATTTCAATTCAAAAGACTTAGCGCCCTCAACCAGCTTCTGCCCTTCGCCCAGAGAAACGATAACCTGCCCGGAAGGCTCTTCCTGCACACTGATATCCACCAGTGACGACAGCCCGCGAAGCACGATGTCCCTGCGGTCCAGCAGAGTATTATCGTTGGGATTGGCAATGATCTGCTTATTCAGCTCAGCCAGTTCCTTGATGGCATCATTGGCTTTGCCCACTTCCTGTTTCAGGTGGGTGGTGATCAAATCCTGCTGACGGCGCAGGTCCCCCACGACGGAACCCAGCTGGGCGGAAAACTTCTGAGCCGCACCCACAAGGGCGACCCTGTTCGCTCCCAGTTGCGGGTTATCGGCAAGGGATTGCCACGCAGCCCACATATCCCCCATGAATTTACCGATCCCGGCATCTTTGCTCTCCACAAAAAACTTCTCAACCATGGAAAGGTTTCCGGCTTCAGCATCCCAACGCGAGAATTCAGGGCTTTTATCCAGAACTCCCCGCTCAAGAAACTGCGACAGGTTACGCATGATACTATCAACTGTAGCCCCGGTACCGTAAGACCAGCGACCTTCCCGGATCGACATGTTCTCGTCCTGAACAACGCTTCGGCGGCGGTATCCGGGGGTCTTCAAATTAGCTACGTTATTGCCGTGAACAGACAAGCCTATCTGGGCATTCTGCATTGCACCGCGGCCTATGGAAAAAATATTGCCAAGCATGGTGTGCTCCCTTGATGCCTCCGGCGGCCCTTCGGGGACCAGAGAAACTTTTTGGAAAAAGTTTCTCTGGACTCTTCAAAAACTTTTAATTTGCTTCGCGTCCTTAATTACGCACAATCTCCCGTAAAACAGGGGCGAAGCCTTATTGAAAAGTTTTGAAGGGATGGGGTCTGGGGAAGGTAAACTTTTCCCAAAAATTTCCCTTCCCCAGCCGCCGGAGACATTCAAAAACTATCGCTTCAACTGAATCAATTCGCCTAAAAGCTGATCCGCTGTGGTGATGGCTTTACTGTTGGCCTGAAAACCGCGCTGAGTGGTGATCAGTTTGACCATTTCATCCCCAACATCAACGTTGGATTGCTCCAGCTTGTTGGAGGCGATGGCGCCCAACGGTCCTGTTCCGGCACGTCCGGTCAGGGCCGAACCGGAATCGCGGGTACTTGAGAAAAGGTTTCCTCCTTCCCGGCGCAAGCAGTACTGGTTGTTGAAGTTGGCGAGGGTGAGCACATAGAGATCGAGCACCTGCCCGTTTGAGTAACGACCGGTGACAACACCGTCGCGGTCGACCTC
The DNA here is from genome assembly GCF_963678865.1 of Maridesulfovibrio sp. NCBI lineage: Bacteria > Pseudomonadati > Thermodesulfobacteriota > Desulfovibrionia > Desulfovibrionales > Desulfovibrionaceae > Maridesulfovibrio > Maridesulfovibrio sp. The sequence continues at coordinate 3,764,621 of NZ_OY787459.1, read as the reverse complement.
TACAGCCTGTAGAAAACCTGCCCCGTAACCGTTCTGAGACTGGGAGTTACGGGCGTTTCCGGTATCATAGGAAGTTGAATAGGAGGCACTACGCTTGGGAGTAGTGAAATTGGGAATATTCGCTAAGGTATTACCTACGGCAGAAGCATCGGCAGGTGTCGGGGTAGACCATGTTGGCGGATTACTGCCGTTGCTCAAGCCGAAATCAAGGGTGATCGGGTTAGCATCCGGATCAGTAGCAAGGTTTGCGTTGGCTTTCCCGAGAAAGTTTGCAGTGAAGATAGGCTTACCTTCATCGGACATGGGCGAAGGAACCCAGTTGGTTAGGTCCTGCATTCCGCCTGTGGCACTATCTTTAAGTGAAAAGGAACTCATACCGATCATTTCACCGCGTGGGTTGAACGTCATGGTTCCGGTCATGAGCAGACCTGCTGCGGAAGTGGTATTAAGAGCTGTTCCGTTAATGGTCCTTCCGTCTTCTCCGGGAGGCACGGTAACGATAAACTCGTAAACCCTGTTACCGGCAGCATCAGTGGTCACAGTATTGTCCTTGACCGGATCAAAGTAGATGGTCAGGTCATGTGAGGTTCCGCTTTCATCAAAAGTCTTGATGGTATTTTGAAAAGCGTAGCGGTCCGCCGGGATGGGAGGATTGTTTTTACCATTCCAGGTTTGATGCAGTGAGAAAAACGGCTGACCGGTCACGTTGCACTTGTCCTCAGCCTTTGAGCTGAGATTGACGGTCATGGCAATTTCGGAAGTGCGTACAGGGGGAGACTGGAATCTATCCAATACTATATCTGTGGGGGAACCGATGATGTCCGGTTTTCCGCTTTCAGAATTGGGATTGACTTTCCAACCCTGCACCACATAGCCGTGGGGATCAGTGAGCACCCCTTGCTTATTGAAAATGAAATTTCCGGCACGGGTGTAATAAGTCGCATCAGTGTCCGGGTGGCGGACGGTGAAAAAGCCCTTACCGCCGATCGCAACGTTCGTAGCTTCGGAAGAAGGCTCAAAGGGCCCCTGCTTGAAGTCACCGTAAATGGATGCGATGCCGACGCCATGGCCGACCTGTCCAATCCCGCCACCCGTATTGATCGCGCTGTAAAATGCATCCTCAAATGAAGTGCGCGCGCCCTTGAACCCGATGGTGTTGCCGTTGGCAAGGTTGTTGCCGATAATGCTCATAGCTTCACTGTGAGCACGGATGCCGCTGATACCGTTGTACATTGATCCTTTTAAGCCCATGAGAATCTCCTTGCGGTAAAAAAGTTAAGCAACAACTCTTGTCACGTTGGACAAAAGCACCTTGCGGCCGTCTTCAAGCTCCAGAATGTTCTGACCTCCAGCCATATTCACGGCCTTGATCTTTCCGGAGATTTCAGTTGAAGCGAGAACTTTTTTACCTTTAGGGGTTTCAGCGCGGACTGCGATATTGTACTGGCCGTCTTCTACGGCATTTCCGTCTTTATCTTTACCATCCCATTTATAATCAACTTTTCCGGCATTCATACCGCCCAGTTCGTCAGAACGGATCAGCGCACCGTCTTTGTCGTAAATGTCTACATAGACAAACTTGCAAGTTGCAGGGAAAGAGATATTGACTGAAGAAATTTCAGAACCTTTTTTGGACACAGCAAAACCTTTGGCCATAACGCTTTTGCCTATATAGCCGGTGGCGTTAAGTCCTTTCAGTTCGTTGACGCTTTCAGTCAGGCCTTCCATTGCCTTGGAGATATTGGTGAGTCTTTCAACGGTGGAAAACTGGGCCAGCTGAGCCAGCTGTTCCTTGTTGTCCATGGGATTGACGGGATCCTGATTAGTCAGTTGGGTGACGAAAAGCTTCAGGAAAGCGTCTTTATTAAGATCCTTGCTTGGAATCTTAGGTTCGGCATTCTTGTTTACACTATTTAAATACGTGGTAGCTTCGATCATGATTTCCTCCTGTCTGCACAACAGCTTGGGTCCGGCGAGAAATACGCAGGACGAGTTGATGCGCCTCAAGAAGGCAATCAGCCTATGAACCGGGATTCGGCATGATCAAGGCAGGAAAGAAACAGTTGATGAAGGGGTAACTGTTTCCAGCTGTGCAGGCGTGAGAGGAAGTGGGTCGGGGAGGTCTTTCTATCACGCCATGACCTTGAACTCCCGGTCATTATCGTTATCAGAATTTTTTTCCTGAACAAGCTCCTTGGCTTTTTCAATGCAATGTCCGCCAAAAGGGGCGACTACCGCTCCTTTGAGGCTACGCTTCATCTCTACGACAGCCTTTCTGCAGGACTGGCATTCGGCGAAGTGAGCCTCAAGGCTGCTGACCTGTTCATCGGTAGCAGTTCCATCGAGATACATGCATATCTCATCAATTTCCGGGCAGGCAGGAGTAGGGCCGAAAGGAAGGTCCTTCTCCGTGCGGCTGCATTTTTTACGTCCGGTTCCGTCCATGGAACACCTCGTGGTTGTTTTGTCTGCCGGTCCGTCCGTGCACCAGCAGGGTTACTGTGTCCGTTAAATCCATAAAATGAATTTAATTCCCGACACTAACGGGTCAGCGCATAAGAATCCTCACTGACTCCGTGGTAGGAACGCAGTTTGATCAGGGCCTTATGCTTGGCACTCCTGACCGACTGTTCCTTAATTCCGATGAAATCGGAAATTTCTGAAATATCCAGCCCGTCCTCAAAATAAAGCTTCACTATCAGCTTCTGGCGAGGCGAAAGCAGCTGCTCCGGGATATCCAATCCTTCCTGAACCGGATCTGCAGGAGCTTCAAGCTCGTTAATGAAATCATCTAAGGGAGCTAGACAATACACTCCCTTGCGCAAAAAATCCATTGTAACACTTCTGGATATGACCATTAGCCAAGTCGTAAGTTTGGCTTTTTGCGGATCATATTTCTTTAACAGACTTCTATCATTCTGTACAAGACGCAGGAAAACGTTCTGGCAAATATCATCAGCATGATGCTGAGAGTAAAATTTAAGCTTGCTATTTAATGTATTATTGATAGTAAAATAGATTATTCCAGAATATTTCTCTACAAAAGTATTCCAAGAAGACCTATCTCCTTCAGTACACTTTCTGATAATATTTACTATTGTTTTTTGTTCTAAGCTCAAAACAATCACCCAATGTCTTTATTTAATGCTTCTTAATGTTTTCCCTTCATCAAAACAGGCTGATTGCCTCCATGGGCATTCTTACAACTGTATACGCAGAAAAAAACCGAAACATCCCCACTCTCTTAATAAAAACCTGATCAAAATTAATCTTTCTTAATTTAAACCCGTTAAATCAAGATGTTAACGAAAAACATTTTTTTCATTTTACCGAGGGATAAAGACTCATGTCCCTTACTTATATAATCCGGCGCGAAGCTGATTCTTCAAAGTAAGTTCATGCCGTAAATACGAGAATCGTATTTGAACTTGAATAAAATCAAAAAAGTCCACGCTGATGTTCGAAATTTGCAGAAAAAAGTTCTGCCGATTGGCTGTTGATAAACTTTATATAACTTTAGAAAGCTTCTCAATAGGCAATATTTTCCGCATATTAGCATATGGGCTTAATTCACAACCCACATTATTACCGCAGGGTGAAATGAGAGAAGAGGTTTGTTTCAGAAGTATCTTGCTGCAAAATATCTAGAGTGCTAATAGTATTTTAAAATTAAAAGCACACAAAATTATTGCGTCTACATCTAAATTCATCATTTTAAATAACACTTACGGAGTAGCGGATTATGAAATTTTCCCGTCGGGAATTCTTAAGCGCCGGACTTGGGCTCGGCAGTGTGTTGATAATCCCTGATTTCGGTCTGGCCAAGGGTAGCCCGAAAACCGATACAGGCTCGCCCGCAACGACAAAAGTTCAGGCCCTGAAAGAAATTGAAGCCTTCATCCAGAAATGCGCAACTGAAGGTAAACAATTCAGTGCAGATAAGCTCGCAGCCGACAACAATGCACAATGGGACCGACTGGTAAATCACTATTTTGACCGTAAAAAATACACCTGTCTCTCAGTGAACTCTGCCAACCTGTGCCCATCCATGAAACCTGTCCAGGATATGGTTGATCTTGTCCAGGACATGCTGGCCAAGGATATTTCCTTCCCGATGCGTGGAGAACTTGCTGAGGCAAGCCTTGGTCACGGCCTTGAGGCCATGAAAAAATGGTTTGGACTGGAAAAACAGAAATATGAAGCCGACTATCTCATGGCCTTGGTCGCCAACAGCACTCAGGGTAACAACTTTATCAACAACGGACTGGTCACTTCCGGTTTCTTCGATCCGCAAAAGGACAACGTGGTCGTATGGGATGTAAACCACCCCACCAACTATCAGGCATGGGAATATCGCCGGGCCACACAAGGGTGGGCGAAGGATTCGGTGAGGGTTGTGAGAACGAAAATGTTCGCAAACAGCGTAACCGCATCCGAAGCCGCACAGGGGATTCTCCCCGGTGACCCCGCAAACGAAGATGAAATAATCAAGGCAATTCTCACAAAGGTGGACAAAAACACCAAGGTGGTCACCCTGTCATGGCAATCCAATGAATGCGGAATACTGCTGCCAATGGCACGGATTGTTAATGAGCTTCGCAAAATCAACAAACACATGCACATTCATGCCGATAGCGCCCAGACTCTTGGGGTTCTCGATCTTAAGCTCGGAGATCTCGATGTAGACAGTATTACCGGAAGCTATCACAAGTGGCCTTGCGGTCCAAAAATGGTCGGCGTGCTGTACATGAACAACAAAACCGGAGCCGCAGAAAGATTTGTCCCCAGCGAATGGGGCTACGATGAGCACATCATGACCCCGGAAGATTATGGTTTTAAAGCCTCCTGCGGACAGATTGATCCTAATGCCAAACGTTTTTCGTATTTAGGACAACAAAACGATGCTACCCTTGTCTCTACATGGATGGCTGCCCTTTTTCATACTGGGAAATTCCATCCGCAGGTAAACCCGGAAAAGATAGAAAAACGCATTCACTATCTCGGTTCACGGGCGAAGGAGGCTTTGCTGAGAAAACTTCCTGACATTTATCCTGATTTCAAAACCAAATATGCTTATAAATGGATTTCCACACCCACAACCAATGACAATTTACGCAGCTCGGTTTTCCTCTTCAAGACTCCTGACAAGATAAAGGCCGGTGATGTGGTTAAAAATGTTTACGAGCAGCATCAGATCGCCATCGCCAACCTGCATGTGCTCGGACATGACCTTGTGCGCATTTCACCTACCTTCTGCAATACCGCAGCAGATGTTGAGGATGCGGTCGGAGCCACTGTAGATGTGATAAAAGCCATGATCCAAGGAAAACTGGCAAACAACACTGTCAACAGGTCTTACGCCTGATATTCTCTCCAGTTTTACTGATAATGAATAAGGAAAAATATCTATCAGATTAAAATCAGGCTGAAGCTCGCCAAAACGCAATAAAAGACCAGAACCAATGAAGTTTGTCCCAGCATAGTTATGTAGACTGGCCCGGTTTGCGGCTTCCCTATTTTGACGCAAAGTCCTGCCCCCAAAGGCATAACCGCCAAAGGAAGGAGCAACAAAAAGGATCTCAAAATTATTGCCATAACAATGGTACAAAACATAGCAAGGGCAAACCATGCACGATATTCATGTGCAGTAAACTTTCGCCCAAAACGAACAGCGAGCGTGCGTTTATTGGCCTTCACATCTGTATCAACATAGCGGAGATTATTTACCACAAGCAAATTGGTACTCAAAGCACCCACAGCTGTCCCCGCCAGAAAAACTATGGAATTGAATCCGCCTGCCTGCACCATGTAGGTAAATCCTACAGCCACCCATCCGAAGAATATCAGTACGAAAATTTCACCCAATCCCAGATAAGCCAAGGGAAATGGCCCAGCGGTATAACCATAACCCAGCGCGATGGAGATGATGCCCACGACCAGTAATTTCCAGCCTCCATAAGGAACAAGTCCCAGTCCAACCGCGAAAGCCAGTAAAAAGACTACAGCTGTCATGGTTCTCATTCTATTCAAGGAAATCAGGCCTGAAGCAGTGACCCGTTTTGGTCCCAAACGTTCTTCCGTATCAGCACCTTTTATGAAATCATAATAATCATTAGCGAAATTGGTTCCGATCTGAATCAGAAGCGCAAACAGAAGACAAAGCAGTGCCGGGATAAACTTAAAGCTATCGTCCAGTACAGCCAAAGATGTTCCGACCATAACAGGACATAAAGCTGCCGAAAGTGTTTTGGGCCGGATAGCCAGAATCCACGATTTTAATTTAATTTTCATAACTTTTGGCCATAAAGATTATTGGTAACACGAGGTATTAACTTGAGCTGATTGCACAAAAAGGGAACACAACATCCGCTGCAGATTCTATAAAAACGTAACGTATTTTGTTCAATGGTGAAGGCATAAAGTCAAGAATATTTGCACCATATACGGCAAATCACGCCGCAAGTTGTATCCGAATTATTTTGGTATGGCACAGATCCATATGGTGACAATAAGTAGGAGATAGCTTTCCCCTCATGGGATGTCCGTGTTAAAGATATTTCAGGAAGTGAACCAGTCAAAACTGGCCGTGCTCATAGTCGTACTTTTCCTTCTGCCACCGTTGAGTTACCTGCTTTTCTTTGACCTGCTCAGCTAAGCGCCTACCAAGGATAAACAGGAGGTTTTTATGGCAAGATTTCTAAGAGATAAGGAACAGAAGGCGGGTCTGCCTCCCGGTTCCCTGGTATTTACAGGTCAACACAAAATATCTGAGCCCAAAATCAGAATCATTGAATACAACAGCTCGGATTTACAGGAAACCTCTCTGGATCCATTAGAGTCTATTCCGTACTGCCCCTATCCGGCAAAAGCAGTATGGATGAATCTGGATGGAGTACATGACTCAGAGTTGATAAAAAGAATCGGTGACCGTTTCAATATTTCTCCCATGGCCTTGGAAGATATTCTGGATACGGGGCAACGCCCTTTTATTGAAGAGTACCAGAATTATCTTTTTTCGACGTTAAAAATATTCATATCCGGTACTTCCGAGCAAAAAATTTTTTCCGAACAGGTCTGCTTTGTTTTGGGTAAGAACTATCTGATCACATTTCAGGAACAACCCGGCCCAACTTTTGATGCTGTCCTCAAGAGGCTTTCAAAAGCAAAAAGCAAAATCAGGCAGAACAATACAGATTATCTTTTCTACACACTTATGGACTGCGTTCTTGAAAACTACTTGAAAGTAATAGAGATCATAGGTGAAAGGATCGAAGACCTCGAAGAAGAAGTTACAACAGACCCATGTCCCGAGCACTTGGAAAGCATCAATTTTTACCGCCGCGAGATTGCTTATATTCGAAAGTCCATCAGACCTGTGCGGGAAATAATTATGAAAATGAATAAACTTAATTCCGAATTCATCTCCGAGGACACTCTTGGCTACATGAAAGACCTGCCCAACATGATAGATCAGGCACTGGATTCACTTGAGATATACAAAGACATCCTTGGCGATTTATTCACTACCTACAACATGTACATGGGCACCCGCTTGAATGAGACAATGAAATTTCTGACCATTTTTTCAACAATCTTTATCCCCCTGACCTTCATAGCCGGTTTATACGGCATGAATTTCGAAGTGATACCCGGACTGCATAATCCTCACGGTTTTGCCATCTCTATCGGGATTATGGCCGCAATATCAGGTGTGATGCTGATATTATTCAAATTTAAAAAATGGCTTTAGCACAACCAACCTGCCGATAATCCATGCCCTAAACCATCAAACAGGATCATACCGGATATCCCACCCTTGCGCCGAGCATCAAGAGCTGCTATCAAAACCTACTCTTTTTCGGATTTCTCTTAAAATCCTTCATATTTTTTCGATAAATGAAATTTAATTTATCAGAAAATTCTTTTTGATCATAATCTTAACTTACATCAGGAGGGGAGATGTTTTCTTGGTACTTCAAAAGCAACCTGTTGATCCGAATTATTATAGGTCTGGTACTGGGCGCCATTGCAGGGCTTGTTTTAGGTCCTGAAGCAAAAGTACTTACACCGCTGGGCGATGTACTGGTCCGGTCATTAAAAATGATTGTAATGCCTGTAATCGTTTCTACAATTATTGTAGGAGCCGGAAGCGTTAAACCCAGTCAGTTGGGTAAAGTCGGCGCTAAGTGCATGGCCTTTTATATGCTGACCACAGGTTTCGCGGTTGCTATCGGCCTCTTTTTCGGAAACATCCTCCAGCCCGGCAACGGCCTTGAACTGGCCGCCGATGGTGCAGCCCTTAAAATGGCAGCCCCCAAGGCAACATCATTCCTCGACATCCTGATCAATATCATTCCCAAAAACCCCTTTGCAGCCATCACCACCGGCGATGTCCTTTCCACTATCTTTTTCTGCATTATCACCGGGATCGCCATTTCCGTACTCCGCCACAGCGAAGACGCACGCATCAAAAATGCCGGAGATTCTCTTTTCTACCTCTTTGAAGGCCTTGCTGAAGTAATGTACCTGATCATCAACTGGGTACTGCAGTATGTTCCCATCGGGGTTTTTGCGCTCATTGCCGTAGTTTTCGGTGCTCAGGGTTCCAGAGCATTCGGTCCGCTCGGCGTGGTTGTCATTGCCACCTACCTTGCTTTCGCCTGCCATATCTTTTTAGTTTACGGCGGCGGGCTGTTGCTCTTCGGCGTGAACCCGATCTCATTTTTCAAAAAAATCAAGACCGCTTCCATTGCCGCTTTTGTAACCCGGACCAGTAGCGGCGTGCTTCCCATCAGCATGGAAGTTGCCGACAAAGAACTGGGGGTTGATAAAAGCATATACTCTTTCTCCCTGCCACTCGGTGCCACTATCAACATGGATGGAACCGCCATTTATCAGGGAGTATGCGCACTGTTCATCGGCTATGCCATCGGCGAACCTCTGACCGCCAGCCAGCAGATCACCGTCATCGGAACCACAATTCTGGCATCGCTCGGAACTGCGGGTATCCCCGGAGCAGGCGCAATCATGCTTATGATCGTGCTCAACTCCGTAGGACTGGAAATCACTGCCGGCTCCCCCACCGCACTGGCCTATGCCATGATCTTCGGCATTGACGCCCTGCTAGATATGGGCCGCACCTGTACCAATGTTACCGGAGACCTCGCTGTTACCTGCGCAGTAGCCAATAGCGAAAACGAACTTAATCAGGAATACTGGGAATCCAGCGAAGCCACCCAGCAATAAACTTGCATTCTGCATATGAAAAATAAGGCCGATCTCGTATTGAGATCGGCCTTATTTTTTACTGCAGCTCAAAAATCATACACTCTGCGGGCAATCAGTAAAACCCGGCCAACGACAAGCACCTTTCCCTGAGAACAATCCATAAAATTATACCGCCGCGTGCTCCTCCATGGCAGCAAGAAGTTGGGCGGTCTTATCAGCCTCCCCGGACATTCCCATTTCCGTGAATCCCCGTAAGGCCTCACGCACAACAGCCAGTCCGTCCTGCTGATTCCCGGAAACAAAAAGAAGCTGCCCCAGCAACTCCCCGGCAAAACAATGCCCTTTGGAATCACCCAGCTTCTGGAACCGCGAATATGCCTCCATCAGCATCAGCAGGGCCTGCTCCTGATTTCCTTCACTTACTTCCAACTTCGCCATTTCATGGAGAGTTGCGGCCTTACCTCTGGAATCACTGTTTTTTTCACATTCCTTGAGCTTAACTTCTAGTTCTGCCTTCAAATTAACTGACTGGTCCATTTTTTCTCCAACAATATGTTTGTAGCTCCGATTACCGGAAAATATTAGCGGTTCACTCAAACGTCAAGACTCCATCTCAGCCAGATAAATAAGCTATGCACTCATTCTGAATCTGAAACGGACTTCTCTTATAAAATGCAGGCCGCTATTTACTTTTAGAAAAAGGATACTATACTCAGGGGAATGTCGCCTATCCCGTTTTCCGGGCGACATAACGAGGAGGTTACATGAAATTAAAACGCAATATTGGATTACTTTTTCTCATCACTGTACTCATCCTGCCCGTCTACGCTCAAGCGGACGGTCTGCCTTCCTTTGTGGAACTGGCGAAGAAATGCGGTCCTGCTGTGGTCAACATCAACACCGTAAAAATGGTCGAAGTGGGCAATCCCATGGATGACTTTTTTAAATTCCACGGCAAAGGCGGCAACAACCCTTTTGAAGAGTTCTTCAAGCAGTTCAATAACCGTGGAAACGGCAACCAGCCCAAGCAGAAAAGGAAAACCGGATCCTTGGGCTCAGGATTCATCATCTCCCAGGACGGTTACGTGGTCACCAACAACCATGTAGTTGCCTCTGCAGATGAAATCACGGTCAAACTTCAGAACGACGGGCATGAATACCCGGCTAAAATCATAGGCCGTGACAAGGAAACAGACCTTGCCCTCTTGAAAATAAACGTAAAAAAAGACCTGCCCTTCCTTCAGTTCGCAAACTCGGAAAAGGCTGAGGTAGGTGAGTGGGTGCTGGCCATCGGCAATCCCTTCGGTCTGGGACACACTGTAACCAAAGGAATCATCAGTGCCAAAGGCCGCATTATCGGCGCAGGTCCCTTTGACAACTTCATCCAGACCGATGCCAGCATCAACCCCGGCAACTCAGGTGGTCCGCTCATCGATATGAAAGGACGTGTTATCGGTATAAACACAGCTATCATTGCCAGCGGTCAGGGAATCGGCTTTGCCATCCCCAGCAACATGGCTGAAAGCGTCATCTCCCAGCTCAAGACCGACCACAAGGTCAGCCGTGGCTGGCTCGGCGTAACCATTCAGGATGCCGATGCAAAGACCGCCAAGGCTCTCGGTCTCAAAGAAGAGAAAGGCGCGCTGGTCAACTCAGTCAATCCCGGTGATCCCGCAGACAAAGGCGGCATGAAGGTCGGCGACGTCATCCTTGAGGTTGACGGCGAAAAGATAGACGACACCAATGACCTGCTGCGTACCGTAGCAGCTCTGCCTCCGGGCAAATCCATAAACATTCAGGTCTGGCGCAAGGGACGTGAAAAGAACCTGCGTATCGTGCTGGGAGAACGCAGCGGGCACACTGTTGTTGCCGAAGCTGAAAAAATGTCTCCCAAGGCAGCCGAAGAAAACCTTGACGACCTCGGACTGGTTGTCCGCAGGGTCAACCGCAAGGCTGAAGCGGAATCACTGGGTCTGGAAAGGCCCGAAGGCTTGCTGGTCATCGAAGTGATGCAGGGCACTCCTGCTGAAGATGCAGCAGTAGCCGTGGGCGATGTCATACTTGAAGCCAACCAGCACAAGGTGAATTCCATAAAGGATCTGCAGAAGATCATCAACACCGAAGGCAAGAAGCGCGGACTGGTCATGCTGCTCCTGAAACGTCAGGGACACAACATCTTCCGCACTCTTGAACTGAAAGACAAATAGTCCCCTGATTATTGTTGACTCTCAAATGATTGCCCCCGCTCTGACTTGCGTCAGGGCGGGGGTTTGAGTTAAGAAGCTCCTCATGAACAAAATTACTCTAATCACCCCGGCAAAAGTCAATCTTTACCTGAAAATTGTAGGTAAAAGGGAAGACGGATACCACGAACTGGACACTCTATTCCATCCCTTCCCCGCATTGGCCGACACTCTTGAGATTACAGAAACCGGGGAAGGTTGCACCATACACTGTGAACAATTCGACCTTCCGGCGGAAGACAATCTTATATACAAAGCCTGGGACAAATACGCCGAAGCTACCGGATTCAGGCCCGGACTGCATATTGAGCTGACCAAGCGCATCCCCACCGGGGCAGGACTTGGCGGGGGCAGTTCCGATGCTGCCTCCATGCTCCGTTTTTTGAATAAACACCCGGATAGCCCCGGTCTGGAACAGGACAAAATCAACACCCTTGCGGCAGGCCTCGGAGCAGACGTACCCTTCTTTCTGCTGGACGGCCCGGCATGGGCCAAAGGAATTGGTGAAATTTTATCGCCCTGTGAGGTTGACCTTTCCGGCCTGACTGCGTTATTAGCCTGCCCGGATGTGCACGTAAATACCGTCTGGGCTTACAAGGCATGGTCCAGCCGAGATAAATCCACAAACTTGAAAAAAAGTAGCGGGTTTAACTTGACAACACCAGCCAGCGGTAATAATAGAACGGCCTCCAAAACGAGGGTAACTTTATTCAATGACTTTGAAGAAGTTGTCCTTCCCAAGTTTCCCAAAATCAGGGAGACAAAGGAATATCTGCTGAAAAACGGAGCCTGCGGAGCTGTCATGAGCGGAAGCGGGGCAAGCGTAATCTCTTTCTTCAACGAAAGGGAAGCTGCTGAAAAAACCGCCTCAGGTTTGAAAGCGATTAACATCGACTCTGTTCTTCACACATTTTCATAATTTTACTATATTGTATCTTTATACATAGTTCAGTGCAGGGATGTCGCCAAGTTGGTAAGGCACGTGGTTTTGGTCCACGCATTCGAGGGTTCAAGTCCTTCCATCCCTGCCAAATTTATTTCCTTTCCCCGAGAGGTCAAGTTGGAGACCGACATGAACGGTGAACTCAAGATTATCAGCGGCTCGTCAAATCTGGCGCTTTCAGAAGCAATCTGTGACCATCTCGGCAGCAAACTTACTCCCTGCCTGCGTGAAAAATTCAGTGATGGTGAAATCCGCATCGAGATTCAGGATAATGTTCGCGGCTGTGATGTTTTCATAGTCCAGTCCACCTGTGATCCGGTGAACTTTCACTTTATGGAACTGTGCCTCATGCTGGATGCATTGAAGAGAGCAAGTGCCCGCCGGGTGACTGCAGTTGTTCCTTATTACGGATACGCCAGACAGGACCGCAAAGTTTCTCCCCGTGCGCCAATAAGCGCCAAACTCTGTGCCGACTGCCTCACCGTTGCCGGTATGCAGCGTCTGGTCACCATCGACCTGCACGCAGGGCAGATTCAAGGTTTCTTCAATCTCCCGGTAGACAATATTTATGCAGCTCCGGTTCTTCTGGACGAACTGCGCACCCGTGAAGATGACATGGTTATGGTTTCCCCTGACGCAGGCGGAACCGAGCGCGCAAGGGCATACGCCAAGCGCCTCAATGCCGGTCTGGCTATCGTGGACAAACGCCGCGATGCCCCAAACCAGGCTAAAGCCATGCACGTAATCGGGGAAGTAAAAGACAAAGTCTGCGTGGTCATGGATGACATGATCGATACAGCAGGCACCATGTGCCAGGCAGCCAAGGTCCTCATTGACCACGGCGCAAGAGACGTAATTGCCTGCGCAACTCACCCGGTTCTTTCCGGACCGGCAATCGACAGGCTGGCTGCAGCACCTTTTTCCGAGGTAATTGTAACCGATACCCTGCCTGTCCCCGAAGAAAAGCTTATTAACTGCGGCGGTAAGATCAAAATCAAATCCGTTGCCGGAATCCTCGCCAAGTGTATCCATAATGTGCACTCCGAGTCTTCTGTAAGCGTACTCTTCGTTTAATACTGCCTATTCCCACCCTCTGCCGGTCCTTTTGAGCGGCAGCAGGTTAACCATAAGGAGAAAATAATGTCTGAAAAAGTAACCTTCAAAGCTGATGTGCGCACCAAAACCGGTAAATCCGCAAACCGTCAGCTCCGCAATCAGGGTATGGTTCCCGTTGTCTTCTACTCTCAGGAAGGCGAGAACATGATCCTTTCCGTGAATGAAAACGACTTCGTCAAGATGTACCGCAAAGTTGGTACAACTCGCCTCTTCAGCCTTGAAGTTGAAGGAAAGACTTACGATTCCCTGATCTGGAAGGTACAGATGGACCCCGTCCGTCCCCGTCCTAACCACGTTGACTTTCTCGGTGTCTCCGCTGACCGTCCCCTCAAAATCGACGTTCCCGTTGTTACTGAAGGAACTGCTCCCGGTGTTAAGCTCGGTGGCCGTATTGCTATCTACCGCGACAAGCTGACTGTTGCCTGCACCGCAGCAACAATTCCTGCTGAAATCGTTGTAAACATCGACGGCATGAACGTTGGCGACACTGTTTTCGTAAATGAAATCGACCTTGGTGAAGGTGCTGCCGTACAGTTCGACAACAACTTCGCTCTCGTCCGCTGTGCCGCCGGCCGCGGTTCTTCAAAAGCTGACGAAGCTGAAGCAGAAGAATAGGTCTTTTGCAACATGCGCATTTTCGGGCCCCGGTTTATCCGGGGCCTTTGCCGTTTGTTAAGCAGGTAATTTACCATGGAATACAAAGCACTTATAGCAGGACTCGGTAATCCGGGACCGCAATACGCCAGAACCAGACACAATATCGGTTTCATGGCCGTTGACGCTTTGGCAGATATGGCCGGTTCCCGCAAAAGCATGCGCTACAAGAAAATGGAGATTTCTGGAGACTTTGAACTTTTCAGCATCAATATGGCCGGGAACAATATACTGGTAACCAAACCGCTGACTTACATGAACCTCAGCGGAAAGGCAGTTGCGGCAATATGCGGCAGATTCTCCATCCCGGTATCCGATGTATACGTCATTCATGATGAACTTGACCTTCCCTGCGGAAGGATGAAGTTCAAGAAAGGCGGCGGAAACAACGGTCACCGAGGCCTTGAATCCATTCAGGAAAAATTGGGCTCACCGAATTTCTTCAGAGTCAGAGTCGGTATCGGACGTCCTGAATTTTCTTCCCAGGTCAAAGATTATGTCCTTGAAGAATTCAGTACGCAGGAAATGGAAACCGCAGCGCAGATGACACAGGCCGCCATAAAGGGCTTAAACCTCCACTTCAGGCGGGGGCAGGGTCCGGCCATACAATTCATAAACAGTTTTGTGCCTGACGATATTGAAACCGAACCGTAGACTATTTTTCACAATTCGGTTATATTAATTTTTCGCAGCAATTCCCTCTGCTGCAAATAGAAAGCAGAACCAGAGGGAACAAAGAAATGGGAAGGGGTCCGCAACCCTGTTTTTCAGCTAATCCTGAATTCCACGTAATCGCGCCGCCATCAGCCGGGATGCCCGTAGAATAGCACCGAACTTCCCAAAGCATTTCTTTTGTAAGTCCAAGGAGCCATGTGTGTTTGAGCTAGAACAGCTTGTTGTCTATCCTTCTCAGGGAGTAGGCAAAGTAGAACGTATTGAAAGTCAGGAAATCGGCGGAGCCACCGCTGAATTTTATATTGTCCGCATCTTAAGCAACAATGTCACGCTCATGGTTCCGGTCATGAACGCGCACAATGTCGGCCTCCGTGCCGTTTGCGACAAGGAAGCCGGGCTGGGTATTTTCGAATGCCTCAAAGACAGATCCGACTTTACCGGTTACACCGGGCAGAACTGGAACAGACGTTATCGCGAATACTCCGAAAAACTCAAAAGCGGTGACCTGCAGGACGTGGCATACGTACTTAAGGAACTATTCCTCATCGGACGGGACAAAGAACTTTCTTTTGGCGAACGCAGACTCTTGGAACAAGCCATGGGTCTGGTTTCAATGGAGCTTTCTTTTGCCCTTGATCTGGATCAGGAAGAGATCAAGAGTGAAATAAACGCACTTTTCAGTGACGTTCTGGAAAAACAGGACGATGAATCCTGAAAATCCTAATCAAACGACTTGTCATAAACGATTCTTTCAGTTAATGCCCTATTAGTTGCACGTTACGGAACTGCTATAACTTTCTTATGGAAATTTAGCACAAAGCAGTGCCCTGAAAAACGGTTGCAGCAAGGGTACAGAGAGAATCAACGACGAATGAACAGCCGTTGTTTTCAAACTAAGAAGCTACCCCTCATTCAGGACAATCCAACACAATTTTCAACACAAGGTTAAATCTAAAGCGTTTCGGCTCTTGCATGACCGCATAAGCTATGCATTGCTGCTGCTTTACATTAACTTCACAATATTTTTAACTTTTAACTCCGGTTATACAGTATGGGCCAAGATAAAAAAATACAAAACCTGAACCTGACTGAACTGAAGCAGAAGAATATGTCGGATCTCATGGATCTGGCAACTAAATTCAAAGTTGAAAACCCCAGCGGCATGCGCAAGCAGGAATTGATCTTTGCTTTGCTTCAGGGTTGTGCAGCACAGAACGGACAGATTTACGGTGAGGGTGTTCTGGAAGTACTCCCCGACGGATTCGGCTTCCTGCGCTCCCCTACATACAGTTACATGCCCGGACCGGATGATATTTACGTTTCCCCGTCCCAGATCAGAAGATTCGGTCTGCGTAAGGGTGATATCATTTCCGGACAGATCCGTCCCCCCAAAGAAGGTGAACGGTACTTTGCCCTGCTCAGGGTTAACGAAATCGGTCTTGAATCTCCCGAGCATTCCAGAAATCTGGTTCTTTTCGACAACCTTACCCCCGTGTACCCGGACAACCGTTTCAAGATGGAAAACGGTCCGAAAAATTTCAGTTCCCGGGTAATCGACATTCTTTCTCCCATCGGACGCGGCCAGCGTGCCCTGCTTGTTGCGCCTCCCCGCACCGGTAAAACCATGATGCTGCAGAATATTGCAAACTCCATCAACGCCAACCATCCTGACGTTGACCTGATTGTGCTGCTCATCGACGAACGTCCCGAAGAAGTTACCGACATGGCCCGGACCGTTAAGGCAGAAGTGGTCAGCTCCACTTTTGATGAACCCCCGCAGCGCCACGTGCAGGTTACCGAGATGGTACTCGAAAAGGCCAAACGCCTTGTCGAACGTAAACGCGACGTAGTAATCCTGCTCGACTCCATCACCCGTCTCGGACGTGCATATAACGCGGTAACTCCCTCCTCCGGCAGAGTTCTTTCCGGTGGTCTGGATGCAAACGCCATGCAGCGCCCCAAAAGATTCTTCGGAGCCGCCCGTAACATCGAAGAAGGCGGCAGCCTGACCATCATCGCCACCGCACTTATCGATACCGGCTCGCGGATGGATGAAGTTATCTTCGAAGAATTCAAGGGAACCGGCAACATGGATCTTTACCTTGACCGCAAGCTCGCTGAGAAACGCGTATTCCCGGCCATCGACATAAACCGTTCCGGCACTCGCAAAGAGGAACTCCTCCTTGACGATGGAGTACTCAACAAGGTCTGGATTCTACGCAAACTGCTCGCACCCATGAACTCCATAGATTCCATGGAATTCCTGCTCGATAAAATGAAGGGTACAAAAAACAACGAAGATTTTTTTGATATGATGGGGAAATAAAAAACCATCACATACTGAATCATCAACCCCGTAGAATCATTCTGCGGGGTTTTCTTTTTGCTTACCGTCTTTACAAGCGCCCGTTCAAAACTTACTCTCTCCTTAAAGAATATGAATTATCAACAACACCGCTAAATCAGCAGTTTTTTAAAATGAATTTCAGAAACAAAATTATCCTTCGAACTACAGCACTGACTCTGATCTTTTTTTTCAGTTTCTGGATTACCCCGCAGGCTACAGCAAATTCCCTCTTCGGTGATTTCACAGTAAAAGATGAAATCAAACTAGGTAAAGAATTTGATAAGATGGTCCGCAGCAGGCTGCCCATTATCCTCGACCCCCAGATTGACGGATACGTAAAAAGATTGGTCGCCAGAGTGGCGGAACATATCCCTCCCCAACCTTTTCCCATTAAAGCCAGAGTAATCCGCAACAGCTCCATGAATGCTTTTGCTGTGCCTGGCGGCTATGTTTATGTCTACACCGGGCTTATTCTGAACATGAAACATGAGAGTGAACTTGCCGCAGTTATCGGCCACGAACTCGCACACGTAACCTTGCGCCATGCTGCCCGGCGTATTGAAAAAATGAAAATGGTCAATATGGCCAGCATGCTCGGAACTCTTGCCGGAATGCTTATCGGCATAGCCGGAGGCGGCGGAAACATGGGGAACCTCGGGCAAGCTGTTGCCATGGGCTCCATGGGAGGCGCGCAGGGAGCCTACCTTAGCTATACCCAGGAAAACGAACGCGAAGCCGACCATCTGGGGATGAACTATCTGATTGCAGCAGGCTACAATCCGGAAAGAATGGTCGACGGTTTCAAAGTCATGAGACAACGCCAGTGGCATATGAGCAGCACGAATATCCCCACATACCTGTCTACCCACCCGGGTCTTGATGTTCGTATCGGCTATCTTGAGGACAGGTTCAAACGCATGCCCCCGGAATATTTCAGACGCCGAGATGATGATGCAGAATTCTTCAAAGTCCAGACCCTGATCAGGTCCAGGCTGACTTCAACTGATGTTGCGCTGGCCTACTACAAAGCCATCCCTGAAAACAAAAGGACCTGCCTTGACCATCTGGGCATGGGCATTGTTTACTCCCGCATGAAGCGGAACCTGAAGGCTGAACAGGAATTCAACAAAGCTAACGAACTTTGCCCCGGAGAAACCCTTATCCTGCGTGAAGAAGGCCGTTTTTATTTTAATACCGGAAAAATGGATAAGGCTTCCCCGCTTTTGCGCGAGGCTTACCTTCGTGACCCCACAGATGCCATGACCCTGTATTTTATAGCCCGCATTGAGGGTTCCCGCAAAAATTACAAACAGGCGATCCTGACCATGCGCAGAGTAGCGGAAATGGTCCCCCATGATCAGGAAATCCATTACCATCTTGGGCGCATGCTCGGAGAATCCGGTCACTATTTTCAGGCTCACACCCAATTAGCTTATGCCGCCCTCTACGGTCACGACATGAAGCAGGCCCAGTTTCACCTACGCAAAGCCGAAGGGCTGGCTAAAACCCAAAAACAACGGGAAGAGCTAAAAAAACTTCAACAGACTATCAATCCCAAGCCTCCGGAAGATCCTTCCGAAAAAGACGGCAAAAATGACAACTAATTGCAGAACTGGGACCGACAGAGGCTAACAAGCTGTTTTGACAGTTTTTATCTACACATAAATTTATTCTGCCCGAAACGGACACCTTGAATGATATATGATTTTGATGTACTGGTTTTCGTTTCTACAATCTTACGCCAATAAATAAAGTGAAGCGAATATGATAATCGCAAAATCAATAAGTGAAATAGTTAAGCCTGACCAAGGCACATGTGTAACCATCGGAAACTTTGACGGGGTTCATAAAGGCCACCAGCGGCTGATCAGCAGCACCTGCAGAAAAGCCAAAGCCAACGGTCTTGCAAGTGTGGTAGTAACTTTTGACCCCCATCCATTAAGGGTACTGGTAAACAGGAAAACCCCGCCCTTCATCACCCTGACCTCACAAAAACTCGAACTCATAGCTCTGCACAAGCCTGACATCATTCTGGCCCTGAATTTTACCAAAGAAATGGCCGCCCTTTCCCCTGAAGAATTCATTCAACAATACCTTATCACCCCCCTGAACATGAAAGAGATGGTTGTGGGTTACGATTATGCGCTGGGCAAAGGCCGCAGCGGTAATTACGAGACCATTATGAAACTGGGCAAGAAATATGCTTACGGTGTTGAACGCCTAGACCCGGTGATCATTAATGATGCGGTGGTCAGTTCTTCGCGTATCCGTGATCTGGTCAGCGAAGGTAATGTCTGGGATGTGCGCCCTCTTCTGGGCCGCTTCTATCAGGTTCGCGGCGAAGTGGTCCACGGCATGAACAGGGGCGGAAGACTGCTCGGCTTTCCCACTGCCAATATCAAGCTTGAAGACGAACTCTTTCCTAAAAAAGGTGTTTACGCCATTCGGGTGGAAGTGGAAGGTAAAGTCCTGCCCGGAGTTGCAAATATCGGCAAAAATCCCACCTTTGGAAACGAAGCTCTGTCTGTTGAAGCACACATCCTTGATTTTTCCGAAGATATTTACGGCAAAGACATTCGGGTTCATTTCATCCAGCGCATCCGTTCAGAAAAAAAATTCAACGGGCTGGACGAACTGAAAGACCGTATCGCCGTTGACATCGGACTTGCCAGAGAAATTCTTTCATACCCGGAGTCTCAGGTCCGTCCCGGACTTCACCTTAGTGAATCAGAATCAGGAGCAGAACAGTGAGCCCTTTTCTCAGTATCAATATGTGGAAAGACCTTGTCCGCTCCTATCGTAATATCAGCCATTTTCGCTGGCTGATACTGGGTGTCGTAGTAGGTATACTTTCCGGCATTGTGGCCGTCCTTTTTTTCGGTGCGGTAGAACTGGGTAAACATTTTTTCATAAGCCAGTTGGCCGGTCTTTCCCTTCCTGCCCCTGAGGGTGAGGAGTTGTTTCACGGCCCTCCCGGTGAACAGTTGAGGACATGGACTATACCCGTATGCCTGACAATAGTCGGGCTGGTCACCGGGTGGCTGGTCAACAAATTTATCCCGGAAACAATCTCCGGCGGCACCGACGGCACCGATGCCACCATCAAATGTTTCCATCAGGGCAGCGGACTTATGCGTCCGATCGTGCCTATTATTAAAGGACTGACTTCTGTATTTACTATCTCCACCGGGGGTAGTGCCGGTCGCGAAGGTCCTATCACCCAGATGGGAGCCGGGGTAGGCTCATGGCTGGCCCAGAAACTAAAGCTCTCCACCAAGGAACGGCGTATTCTGCTTCTTTCCGGTGCTGCCGGCGGCCTCGGAGCTATTTTTCGCGCCCCGCTGGGAGGAGCACTCACCGCTATTGAAGTAATCTACCGCGAAGACTTTGAATCCGAAGCAATCCTGCCCTCGGTTATATCTTCGGTAGTATCCTATTCCCTGTTCACTCTTTTCTACGGCACGGAACCGATATTCGGCATTCCGCGTTTTGTCTTTCACGACCCTCGGGAACTGATCTTTTATGTAATTCTGGCCTTTGCATGCACCTTGGCGGGATGGATGTATATCCGCACTTTCCGCTTCATCAAATATTCCGTGTTCAACCAGATCAGGGACCGGGTCGGCCTCATGTGGGCTACCGCTCTCGGCGGTCTGATGATGGGGATCATGGGGATGTTTTTCCCGCAGGTCCTCACCGGGGGCTATGGCTGGCTGGAAATGGCCATCATGGGTGAAATCCCGCTCATGATGATGATCGCCATTGTAATCGGAAAAACCGTTGCCACCTCCATGACCATCGGTTCCGGTATGTCCGGCGGTATGTTTGCCCCCGCGCTCTTCGTCGGCGGCCTTTCCGGCGGAATTGTAGGCCAGATTGCCGGGAAATATTACCCGGACATCGTCACCCAGCCCGGAGGATATGTACTGGTCGGAATGGCCGCATTTTTTGCCGGGGTGGCAAAAGCCCCCATCGGTCCGCTGATCATGGTCTGCGAACTCACACAGGGCTACGGGTTGCTGGCCCCGCTCATGCTGGCCTCCGCGCTGTGCATCGTACTGGGCAGAAACTTCTCCCTCTACGAGCATCAGGTTGAAAGTAAATTCGATTCGCCTGCCCATATCGAGGACAAGACCATCAACATCCTTGAAGGGCTGCATGTGGATACCCACTACAAACCTGGACGCGTAACCACACTCGAGGAAGGAACCACGCTCAAGGCGTTGACCGATATCATCGCCAACACCAACGAACTTTATTTCCCGGTTAAAAATGAAGAAGGTGTTATCACCGGAATACTGACCATCCAGAATGTCCGTAACCACCTCTTCAACCCGGACCTCTTTGACCTCATCCTTGCCAAGGATCTCGCCACCAAACCGGCGACCCTCAAAGCGGATGATGACCTCTACACCGCCCTGCTTAAATTTGTAGATACAGACTACGGGCAGATACCGGTTGTCAGCGAGGAAGATCCCAACCGGATCATCGGTATCCTGAACAGGGAAAACGTGTTCCGCGCTTACGCCTTGTCTGTTAAAGAATTAAGGGAAGCCGCGGAATAAGAAAGGTTGCCAACGCCGTTTCAAACCATAAATTATCATAACTTTAAAAAGCTCCCTCTTGCGTTTGCAGGAGGGAGCTTTTGATTTCATTGTAATAAATTTACCTAAACAATCTCGTCAACATAAGTACCCGGTGGAGGGACCGTACCAACAGAAGTACTACCGCCTTCCACTGTCTTGATAGAATTTCCTGTCGACTCCACATTCCTGCCACTTTCAGCATAAACCGCACTGCCAGCCGACAGTGAACTGACCTGCTCAGCAGCCTGAACATTTCCAGAGACTGTCTGCCCTTCTTCCGGCTCATCACCTTTAAGAACTTTATCACCTCGAGATTCAGTTGCTTCTTCAGCTTTCTCTGCAATCTCTTCCATCAATTCTTCCGGAGTCGGGTCAGCATCCAGAACCTGCTTGGCCCCTTCGGGCATGAGCTTTTCTTCGAGCTTTTCCTCGACCTTCTGGTCCTGTTCTTTTTCCTCTTCCTTACGCTCCTGTTCCAGCTTCTCTTCCAGCTTTTCTCCGGCGTAATCCTCTGCTTTCTCTTTTGCCGCCCTTTCAGCTTTCATGCCTACCAGCATCAGCTCAGCATAATTTTCCGGTGAAGCAGCTGAAACAAGACTAGCCTCAAACTTAGCAGAATCGAGCACCGTCTGCATCTGTGTACGGAATTGATCTGCTACCGCATAAGAAGTCATCAACCCGTTAATATAGCGTGATTCTTCGCGGTCACGCTGAACGAAATTACCCGCCATCATATTACGGGTCGAGAACGAATGCCCCTGACTCTCTTGGGGAACGGCTTGCTGATGTGTCGAGTTTTCCTCCTCAGCAGTCGGCTTCATATCAAAAATATTAAATTTAAAACCCGAAGATTCACCGATTCTCATGGTTCGCCTCGTGTGGTTATATAATTTAATTTATAAAATTAATCGCGTATCAATGTTATTTTCGGCATAAATTAATATTTCTTTAGGTTGAAAAGGTTGCCAACGCCGTTTCAAACCATAAATTGTCATAACTTTAAAAAGCTCCCTCTTGCGTTTGCAGGAGGGAGCTTTTGATTTCATTGTAATAAATTTACCTAAACAATCTCGTCAACATAAGTACCCGGTGGAGGGACCATACCAACAGAAGTACTACCACCTTCCACTGTCTGAATAGATTCTCCGGTCAGTTCGACTTTTTTATCACCTTCCGGTGCAATAGTACTTGCAGCCGCCACAGTACTTACCTGCTCAGCAGCTTGAACAATCCCGGCGTCTGTCTGAGGTTCAGTCTGCTCATTGCCTTTTAATATCTTATCACCTTCGGCTTCAGTAGCCTCTTCCACTTTCTCCGCGATTTCCTCAGTAAGCACCTCCGGATCAGGATCAGCTTCCAAAACCTGCTTGGAACCGTCGGGCATGAGCTTTTCTTCAATCTTTTGCTCGTCCTTTTCTTCCTGTTCTTTTTCCTTTTCCTTACGCTCAGCTTCAATCTTTTCTTCGAGCTTTTCCTTAGTATAATTCTCTGCCTGCTCCTTGGCTAAATGTTCGGCCTCCATTGGGGCAAGATCCATTAATTGATAATTCAGGGGCATATCAGCAGACAGCACATTAGCATCATCATTAAAAATATTCGTAACAGTCTGCATCTGACTGCGGAATTGCTCAGCCACCTTGTAAGAAGTCAATAACCCGGTGATATACCGGGACTCCTCACGACCCTGCTTAACGAAACTGTCTGCCATCATATTGCGCTGAGAGAAAGTATGCCCCTGCGGTTCTTTTTCAACCTCCGGTTGATGTGTTGAATTTTCTTCTTCAACAGCCTCTTCCTGCTTCATATTGGCCAGACTAAATTTAAAGCCCGAAGCTTCACCGATTCTCATGACGTCCCTCAACTTGTATATGTTTACTTAGATAGTCACTATCGTGCGGCTATATTATTATCGGCATAAATTAACTTATCTTTAGGTTTAAAAAAGAAGATTTTTGACGCCCCCTTGCCATACCCACCATAGGTATTATGTTCTGGTAATTAAAAATTACACGCCGCTATGAATAAATATCCCTCGGCGTACTTATTGAATTCATGAACAAATTGAACTCAATTTGTCATATTGAATAGAATCAGGAGATAAATATGGAAATGAGAGGAACAACCATTCTGGCCATCAAGGATGACAAAGGCACTGCCATGATCGGTGACGGTCAGGTCACCATGGGTCAGGCTGTGGTAATGAAACACTCAGCGGTCAAAGTCCGTACCCTTTATAATGATCAGGTTATCGCCGGATTCGCCGGAGCAACCGCCGACGCTTTTACCCTTTTCGAACGCTTTGAAAAAAAGCTGAAAACCTACTCCGGAAACCTTGTGCGCTCTGCCGTCGAAATGGCTACCGACTGGCGTACCGATAAATTCCTGCGCAAACTGGAAGCAATGATCATGGTCGCCGATGCCGAACACATACTGATAATCAGTGGTAACGGTGATGTAATTGAACCTGACGACGGTGTAGCCTCTATCGGTTCCGGCGGGTCCTTTGCTCTTTCTGCTGCCCGTGCGTTAATACGCAATACAGATATGCCTGCTGCGGAAATCGCCCGGAAATCCATGGAAATCGCCAGTGAAATCTGTGTATACACCAACGACCATTTTGTTCTCAAAACCCTTGAAAAATAAATCCCGCGAGCCTGAAAATGAGTAATCTTACACCTAGAGAAATTGTTTCTGAACTGGATAAATTCATCATCGGCCAGTCCGATGCCAAACGGATGGTTGCAATTGCCATGCGTAACCGCTGGCGGCGTCAGCAGCTTCCCCCGGAACTGCGGGAAGAAATCGCACCCAAGAACATCATCATGATGGGACCCACAGGAGTGGGTAAAACTGAAATCGCCCGCCGGCTGGCCAAGCTTGCCGGATGCCCTTTCTTCAAGGTTGAAGCCACCAAATTCACTGAAGTCGGTTACGTGGGACGTGATGTTGAATCCATGGTCCGCGACCTGATGGAAATCGGCATCAACCTTGTGCGCAAGGAAGAGATGGAAAAAGTAAAAGTAAAGGCAGAAAAACACGCAGAAAACGCCCTGCTTGACCTGCTGCTCCCTTCTTCCAAATCCAAACAACCGGGCATGGGATTCTTCAATCCCGCAGCACCGGAAGAACAGCAGCAGGAACAGCCTGCAATAGACCAGTCTTCCACCCGTGAAAAATTCCGCAAGATGTGGCGTGAAGGCAAACTTGATGACCGCGAAGTGGAAATAGAGGTTACCGTACAGGGCGGCGGTGTGGAAATCATGTCCATGCCCGGTATGGAAGACATGGGCATGCAGGTCAATGACATGATCGGCAAGATGTTTCCCGGCAAAAAGAAAATGCGCAAAGTCAACATCCGTGAAGCATATGAGATCCTCATCCAGCAGGAATCTGACAAGCTCATCGATATGGACAACGTGGCGGAGCTGGCCCGGGAACGTGTTGAACAGAGCGGAATCCTCTTTTTGGACGAGATTGATAAAATCGCAGGTAATCAGGAAGGCGGAGGTTCCGCAAATGTCTCCCGCGAAGGAGTTCAACGCGATCTGCTGCCAGTGGTTGAAGGCTGTGTGGTCAATACCAAATACGGCATGGTCAAGACAGACCACATCCTGTTCATTTCCGCGGGTGCGTTCAGTTACGCCAAGCCATCTGATCTTATCCCCGAACTGCAGGGCCGCTTTCCCCTGCGCGTGGAACTCACCTCCCTTGATAAGGACGATTTCTACCGAATCCTTACCGAACCGCAAAATGCCCTGACAGTTCAATATAAAGCTCTTCTGGAAACAGAAAACCTGACCGTAGACTTCAGTCGCGAAGCCCTTGAAGAAGTGGCTTTCAATGCCCAGAAATTCAATGAGGAAACTGAGAATATCGGAGCCAGAAGGCTTTACACCATCATGGAAAAAATTCTCTCCGACCTCTCCTTTGATGCGCCGGACCGCTCCGGAGACTCTATTGTTATTGATAAGGAATACGTGCAGGAAAAACTGCAGGATGTAACTGAAGACAGGGATCTTTCAAGATATATTCTGTAATCAACTTTAGATACACATTCAATTAACAATAAAGCGGGGTAGTTGTAACACAACCCCGCTTTATTCTGTTTTTTTAAAATTGAGACTCATCAGGATATGTGCTATGCCCCTCAAAAAAGATGATAATAAAAAACTTTAACAATATATTCTAATACAGAAGAAAAGAATAAACAACCGACATGACTGCAAGTGCCTCATCCATGCCCAAAATCAAGGGCACGTTTTCCACAAAATTAATACAGGAAATCGGAACAGGAACAACCAAGAGAAAGGTAATCCAATCTTTCCTGTATTTTGCTGAAGAAAAGGACAACGGCGAGATCGGCTTGCGCGTGCTCAATGAAAACAATGTCCCTGCAGGCGAAGAGCAGATTATAAGCAAAGAAGAGCTGCTGGAATCATTCACCCCTGAGGTGGAACTTTATATATCTACTGTATTTCCGGCCATTCAGGAACTCAATAGAACGCTCGCAAAAGCAGACCGCCATCGTCAGGAGGGCAACACTTTCACTGCTGAAATGGAATACGGCAAGGCTTTGAACATTGATGAAGAAAACATCCGCGCCAACTTCGGAATCGGCCTCTGTTATCTTGATCGCAATGAAGCAGACAAAGCTACGGACGTGTTCAGCAGGTTGATTGATCTGGATGCAGCATTTGAACAACGCCATAAACATCTTTTTAATGACTTCGGCATATCCCTGCGCAAAAATAAACTGTTTGATGAGGCAGTCAATTTTTATTCCAGAGCAGTGGGACTTACCGATGACGACGAAAATATATATTTCAATATAGCCCGCTGCCTTTACGAGAAAGGTGACCGCAAAGGTGCTATGAAAAACGCTAAAAAATGCCTTGCCATCAATCCAGACTCAGCTCCCGCCATGAAGCTTAAGAAGCACCTGAGCAAAAAAAAATCTCTCTGATTCTAAAATTTACCCCATACCCGGCACCAACGACATGAAGTCCTTCCTAACTTAATATTAAGGAGGACTTTTTTTCCGCCCTCATACCTGAACATACACTACAAACCATTGATATTACTCAACACAAACTTTAGGCACGCGCCTTGCTTAAGTACTGGTGACCGGATTTTTATGCCGGGCCACAGGTTAAACAGGTGCTGGCGGAGTCACTATAAATGCCGCACCGTGTTCAAGGAGTTTACTCATGGGTTTCAGCTCATTATATACAGCTGCTACAGGCGTTAAGTCGCACGGTATGTTGATGCAGCAGATCGGCGCAAACCTCGCCAACGTCAACACCCTTGCTTACAAAAGCGGCGATACATTTCTCGAGACTCTTGCCAGCCAGAACTCGGGCAAGGCCAACTCCGGAATAGTTTCAGGAGGAGCAAATCTGGCCGGACAGATAGGTCTGGGCTCAAGGGTTGCTGCCACCAGAATTAATTTCAAAGAAGGATCTTTTGAATCAAGCTCCTCAAGCACTGATATAGCCATCGGCGGTCAGGGTTTTTTCCGTGTGGCCGCTCCAAGCACAAACACCAGCTACTACACCCGTGCAGGCAACTTCCATTTTGATCAAAACGGACGACTCGTGGACAGCCACAGCAATAGACTGCAAGGATATTCAATAGACCAGGACGGCAATATCGGCTCTACTTCACAGGATATCGTCCTGCCCATGAAAAATGAAACCGATACCTACGGCAACACAATAAGAGTTGTAAAATCCGACCCCAAGGGTACTGACTCAGTAAGCATGCGTACCAACCTTGATTCCGGGGAGCAGGACAACAGCAGCAATGACGAATCTCCTTTCTTCTCCCTGCTTCAGGAATGGGACGGCACCAGCGATACTCCGCTTACTGCTGATAAATTTGCATACAACAGCTCAATACAAATATACGATGACAACGGAAACAAGCATGACCTGATCGTCTATTTTGACAAGGTAGTTAATGATGGCGACAGCTCGGATAAACGCTACTGGGAATATATTGTAACCGTTCCTCCGGGAAGTGACTCCGGTTCTCTGGCCGGATCTTCCGGGGCCGGGCTGCTTATGACCGGTACCCTCACCTTCTCCGGCGACGGCACCCTGCTCGACCAGAGCGCATTCACCCTTGCAGCAGGAGCCACTGACGGCAAAGACCTCAGTAACTGGGAACAGGCACCCCTGAACAGCAATGGACAACCGACTTTCAACGCAACACTCTCCGGAGCGATCGGGAGTGCAAAATCCCAGACCATATCCCTTGATATGGGCATTACTTCCGGTACTGATTCATGGTCCACCTCCGGGCTGACCGCAGCAGATATAGGCAGTAACGCTTCTGCCCTGCCGAGCATGAATGACGGCAAGCTAAACGCCCTTGCCACGACTGATTACTACGGATCATCCTCAACTATCAGCCAGTCGCAGGACGGATTCGGTGAAGGTTACCTCCAGAATGTATCTTTCAATTCCGACGGAATCCTGAGTGCCCTTTTCTCCAACGGAATGACTCAGGACCTTTATCAGGTGAATCTGTACAACTTTAAAAATGAATTCGGGCTGCGCCGCGAGGGTTCAAATTACTTCAGTGCAACTCAGGATTCAGGCGATGCCATTCAAGGTGTAGCCCGAAAAGAAGGGCTCGGATCGGTGGTAAGCAACAGCCTTGAAACTTCAAACGTGGATCTGGCGGAAGAATTTGCCTCGATGATCCTGACCCAGCGAGGATTTCAGGCCAACTCCAAAGGCATTACCACAACTGATTCACTGATAAATACAGCTCTGGGAATCAAAAAATAATCTTTATTTTCACTAAGAACTTTAAAGGCCCTCTCCGCTGCAACCGGAGAGGGCCTTTAAAGTTCTATGAACCTGACTGCTAGCTGAGTTTTTCAGCCAGCATGCGCAGGTGTTTGCGTTCTTCATCAATACATTCTTCAACAAATTTACGCTCAGTGTCAGGAACCATTCTTTTCAACTCGCTAAAGAGAAGGATGGTGTCCTTTTCAAAACGCATAGCCGCACGGACAGCCTGCTCAAAGCTGAAAGCTTCGTCTTTGAAAGCCTCGGTGTAGTCAAAATTGAATACATCGTGGGAGTCCACAAGGGCCATTACATACTGGGTATATTCTTCATAATCGCTTCCCGGGGGAATCTCGATGGAGCCGATACGGTCACGCATATCACGGAAAAAGACCTCATGCCGGGATTCTTCCTCGGCAAAAAATTCGAAAAATTCCTTTGCAGCGGGATCTTTTGCTTCATCTGCGGCCAGCAAATAAAAAGCCTGACCTTTCTGCTCAATGCGCATGGCAAGTTCAGCCACTTCATTAGCACTGAAAAAAGTAACCATTTGTACACCTCATTAATTAAAAACGTCTTATTGAAATCAATTTTTCTTATGATTTATCTTGGACAAATCAGCCGAATCTCTGCAAACAGATGGTCATTAACATTTAATATTAACCAGAGTTGCCAAAAGCGCAACCGCAATAAGTTATATTCTTCAGGATGAACCTTTGCCATTTTTTCAATTCGAGAATATAAAAGATAATAGCTTTGCCCTCTGGAAAATTGCATAATTGCCTTTTAAGATAAAAACTCAGGCTTACGTAAAAATTAAATTTACTATAACCGGAACAGATTCAAATACATTCGCCCAAGGGGAAAAAAATGACTGACGATTTGCACGAAGATGTTGCCCTGCAAAATTTTGTTGAACAATCTCTGGATAAGCTGGATCAGATTGAAAATGAGCTCATACAGATGGAAAAAAGCGCCTCGCCCTCCGCAGCGTCTGTTGCGCAGGTATACGGGATACTGATTTCCCTCAAAGAAAGTGCTTCTCTGCTTGAACTGACCAATATCAGTATGGTCTCGGGCAAAATCGGAAAGGTCCTTGATCAAGTATATAAAAATGAAATCCAGCTCAGCAACGACCTTCTGAATATCATCATAGACTCGTTTGACAAGCTTAACGAGATGGTCAGTAACGCTACCCTCAGCAACGACTACGACATTCGCATTATAACCCTGCCGCTGGAAATGTACTCCAAACCCGGACCAGCGCCTGCAGCAGTAGAAACTGAAACCCAAAATATCCAAGAAACGGTGCCGGACCCCGAACCGGAACCGGACCCTGAACCCATACCCGTTCAGGAACCTGTCACCGAACCGGAAGCCCTCTCTGCAGAAGAAGAGCCGGAACCGGAAATTAAAAATTCCGCACCCCACCCCGTAACACGGCTCACCCCTGCTGCATTCCGTAAGAAATACGGCATTAAAAAAGAGATCGACCTTGCCAGCAATTCCAACCCGCTTGGTGTTTCCAAGGCCGTATCAAACGCCATTGTAAATATGGCCAACAACTGCAGCGCCTTTGAAAACGGCTCCGCAGACAGCCTTAGGTTCGGACTTGCCAAACAGCATGACGTACCGGAAGAATGTGTGCTTCTGGCTGAAGGCGCGGTCGAAATCCTGGATCTGACTCTGCGACTTTCCGCCATACCGGGTGTCGACCACGTGCTCAGTTACGAACACGGACTCCCTGAATACAGCAGTGTTGCCGCCCTTTGCGGAGTTGAACTGCTGCGCCTGCCAAGAGGACGCAACTTCAGCCCTCCGCTGGACAGACTGGTAAAAACCGCCAACAATAATACTGCCGCAATCATTATAACCAACCCAGACATCCCTTCGGGGTACGGTCTTCCGGCAGAAGAACTCGCAACAATGTCAAACCTGCTGCCGGAAAGGACCCTGCTCATAGTTGACGAAAGGTCCGTGGAATTCTCATGGCCGGAAGATGACTACTCCATGGTCAATTTCCTGACAAAAGCACCCAATCTGGTCATCTTGCGCAGCTTCTCCTGGTCCTTCGGATTAAAAGGGGTAAGGCTAGGATATGCACTGATGAACAGTGAACGGGCAGAACAATTCGAGGAATCCAGACTCCCGGCTCCCATCAGCCCGCTGAACATAGGCGCAGGTCTGGCGGCCCTTAACCACAATGAATTTTACTACTCCACCATAGCCCTGATAATAAGAGGACGCGAACGTGTCCATAACGGACTGGAAGAACTGGGCTGCACAGTCTACTCCAGCCAAAGCAATTTCATCATGTTCAGCGCCCCCATTCCGGCAAAGGAACTGCACTCCAAAATGCTGGATCATGGTTTCAAGTTGCGGGAACTGAATAAATTCGGACTTTCGGACCTGCTTACGGTCTCAATCGGCAACAACTCTCGTAACCGCATGTTTCTCGCGGCCATGAAAAACATATTGTAACCATCGGAGGAATAAATGCTGAAAAAAATACTTTTTACCGGACTGCTTCTACTTATGATCTCCGGATGTTCAGGACACCCGACCAGCATGCAGGATGTCAGCTCCTTCTGCCGCTCCCTTTCCACGGAAGAATTCTGCGGAACTCAGGACTCGCTATGCGCGAAATATTCTGAAATCACGCTTGCTCCATACAAATCGGCCAAAGAATGCCGCATGGCGTGCGAAAGTGTACGCATGAAAATTGATCAAAACATGATGCAGGAGGATTGCATGCAGATGATACAGAATGTCGAATCCAAATGTAACGAATTCTGCGATTCCAACTACTCCGACTAATTCGGCTGGACTCCACGCATCTTGCAAGTTGCTATTCTCTGGCGTAATAGCAGACCCAAATACGGGCAGTGCTTCAATAAAGAAGTACTGCCTCTGATTAATTTCAACCCAACTAAAGGATTTCTGCGCCATGCTTAAACGATTTACTGTCGGACAAAAAATATTCTCCAGCTTTATAGTTGTATTTCTTCTTTTCGGGATCGTAAGCTTTGAATCTCTGATGGCGCTGAAGGATTCATCCTCAGGCTTTACCGACTACCGGGACTTCGCCAAAGATTCAAACCTCATTGGGAAGATTCAGGCCGGTATTCTGCAGGGAAGAAATCAGGTCAAAGACTATATCATAACCGGTGAGGACAAATACAGCCGCAAGTACTTTGACAATGCCAAAAAAATATTTCCCCTGCTTGAAAAAGCTGAAAAGGAACTGGCTTCAGAAGGACGGTCCAGACTCATTAAAGAGATAAACACACTGCTCACTGATTACGATGCCAGCTTTGCCGAAGTGGCTAAGGCTCAAAAAGAACGGGACAAACAGGCGTTCACGGTACTGGTACCTGCAGGCGACCTGATGGAACAAAACTTCGAGCGCATTATCAACAATATTGGAAAATCACAGAATAACGCGGCGGCCCTCTATCATTGTGCCAAAGGAGTTCGCCATCTGGTCCTCGGCAGACTGTATACCACTAAATTCATCGATAAAAGTTCAGAGGCACACAAGGAAAGAGCCATAGCGGAAATGAATGAGGTCAACGAAGAACTTGTTCAGCTCAGCTCTCTCTTAAAAAAGAAGAATCTGGAACTGCTCAACGAAATAATAGAAGCAAAGAAAATATACAGCATAGGATTAGGGGAACTCTTTTCCCAGACGGCAACCCGCGACAAACTGCTCAGCTCTGAGTTGGATGCCATGGGTCCCCAATTGGCCACACTCATTGATCAGGCAAAATTATCCGTCATTTCAGATCAGGAAAAGCTCGGTCCCTCCCTGCAGGCCCGTAACGACAATGCCATCCTGAACACCTATATTTTCGGATTAATCGCCTTCACTCTCGGAGTTATTGCTGTCGCAATGGTTGGACGTGATATCACCCGCCCCCTGCGTAAGGTTGTTGATGCCGCATATCGCATTGCCGAAGGAGATATGACTGGAGAGATCAAAGGCACTGACCGTAAGGATGAACTTGGCTCACTGGCCCGAGCATTCAACAAAATGAATGATTCTCTCAAGTTAATGGCCGACACAATGCAAAGAGTTGCTGATTCTGACCTTACCGTACAAGTGAAAGCCCGCTCTGAAAAAGACACCATCGGCAAGGCTCTGGAAGTCATGGTTGAAAACCTTAAAAGTGATAATCAGAGAATTAATGAAGCTGTACGCACACTGTCTTCATCACTGAGCCAGATTTCAGCGGCTTCCGCTGAACTCACAGCCAGTGCCGCGGAAACAGCCAGTGCCGTAGCCGAAACAAATGCCACAGTAGAAGAAGTAAAACAGACTGCCCACCTTTCCAATGAAAAATCGCGTCAGGTGGCTGACGTGGCCCGTAAGGCCGTATCCACTTCCAGACAGGGCCAAAAAGCTGCGGAAGACGCTTCTTCAGGCATGAAAGATATCCGTACCCAGATGGACACGATTGCCCAGTCCATTGTTAAACTCTCAGAACAGTCTCAGCACATCGGCAACATTATTTATGTAGTCAACGATCTGGCTGACCAGTCCAACATTCTGGCTGTAAACGCCTCCATCGAGGCTTCCAAGGCAGGGGAGGAAGGACGCGGATTCACCGTGGTTGCACGTGAGATCAGGAACCTTTCAGACCAGTCCAAACAATCGGTCGCCCAGATTCAGTCCATCCTCGCGGACATTCAGAAAGCCACCAGCTCTGCGGTCATGATTACCGAGCAGGGCGGCAAGGCTGTTGAAACAGGAGCTGCGTTATCTTCACAGACAGGAGAAGCTATCCTCAACCTGAGTACGGTCATCAATCAGTCCGCCCAGTCATCAGCGCAGATTGCTGCTTCCAGTCAGGAACAGCTGGCCGGACTGGATCAGGTGGCAGTAGCGCTGGGTTCCATCAAACAAGCCGGAGAGCAGAACCTTGAAAGCTCCCGTCAGTTGGAAGAGGCTGTAAAAGATCTTGATCAACAGGCACGGTCACTAAAAGATATGATGGACAGGTTCAAACTCTAGCAATTCCACCAGATTCAATCGACTTTAAGCCCCCCGGTAGCATACCTATCGGGGGGCTTCTTTTTTTCGAAACCTGTTGGTTGTATAATCATTCAAAAAATAGCAAACACATAAAATCACCATAACCACTAGTATTTATTGCTATTAATTAACTAAACACTTTCTGTAAACAGTCTGAAATTCAGTACTTCAGGGAAATTTTAAGTTGTGAACATTCTACTCAAGGGTTATTTTTTAGCTTTTACAAGATTTAACCCCCATATTTTTTCGAAATACAAATTTGAATTAGATAAAATAGCATTTTTACATTTTTATACCGAACAATCACTCAATCAACAAAATTAAGCCAAGACAATTTAATTAAGGAAAAAGCATTTATTCTATAATATACTGAATTTTAAAGATATCTACAAAATGAACACTTAATACATATTATACGATACATAAACTCATAATATTAACACACTTCGGTTCAGAAAGACAATATACTGGAATAAATAACTATTTATAAAAATGAATGCTTTTTTGCAAAAATGTCTTTTTAAAAGTTGGGTTTTGCGATAATTTTTTTGAATCCAACAACAAATTCAGAATTTTTTAATGAACATCTCTGGAGGTAAAGAATGAAAAAGGTAATTCTCAGGTCTCTTCTGGCCCTCGTAGTACTCGGGCTGGCCCTGATTGTTGTCAGCGGCTGCTCTAAAAAAGAAGAAAAAATCAAAATCGGTTTCAACATCCCGCTCACCGGTGATATTCCCAAAGTTGGCGAAGCTTCCAAAAACGCAGCGGAAATGCTTCTCGCAGATATCAACGGACAGGGCGGCCTTGAAGTTGGCGGCAAGAAGATTCCCCTGGAATTCTTTTATGAAGATAACGAGTCCAAAGCTGAGTCAGCTGTTAACGCAGCACTCAAACTTATTGAGCAGGACGGCGTAGTAGCTATTGTCGGCCCCAACTCTTCCAAACAGGCTGTTCCTGCAGGCGGAACCTGCAACGACAACCGCACCCCCATGGTTTCCCCCTGGTCCACCAACCCGGACACCACCAAAAACCGTCCTTGGGTTTTCCGCGCAGCTTTCCTCGATCCTTTTCAGGGCCCTGTTGCTGTGAACTTCGCCACCAAGCAGTTCAAAGCCAAGACCGCTGCTGTTCTTTTTGATATTTCCAACGACTACTCCAAAGGCCTTGCTGAAATCTTCAAAGACGTATTTGAAAATAAAAACGGCGCAGAAGCAGTAGTTGCCTTTGAATCACACGGCACCAAGGATCAGGACTTTTCCGCACAGCTGACCAAAATCATCAACTCCAACCCGGACTTCATCTTTGTTCCCGATAACTACAATCAGGTAGCACTGATTGTTAAACAGGCCCGTGATCTCGGCTACAAAGGCCCCTTCATGGGTTCTGATGCATGGGGTTCTGCTGAGCTGATGAAGCTTTGCGGTGATGACTGCAAAGGCCAGTTCTTCTCCACCCACTACGCAGCAGCAGGTGCCAAGGGTGCAACCAAGGAATTCATCGACCGCTACGAAGCAAAATACGGTGAAACCCCTGACGATGTTGCTGCTCTCACATGGGACGCAACCCGCCTCGTACTGCAGGCTATTCAGGATGCCGGTTCCTACAATTCAGACCTGAAAGCTGAACGTAAGTCCATCCGCGATTCCCTGAGCAACATCAAGGAATTCGCAGGTATTACCGGTTCCATGAAATTCGACAGCCAGGGTGACCCCATCAAATGCGCTGTTGTTGTTCGTATCGACGAAAACGGTAACTTCGTATTTGCTGAATCCGTCTGCCCCTAGTTCATTGCAATAACGTCAGACGGCGGAACGTATATTCCGCCGTCTGATTATTTTATTGGAACCGCCCTTCAGAATTTTTGCTTTGAAAGGTCCGTAAGAAACAGAGCCCTGCACGGGGTTTAAAATACACAGAGGAAAGACCGACAGTGGATATCCTCATCCAGAATTTGCTCAACGCCCTGCAATGGGGCAGCTTTTATGCACTTATTGCACTTGGTTACACCCTTGTTTACGGTGTGCTGCTCCTGATCAACTTCGCTCATGGCGATATTTTCATGGTCGGAGCCTATATTGCATTTTTCGTAGCTACCGCCCTTCTCGGCTTTTTGGACTTTGCCCCCTGGATGGTGCTGGCATTGACAGTACCGCTGACCATGATCCTCACTGCCGGGGTAGGGGTAACTCTCGAACGAATTGCCTACCGCCCTCTGCGCAGAAAAGGCGCGCATAGGCTTTACGTGGTTATCACAGCCCTGATGTGCGGCCTGATTTTGGAAAACGGCAACCTCGCCCTGCTGGGTGCAAGTCGTAAAAAATTTCCTGAACTGCTCGACAAGGTGGTTTATACTTTTGGCAATGTCTCCGTTACCAACCTCAAAATAATTGTTATTTTTGCGGCCATTGCGGTTTTCCTGCTTCTGCAGTTCATTGTTACCAAGACCAAAATCGGCATGGCCATGCGCGGAATTTCCTACGACAAATTCGCTATCCCGCTCATGGGTATCCCCATCGACAACGTTATTGTTTTCACCTTTATACTGGGTTCCGGCATGGCCGGGCTGGCAGGGATGCTCTTTGCCATGTCCTACCCCATCCTTGAGCCTTACATGGGAGCTCTCATCGGCTGGAAAGCATTCATTGCGGCTGTTGTGGGCGGAATCGGAGATATCCGAGGGGCATTCATCGGCGGTTTCCTGCTCGGATTTATCGAGGTCGGAGTTGTTGCCTTATTCCCCTCCACTTTCAGGGACCTGTTCGCCTTTTCCATCCTGCTGGTCATCCTGTGGATAAAGCCGACCGGAATATTCGGCGTTGCCAAGACAACCAAGATTTAAGGCGGAATCGACATAATGCAGAAGTACTCTTTCAATATCGGAATATGGGCTATGGCCGCCATTGTTGTGGCCCTCTCCCAGTTCGGCGCGCTGGATCTCTACATCCAATCGGTAATCATGTTCATAGGCATCAACATAATCCTTTCTGCCAGCCTGAACGTGGTCAACGGTTATATGGGTGAATTTTCCTGCGGACATGCCGGATTCATGTGTATCGGGGCTTATGTATCATCTATCCTGAGTGTAATGTTTTTCGCTCAGGACAAGATTTTCGGCGCCCCCATCCTGCCACCTGAATTGGCTCCGCTGGGTTTTCCCATCATTGTAATAATATCCGGACTGATCTCAGCTGTTGCCGGACTGATCGTTGCTATCCCCTCCTTTAAAACAAGGGGCGACTATCTGGCTATCATCACCATTGCAGCCAACTACATGGTTATTTCAGCCATTGAAAATATGGATGCAGTAGGCGGTCCGCGCGGCTTCATGGGCATGAAACGCGTGGTGAACGCCATGGAAGACGTGATCGACATCCCGTGGATGATGATTTGGGTAGTCATCGGAACCTTTGCCAGCATCTGGATGATCCGCCGCTTCGTATCCTCCACCTATGGCAAAGGCATCATGTCCATCTGTCAGGATGAAGTTGCAGCCGAAATCATGAGCGTGAACACCAACAAAATGAAAATGGCCGCTTTCATGCTTTCATCCGGACTTGCCGGGGTAGCGGGCGCGCTGTTCGCCCATGTACTGGGCTACGTCAACCCGCAATCCTTCAACATCATGAAGTCCACCGAATGTCTGGTCATGGTTTACCTTGGAGGTATGGGATCACTGGGCGGTTCAGTCCTTTCAGCCATATTCTTCACCGTAATGCTGGAACTGCTGCGCTTCATCATCCCGGCACTTGATACCGGCATGCATTTCCTGCACCTGCTCCCGGACACCTATCATCTCAGTCAGGTCTGGAAATGGGTACTCATCCCGCTGACCCTGATCCTGCTCATGCAGTTCAGGCCCGAAGGAATCATGGGCAACAAGGAACTGCCCGACCTGTTCCCGCGGCTTAAGAAATTCTACAAGTTCAAGTAGCTCAACACCGCGAGAAAAGGAGAAAAAATGTCACTCTTAAATATAGACGGACTCACGCAAAGATTCGGTGGTCTGCAGGCCGTATCCGATTTCAATATCGAGCTTGAAGAAGGATCCCTCACCGGGCTTATCGGCCCTAACGGTGCAGGAAAAACCACCATCTTCAACCTCATATCCGGATTTTACCAGCCCACAGAGGGCACCATCACCTTAAACGGACACCCCACACGGGGCCTCAAACCGCATCAGGTTACCGCACTGGGCGTAGCCCGCACATTCCAGAACATCCGGCTCTGGCATGATATGACCGTGATGGACAACATCCGCATTGCCCAGCATTACCGCATGGGATACGGATTTTTCGATGCTGTCATGCGCTCGAAAAACTACTATCTCAGGGAAAAGGAAATCGACCGTATCTCCACAGAACTGCTCGAGTTCATGGACCTGAGACAATACGCAGAAGAACTGCCCACCAACCTGCCCTACGGCCTGCAGCGGCGCGTTGAAATTGCACGGGCCATGTCCATTCAGCCCAAACTGCTGCTCCTCGACGAACCTGCGGCAGGCCTCAACTCCTCGGATGTTGAAGGGCTCATCAAGCTTATCAAATGGATTCATGATGAATTCGACATCACCATCCTCATGATCGAGCACCAGATGAAAGTGGTCATGACCCTCTGCAAGTGGATTAAATGCATTGATTTCGGCGCCACAATTGCCGAAGGAACACCTGAAGATATTCAGTCCAGCGAGACTGTTATCAAAGCTTATCTGGGAGATGATTCAATCTGATGACTACTCTACTTGAAATCAAAGATCTCCGCGTAAAATACGGTAACATCGAGGCACTGCACGGAATCTCGTTCAACGTTAACGAAGGCGAGATTGTCACCCTTATCGGAGCCAACGGTGCCGGTAAGACAACCACCCTGCTTTCCATCAGCCGCCTTCCGCCGCCGGAAGCACCGAAGGTTATCTCGGGGGACATCTGCTGGAAAAATGAGTCCATACTCGATATGCCTCCGCACAAGGTAATTTCAGACCTGCATCTGGCGCTTGTTCCCGAGGGCAGACACATTTTCGGCAACCTTACCGTTGAAGAAAACCTCAAACTGGCAACCTATGCCCGCAAAGACTCAATCAAAAATGTCCACAGCGACTATGATCGTGTATTCGACCTGTTCCCGCGCCTTGCCGAACGCCGCAAGCAGCGCAGTGAATCCCTCTCCGGTGGAGAACAGCAGATGCTGGCCGTGGGACGTGCCATCATGTCCAAATGTAATTTCATCATGCTTGATGAACCGTCCATGGGGCTGGCACCACTGCTGATGTACGATATGTTCCGCACCCTCAAGGCTCTTAACGAACAGGGGTTGTCCATCCTGCTTATCGAGCAGAACGCAAACCTCGCGCTCAAGTTCGCCCATCGCGGCTACGTGCTCGATACCGGAGAAATAGTGGCTCAAGGCTCCTCCGCCCAGCTAATGGACGATCCTGAAGTGAAAAAGGCTTACTTGGGCGGATAAAGATGCCTCCGGAGGACCCTTCGGGGACCAAAGAACTTTTTTGAAAAAAGGTTCTCTGGACTCTCCAATGAACTTTTACCGAGGCTTCGCCGCTTTGTTTCATAAGACGATACTATAAAGAAGGGCTGGTTTGACTTTTAGTCAAACCAGCCCTTTCGGTTTTTATACTAGCAGTTGGTTTATTTCACACGCCCTTTGGCCGTGGCGTGTTCGATGTTTATTTTGATCACCCGCGTCTTATCCATATCATTATCAATATACTTCTCGCCTGCGGGAATGTGATCCGGGGAAAGCCTGTGCACTAAAGCCAGCAAAGCTTCTTTTTTCTCATCCCCGGAGACCTCCTCGGCTTTGCCGAAAGCAATGACCGACCTGAACTTGGTACTGAATTTTGAAGGCATGAGTTCAGTATCAACGTACACACAGAACGAAACCCTGGGGTTAAACGAAATATTATCCAGCTTGTGTCCGCTCAATGCACA
Organism: Maridesulfovibrio sp.; assembly: GCF_963678865.1. Taxonomy (NCBI): domain Bacteria; kingdom Pseudomonadati; phylum Thermodesulfobacteriota; class Desulfovibrionia; order Desulfovibrionales; family Desulfovibrionaceae; genus Maridesulfovibrio; species Maridesulfovibrio sp. Next base: position 3,725,055 of record NZ_OY787459.1, on the reverse strand, counting down.
ATGAAAATAAACCGCACCATTGTGGTAAACATAATTAAGCGGAGTGGCGTATGGATAGCCGTCCTCACCGACAGTTGCCAGCACCCCTTCTTCACCGGACTGGAGAATCTCTTCCACAGAGCCCTGAGGCAATATCTTTTTGGTATTCTGAATTTCTCTGAACATATTGTTTCCCCGATTGTTACTTATACCTTGATAATTACTTCAGAACGCTTTTAACATAAAGGGACAATTTCCATGTTTTTCATAATCACAGCCAGATAAGTATCTGCTAATTCCGGGACAATGCCTTAACGGCTACGACCTCCCACACGCACAAACTCTCCGGGAGGTCCCAGACGGATGTCATAAACTACCGCGACCCCACGCAGAGTCAAAGTACTGCAGAACCCTGCAGCCATTGCAACTTCCGGCTGCACATGCAGCTTCATCATACCCACGTTTACAAATGCACCGGCTAGTGCGGCCACTGCATACAGTTCGCCGCAAAGAATCATTGGCCGGTTCCCGGTCAACACATCACGGATAACCCCGCCGCCGACCGCAGTCATTACCCCCATGAATACGGCAATGGTCCAAGGCACACCGGCCTGCAAAGCCACGGTACTGCCGGTAACGGCAAAGGCGCTCAGACCGAGAGCATCAAACCATGATGTGGCCTTGTAACGGTCTTTAATTTCCAGACGGCAAAAATAGGTAAAAACTGTAGCCATGATACATAAATAAAGCTCTACGGGCTCTCGGGTCCACCAGACGGGCCGGTCCAGCAGCACATCACGCAAAGAACCTCCACCAAGTCCGGTAATGGTACCAATAAGCACATAACCGACAATATCCATCCTACGCCTGCCCGCAGCCAGAGCTCCACTGACCGCAAAAACAATATCCCCGAAAAACATGAATCCGTGGATAGCGGACTGAACCATTTCTCCGTTTAAAACACTCATTTCCGGCCTCAAAAGCAGCACTGCCGCATATATTTATAAAGTTTTATATTTTAAGATACGCAAAATTTGAGCCTGAGATAATTTCAGAATCATAAGTTGTAAAGATTATTTTTTATGATTTAGTATTTTTTAATGCATTTTTTAAAAAGACACGCAAATTAAAAACTTTCTACACCACTGCTCAAGCTTGCCTGCCTTGGATTCAATTGGTAGAAGTATTCGCTTTTTTGAAACAAATTTTATTTTATCGAGATAAAAAATGACATCATCAAGAGAATCTACAGCATATTTGACTGTATCATGTAAGGACAGACCCGGAATAGTTTCCGCTGTTTCCGGCTTTCTGTTTTCTAAAAATGCCAACATCATCCATTCCGACCAGCACTCAAGCGATCCCGTTGGCGGTCGTTTTTTCCTCAGAATGAAATTTCATATGAACGGAATTGAAACAGGGCTCGACGAATTCAGGGAAGAATTTGCAACGCAAGTAGCTGATAAATTTGATATGGAGTGGCATGTCAATCCGGCATGGATCAAAAAGAAAACCGCCATCCTCGTTTCAAAATTCGACCACGCACTCATGGACCTGCTCTGGCGTGCCAAGCGGGACGAGCTGCACACAGAAATAACCATGGTCATCAGCAACCATGATGATTTGCGTAAGGCGGTTGAATCATTCGATGTAACTTTTCACCACGTCCCGGTGGAAAAAGGGAAAAAAGAGGAATCAGAAAACAAAATCCTTGAACTGCTGGAAGGCAATGCCGATCTGGTCATCCTCGCCCGCTACATGCAGATCCTGACCCCCAAACTGATTGATGCCTACCCTAATCGTATCATCAACATCCACCACTCCTTCCTGCCCGCATTTGTGGGAGCCGATCCATACCGCAGAGCCGGAGAACGCGGCGTCAAACTCATAGGAGCAACCGCCCACTACGTCACTGAAGAACTGGACCAGGGACCAATCATTGAGCAGGATGTCATCCGCGTATCACACCGTCACGATTATGAAGAACTCAAGATTCTTGGCCGCGACATTGAACGTCAGGTACTGAGCAGGGCCGTAAAATGGCATCTCACTGAAAGAGTGCTTGTGGACGGCAATAAGACAGTTGTTTTCATTTAATAAATTTAAAACAAAGCAAAACAAAAAAGCTCTCCCGGAAATTTCCGGGAGAGCTTTTTTTTGTAAATTTCAAAATTAACGACAAACTGCCGTGAACGCAGCAAGGCCATGATAAAATTTTTGAATTATTACTTGGCGGGAGCTGATAATTTCTTGGCTATCTGCTCATCGCTCTGCTCTCCAATACCGAAACGCATGAACAGATCATTGAGCTTGCCGCGGATGTCCTTGGTGGCCTTGGCAACTGCCTGCAAACTGATGAAGACCAGAAATTCGACCTTGAAATCACCCTTTTCAAACAGCTTAAGTATTGCAGTAGCAAGATCTTTTTCAAGGGCCAGCAACTGCATTTCCTTAATCAGCTCCTGAGGGGTGTTGTGTTTAAAGATCAACCAGTTTTCATTTGCTGAATCCTTTAGCCACAGACGGGCCATACGGATACGGGTCATACCGATCTCATGCAGGGCCTGCACAGTTTTTGCGGAAGCACGCCTGCGCTTGAGCACCCGCAATTGCATTTTGCTTTCCTCTCCCTGCATTTTTTGCTTCAGCAAAGCGGAAAACTTCACTTCGGTAAGGTAAAAAAACAGCTTATCGAGAGCCTCTACCCCGAACCTGCGCAGATAAACTGTCAGGACCTTTTCATCTCGCTGGGTAAATGTTTTCAGCCCAAGCAGGAATTCACGAACAACAATATCAAGGGTAAGGCTGACACCGACAGCACAGGCTCCGATCTGATCCTGAGCAAATTGCAGATTGCGAGCCAGTTCAGCTTCTTTTTCAGCACTGTCAGCGGAATAGGCTGTTTCGCGCATGGCATTCATGGCAGCGTCATAATCCTGCCTGAACTTGGCAGTGGCAGGATCAATACAGACAATCCTGGCTATACGATTAACCACATCATTGGCAACCGGATCATCATCATGGACCAGCACCCCGCTTTCCAGCAGGCTATTATATGTCATCTTCAGAACTTGAGCGGATTCTTCATCCGCCCCGACCTGCTCAAATGCACTCTGGATACGGGTTTTATCAATAGCCGGAGGTTCTGATGCAAAACGCCCGGTAACATCGTCAAAAGGAAATCGCAGAATAATATAATTCTTATCCCGGGTCAGGGTATACCTTTCCTTGGATATGATTTCGGTCAGGGAAGACTCCACTTCCCCAGTAATGAACTGCTCGATCAAGGCCTGCCAGAAATTTTTGTCCAGCTCATACTGCTCCAACAGGGCATTGAATTTTTTTAGGGCAGGCTCCCCCAGATGACGCAGGGTAACTTCTTCAAAGTTATCGGAAATAAGGCAGGAAGCGTATACAACACCCTGCACAGTTTTAATCAGCAGGGTTTCCGCATTAATCAGCCGGGAACGGATACTCTCCAGCGAATCTTTGTCCTTACCGTCTCTCAACCTGTTGTACCGGCCGACCATAAGGATAAATTCACTTAATATTTTTTTGATGTATTCATGGGCAGGAAGATCTATGGAGCGATGGCACAACAAAGCGATAATCCCGCTCTGCTGTTTTTCCAGCAAAGGGAATTCATTGATACGGTTGTTATTGTATTTGATGAATTCAAGGAAAACCTCTCGCTCAAGCACCTCGCGCAGGGTGCTGCGTTCCTTGAGGCGGTTCAGAACCTTCAAATAAAAATCAATCCGCTTATCTTTATCAGGAACCTGTGCGCCGTCCCGGGACACTTCACTCATGAATTCTCCATCAGAAATTTCTAAATTATTTGCATAAAAATGTCCCAATTCAACCACAATAGTCAAGAAGTTTACAACTATAAGCCGTAATATCTCCCCAGCACTCCGAGCAGAACAGTGAAAAATAGAAAACACACCCTGCAGGACAAAAAGAACTAGCTGAAAACAATGGTGCTTTTCTTGCTTGTTTTATGTAATGCATTAAAATATTGACATTGCCAGGATTTCAGGATTTTACAGGAACAACTCCCGGTTAAAATCCTATAAAAGCTCACCAGGGGACTTTACACCATATGATCACTTGCAACAAATGCGGTCAAAAAAACAATGACACGGCAAAAGCCTGCTCCAAATGTGGATACAAACTGCAATCAGGGCATAAAAGGCTGGAAAACATTGCTGCTGCTCAGGAACGCAAAAACATGTTCCATCTGAAACTGGAAAAAGAGCGTCGCTTCGCCAAACATGGTGAAGCATGGGTTTACGCCCTTTTCCTGCTGGGAGCTGTTATTTTTTTTACCTACAATCAGATATACTGGCCCCTCTACGCACTAACTCCGGTTATTGCTCTTCTGGCTTGGTTTCGGAAGATTTAGACGTTTTGTTCTGCAGCTCCTTCAAGGCGTTTTCCTGATCCTCCTTGAGCAGATCAGGAATGGAACGCTGCCAGAATTCAGCCTCCTTGTCGGCCTTCAGTTCTTTCTTCGATTTCGGAAAACAGCATTTGATCACCGAGCGCTTGGTACAGGAAGCAGGAAAATATTCGATTATCCCACACTCGCTTTCATCTATATAATATTTGACGCTGCGTCTGAACTTCTTATTGCGGGAAAGAATAGTTATTTCCCCGTCTTCAATCTTGCAGAAAAAATCCGTATATTTGGCCCCGTAAAAAGTGGTGTAAATATAGATATCACCCTGCTTGGAGCCTACATAGCTGTATTCGTGAGGGTCTTTGCACTGGGACCGGGCAAGGGCATTTCTGGTCAGGCACATAGCCCTTTCCTCTTCCATACTCCGTGCGTGAGCCGGAGCAGGCATATGGCAGAGAACCAACAGTATAATGATTGACATTAAAGTTCGCATAAAACCTCGCTCAAAAGGTAACATTGTCGGATACAAAACTTTTCGGTCGAAACAAAAATCTGCTTTAGCCTGCAAGATAAATTGCAGGCAGTCAGAATAATTTTATTTTCAGTGGGAAACATCTTTCCAAAACAGACCCTGACATGCTAAAAGAACTGATCATTTTGTGCAACCGCACAACCTTCCTTACTTTTTCCCATACATTGTCAAAAACTGACTTTCTGAACTCAGAACATTTTTTTTTCTAAACTTTGTTTAGAAAAAGTCCTGTTTTTTCGTACTCTTTTAAGGTTATGAACCTGTGGAAAACTTTTTTAATTTCTTATTAATTTTAGATAATCACGAATATCTTCCAAATATGACCACGTTACAACAAATTTTCAATCACCCCCCTGTACAAAACTCATCCTCTGAGTTAGTATTTTTTTCGTACTTGACGCAGCCCACGATTTACGGGGCTTGAGACTCAAGCTAAGACAAAACACTTTCAAAAAAACACATAATCCAACAAACAAATATCATGAACGAACTCTCTTCTGGATGGAATCATCTTCGCGGTATTGAGCCGCTCAGTCTGTGCGACTGGCCCGGCCGTACCAGCTGCGTATTTTTTCTCGGCGGTTGTAACCTTAACTGTCCTACCTGTCATAATTTCGACATGGCGTGGAACATGGAGCGACTGCCCCTTCTATCCAAAGAAGATATGAGATCTTTCCTAAGGAACCGCGCAAAATGGCTTGACGGGGTCACAATTACTGGTGGCGAGCCTACAACGGTACCTAATCTGGGAGAAATACTCTATGAAATCAAGAAGATATCCAAGCTTCCCATCAAACTGGACAGCAACGGGATGCTTCCTGAAATTCTGGAAGATATTCTCCAACAGGGACTGGCGGACATGTTCGCCATTGACGTTAAAGGACCGTATGAGAAGTATCCTGCCCTGAGCGGGCAGGCCGTTACCGCTGAAGCTGCACAGAAAAACCTTGATAGAATTTTCAAGCTTGCTGAAGCCAACCCCAAAGCCTTTTATTTTCGTCTGACCAAGGTACCTATCCTTACAGATGAAGATGTCGAAACCGCCAAAGGATACCTTCCGGATGGCTTTGACCTGACCATCCAGAACTACATTCCTCCAAGGAGAGATCATGCCCTCGCAGATAATGAAGAGAGACGGTCGGCTGGAAACATGGTCGACTGACCGTATTGCACAGGCGATTTTCAAAGCACTCAGCGCCAGCGGAATCAAAGACCCTCTAATGGCCAAGCGTATGGCCAGAAAAGTGGAGAATAAGCTTGAAGGAGTCGATATTCCTGAACAGGAACATGTTCAGAATATGGTCGAAGAAGTGCTTATGGATTCCCGCCTGCACTCGGTTGCCAAAAAATTCATTCTCTACCGCGACAGCCGCCGCAGACTGAGGAACCATAAAGACGCCTATCTTGACATCAAAGAAACCATTGACGAGTATCTGGAAAAGAGTGACTGGCGTGTAGCAGAAAACGCTAACATGACCCACTCTTTTCAAGGACTCATGCTTCATCTCTCCGGCACTGTTCAGGCCCGCTACGCCCTTGAAAAATACCCTGAAGAAATCAGGCAGGCCCACGAGCACGGATATTTCCACATCCATGATCTTTCCTACGGACTGGCCGGCTACTGCGCCGGATGGTCCCTGCGCGACCTGCTGCTCGAAGGCTTTAACCTTGAAGGACGTTCCTGCGCCGGTCCGGCAAGACATTTTGACGCAGTTCTCGGCCAGATGGTTAACTTTCTCGGCACCCTGCAGAATGAATGGGCAGGTGCACAGGCATTCAACAATGTTGACACCTACCTCGCCCCATTCATCCGTCACGACGGCCTAAGCTATGAAGAAGTACGTCAGGCCATGCAGAAATTCGTATTCAACCTGAACACAACCTCCAGATGGGGAGGCCAAAGCCCGTTCACAAACCTTTCATTCGACCTTGTTCCGCCAAAACACATTGCCAGAGAAGCAGTCATAATCGGCGGTGAGCTTCAGGACACAACCTACGGCGAATACGCTGAGGAAATGGAGATGATCAACCGCTCCTTCCTTGAAGTCATGGTCAATGGGGACCAGCATAACCGTATATTCTCCTTCCCCATTCCCACTTATAACGTAACCGAGGACTTTCCGTGGGACTCCCAGATAGGCCGAACCCTACTCGACTTAACAGCCAAATACGGCGTTCCCTACTTCCAGAATTTTATCAACTCCGACTTGAACCCTGAAGACGTGCGTTCCATGTGCTGCCGTCTTCAAATGGACCTGCGCGAGCTGCGCAACAAGGTCGGCGGACTGTTCGGAGCTGGTGACCTGACCGGATCCATCGGTGTAGTCACCCTCAACCTGCCCAAACTTGCTTATCTGGCACAGGGTGAAGAGGATTTTCTTGATCTCATCGAAGAATACGCCATTCAGGCCAAAAATTCCCTTGAGTTCAAACGCAAGCTGATCCAGACAAACCTTGATAACGGTATGTTTCCATGGTCCCGCCGTTACCTTAAAAACGGTTACAAAGGACATTTCTCCACAATCGGATTGCTGGGCGGCCACGAGGCCTGCCTGAATCTGCTGGGTAAAGGCATAGATACACCTTCCGGAGTGCGGCTCATGACCAGAGTGCTCAATCACCTGCGTGACCTGACAGCGCAATTTCAGGAAGAGACAGGCAGCCTTTACAATCTGGAAGCCACTCCTGCTGAAGGCACCAGCTACCGTCTGGCTAAAATTGATAAAGCCCTTTATGCAGATATCCGGACTTCCGGTAACGGTACCCCCTACTACACCAACTCCACCACCCTGCCGGTAGGCGTTTCCGACGATGTGGTCCTTGCTCTCTCGCATCAGAACAAGCTGCAGCCCCTGTATACCGGAGGCTCTGTATTCCACACCTTCCTAGGAGAATCCACAGCTGACATCGATGCTCTGAAAAGCTTCATAATTAAAGCCTTTCGCAATACCAAAATACCTTATCTCTCCATTACCCCGACCTTCTCCATATGCAAAGAACACGGCTACATACGTGGCGAGCATCATACTTGCCCGGACTGCGGAGCAGAATCCGAAGTCTACACCCGTATCGTGGGGTACTACCGCCCGGTCAAACAGTGGAACGCAGGTAAGAAAGCTGAATACAAAGACAGGCAGGTCTACAACACTTTCTGCTGCTAACCGCCGGTAAAACAACAAAATTCAAGGGAGGTCTTCCATAAGGCCTTCCTTTTCTGTTTCAAGCCGTAAACACAACTTTACGTTCATTTTCGTTGCCAATAAAAATACATTGCTTTATGATTAAGTATGAAAATGAGATTATTTAATTAAATTTCATGCTCAAACACGCAAGACGAAATGATACGGAGAATATATGCGAATTCTGGTTGTAGATGATGAGCAGATGGTCAGAGAAAACCTCGTTGACTACCTTGAAGACGAAGGTCTGGATGTTATTTCAGTAGGAAGTGCGGAAGAAGCTCTGACCCTGATGAAAACCGAAAAAGCCGACATCGCTATTGTAGATATGAGGCTTCCGGTAATGCACGGCAACGACCTCATCATCCACCTTAAAGAACTGCACCCGGACATGGACTTTATCATCCATACCGGATCAGTCGATTACGCTGTTCCTCCGGATGTCCGGGCCTATGGAATTTCGTCTGACAATGTTTTGCTAAAGCCGGTTGCGGATATGGATATGTTCATCCAGAAGATAAGGTCTCTGTTCGGAACGAAATACAATATTTAGCAGAACAATTTCAAAAACAGATTGTTGCCGCCGCATTCTTTTAAGAATTCGGCGGTTTTATTTTGTCCCGCGCACCTTGCGATAGAGCAGCACCGCTCCCATATGCTCGGTAGCAAAACGATCCGTATGCCCAGCCAACGTCTCAGTGGAGCCAAGCATAAGAAACCCTTTATCCGGAAGCATATCATGAATCCGGTGAACAATATCCACCTTTGTGGCATCATCAAAATAAATAAGAACGTTGCGGCACATTACAAAATCAAACTGTCCCAAGGGACGGAATGAATTGAGCAGATTAAATTTTTTAAAGGAAACTAAAGACTTAACAGGGGGAGAGACCTTCCATCTTCCTTCACTTTTTTCAAAATATTTATCATATCCGGCAGGCAATCCCCGAGACTTTTCATGATTGGTAAAAAGTCCCTCCTGAGCCCGTTCAATAACAGCTCCGGAAATATCAGTCGCCAGGATTGAAAAATCGGAAGGACGAATTTTCACACCCGGCAAACTCCGCACCCATTCATGGATAAGCATGGAAAGGGAATACGGCTCCTGCCCTGTAGAAGAAGCAGCACACCATATTCTTATCTTAGCCCCGGCCTTCCTGTTCTTTAAAAGCTCGGGAAGAATCTTATTCCTTATAGATACAAACGGGTGATTATCGCGGAAAAAACTTGTCTCGTGAGTGCTTATGGCTGAGATTGCATCTTCCTTGAACTGCACGTCCCCCGAAAGAAGCAATTGGTAGAAATCACGCCATGAACGGCAGTTCCGGGCTTGATACAGGGGTTTAAAACGGTGCTCAATTAAATATCCCTTGCCCTCGGATATGGTCAGCCCGCACATGCGGTAAATCTGCTTACGCAACAGATCAAAATTGTCTTTGTCCAGCTTCACGAATTCCCCGCTCACAATACTCCCTTAGTCATCCTCAAATTGTTCATGTGTTCTGCTCATCAGGGCTATCTCATTGGCCCACTGCATGGCTGCAAGATGATTGCGGGCCACGGAAAGAGGCGTAAGCTGGAGATCAATTATCAAATCACAAAGAGCTTTCCAGTCAGCCTGCTCCAGGCATTTCACAATATCCAGATAAACTGCAACACTGCTCGTTTCATCAGTCAAAGCCTTAACAAGTTCCTTTTCCACTGGAAGCTCCGACATAAGTTCCAGCATAGGCCTGCCCAGAAAAACATCCAGCAGGGAAAAAAGGCCGAGCATAAACATTGATTCAGATGAAAGCGGACAAAATTTCAAGTCAAGTGAAACAAGTTCCAGAAACTTGGCTCTTTTAATGGATAAAAAAGCAAGTTCATTTCCTGCCGGACCGGAACTCATATCTGAAAGCAGAATAACACGAAGCCACCCGGCCAGCTTTCTGTAGCCTATCAAAGTGATGGCCTGCTGAATGGAATTTATTTTGTTAGGAAGTCCGAAAGTGGGCGAATTCATGAATTTAAGCAGCCGGTAGCTGACTGAAACATCTGAATTAATGGCCTGAGTAAGGTCATCAACATCAAAATCATGACTACTGATTGAGCCCAACAAGCGCATCCGGTTGATGTTGTTAGTGGACATTTTTTTGCCGGGGATAATTTCCGGACGGCTAAAGAAAAAGCCCTGAAAAAGTTCAAATCCCAATTCACGGCAGAGGTTAAACATCTCGTTATCTTCAACCTTCTCCGCAAGAAGCTTAACACCCATCTGCTTAAGCTTCTCCGCAACATCAACAAGCTTCGCCCTATCAAGTTCAAGGCAGTCCACTTTAACAATATCAGCCAGTTCAATGAAAGGCTCTAAACCTTCCTGCCCGATATAATCGTCCAGAGCCAATGTATATCCCCTGTCCTTCAACTCCTGCAGAACTTCCAGAACATCGGGTTCAGGTTGGACGTGCTCCAGAATCTCCACCACGCAAACTTCAGGAGGAAGGAAATCAGCAGCTCCTTCCAACAGCATGTTGCGGGGAAAATTAACCAGCAAAAGCTGGCCTTCCTCAATATCTTCCTGAATCAACCCGAAGCCGTCAGCAATGACCTGAGAAGTGGCCTCATCCTCATTACCCACGTCAGCGGCATTGCTTCCGCCTGAATTTCGAAAAAGAAGTTCATAGCCCCAGACACTCTTCTCTGTATTAAAGACCGGTTGTCTAGCTACAAAAAAAGAATCCAGAAACATTTCAGAGCTTTTGCCCATAAATCCCCGCCCCCGAAAGAGTATAAATACAGTTACAGCAGTGAGGACGAAGATACCCCAGCAAGGAGTTAATATCAATAAACAATGCTGGAAAAGGACGGCCTTAAGGCATCATCGGGGCAAGAGAAAGACCTTTGGTCTCATCAAAGCCAAGCATGAGGTTGGCATTGGCAACGGCCTGCCCGGAAGCTCCACGACAGAGATTGTCGATAGCAGCAATGATAATCAGCCGCCCGGTCCGATCATCCGGTACTACAGCCACATCACAAAACATGGTTCCACGTACCCAGCGAGTTTCCGGCAATTGACCTTCGGGCAGAAAACGAATCATCTTTTCATTTCCATATGCTTCTTCATAAGCGGCACGAACATCTGCTTTGGTAACGCCCGGTTTGAGCTTTGTGTAGATGGTGGAAAGTATGCCACGGTCAATGGGCAGAAGGTGGGTATTGAAAGAAACAGTCATATCCCGGCCTGCAGCAACAGAAAGCTCCTGCTCTATCTCCGGAGTGTGGCGATGGGTGGTCAGACCGTAAGCGCGGAAGGAATCCGCTACTTCGCAGAAAAGAGTTCCCACAGCAGCTTTACGCCCTGCCCCGCTGGTTCCGGACTTGGAATCAATCACAATATCGGAAGTCTCTACCAGCCCGGCACGCAAGGCCGGAGTCAGCCCGACAATTACGGAGGTGGGATAGCAGCCGGGGTTGGCAACCAGCTTGGCACCCTTAACCTGATCGCGGTAGAATTCCGGCAGACCGTAAACAGCCTCGGGCAATAAATCTTCGCGGGTATGGTCTACCTTATACCATTCTTCATAGGTTTCGCGGTCACGAATCCTGAAGTCGGCACTAAGGTCGACTACCTTGATGTCTCTATCGTAAAGCTGTCCGCCGATATTCATGGCGGTTTTATGGGGCACTGCCAGAAAAACCAGATCACAGGATTCTGCCAGATCATCAACATCCGGGGCGGCTATTTCCAGACCGCCCAGTTCCATACCATTAAGAAAAGGATATATATCTGCCAGCTTCTTCCCTGCTTCCGCTCGAGATGTAACGCGGACAAGCTTCATACCGTCATGATTGCTCAGGATACGGGCAAGCTCCATTCCGGTATATCCGGTCACTCCGACAAGTCCTACAGGTACAGCACACATAATCATCCATCCTTAAAAATAAATATTGGTAAATGACGGGCGTAAAAAAACAGCCCGGAAAAATCCGAAAACGTAGGGAAATAAAAACAGAAAAAAGACCGGCTACTTCTTAGTCTTCTTGACGTATTTCATACGCAGATTGTAAAGCAGTTCGCAAAGCAGGCGCTCTTCATCTTTGGTCATACCGTTCTTGATCTTATCTTCAATAACAGCAAGGACATCAATAGACTGCTTGGCAAGTACCGGTGAAAATTCGATCTTTCCGGTAGAAGGGTCAGCAACTTCCCCAAGGTGAACCATAGCTGAAGAACTCATGGACATGACAAATGTAGAAAAATTAACCTCGGGAATAGGCATAGCCTTGGCATATTCGCTACCGCACCCGCACTTCTTATCATCAGACATAACTTAACTCCTTAAATAATCTGCCGGAGTTTAAAAATATTAGCCGCAAGATTCAAGTGTTTAAAAACAAATAATGCCTTCCCCTGCCGTCGGAGACAATATTTAATGCGCCTGCGCCCAGTTGCGGCCTAGGCCGAGATCTACTTTAAGCGGCACGGCGAGAGTCGCCACGGTCTGCATATCCTGTTGCAGAAGCCTTCCGATTTCTTCAATATTTTCTTCCGGACCTTCTACGAGGAGTTCGTCATGAATCTGCAGGATCAACCTGCCGCCGAGATGCTTGATTTCAGGATTTTCGGCCACCTTGATCATAGCCAGCTTGATTATGTCTGCAGCGCTGCCTTGAATGACTGTATTAATGGCCTGCCTGCGGGCCTGAGAAAGAATCTGCTGATTCGTGGAATGGAGTTCTGGCAGCAGACGTCGACGCCCGGAAAGCGTGGTTACGTAACCTTTTTCGCGCCCCTGCTCCACTACTGAATCATAAAATTCCTTGAGTACATCAAGCTTTTCAAAATACTTAGCTATAAATTCTTTGGCTTCGTTGATATTGATGCCCAGTTCACGGGAAAGCTTTTGCGGTCCCATGCCGTAAATCAGACCGAAGTTGATGGTCTTGGCATTGCGCCGTTCATCAGAAGTAACCTCAGAAGGATCACGGTCAAAAAGCAGGGCTGCAGTGCGGGAATGGATATCTTCGTCATGCTCAAAAGCGGAAACAAGAGCCGGGTCCCCGGAAAAATGAGCCAGCACGCGCAACTCAACCTGAGAGTAGTCCGCTGCGGCTAAACGTAAACCTTTCCCGGCAGTAAAACAGGCCCGCATGCGTTTGCCCTGATCACCGCGAATGGGAATATTCTGCAGGTTGGGACCGGAACTGGAAAGACGCCCTGTCGCCGTTGCCAGTTGGTTGAAATTGGTATGGATACGCCCATTGGCATTAACAAGCTTCGGCAAAGGCTCAAGATAGGTGGAACGCAGCTTCTCCATCTTCCGGTATTCAAGAATATCAGCAATTATTTCATGCTGCCCGGTCAGCTTTTCCAGTACGGAGTTAGCTGTAGAGAGCGCTCCCTTGGGGGTCTTGCCACCCGGTTTAAGGCCAAGCTTATCAAAAAGAACTGTAGCCATCTGCTGGCTGGAGCGGATATTGAAAGGTTCCCCGGCCCGCTCATGAATTATTCCAGTCAGCTCATTGATACGCTCATTTACCTCGGCAAGAAAATCAGCAAACGCAGCAAGATCAATAGTTATCCCGGCTTTTTCCATATCCGCAAGCACGGGTATGAGCGGGATCTCCAACTTTCCGATAAGTTCATCAAGCCCTGCAGACTTTATACGCGGCCCCAGCACATGCATCAATGCCAGCGCAGCCAGTCCTTGTGCATCGGGATGAACCTCATCTACGGCATCAGGAAGCTCCTCTCCGGAAAAAAGCATGGCCCGCAACCTGTCCCAGGCATAATTGCGTTCCTCAGGATTGAGCAGATAAGCAGCAAGGCTCAAATCAAACCAGCGGGAAAGAGATATTCCGCCCCACGCCTCATCTGCGCGCAAAAATGATTTAACATCGGACACGATAACAGTCTTCGCGGAATGCAATGCCCTGACCAGTTCATCCGCAGTGACCCTGCACATCCATTCGTCACCTTCAAGGCCGACAAAAAAAACATTGCCTTCACGAACCAATCCCACTTCTTTACCTGTGAAATCCGGCAATTCAGCTGCAGAGGACGCTTTCTTAAGCTCAAGACGGTTTTCAGGAGCTGCCGGAGCCGGGGTTTCCTCCCCGAAAAGAGAAAGCTGACCGGATGATGATTTACCCGGTTTAGCAGCCGGAGCCTGAGCACCGGAACCTGAAGTTGACGAAAACAGGGCTTTAACGTCGCGGACAAGGGAGCGGAATTCGTAATTGGTCATGAATTCTACGGCACGGTCCGGGTCCGCACTGCGGACTTTGCACTGGTTGAGATCACAATCAGGGCAGCTGTCCAGCCTCATGCGGGTCAATTCGCGATAGATAAAAATATTTTCCAGCTCATCCTTCATCTTTTTCTGAATAGCCGGCTTAAGTTTGTCATAATTATCGCGGATGTCTTCTAGAGTAGGAAACTCGGCCATTATTTTGGTGGCAGTAACCTTACCCACACCCGGCACACCGGGGATGTTATCCGCTGAATCACCAATAAGAGCTTGAAAATCAGCCCATTGGCGCGGTTCCATCTTGGTTTCTTCACGAAAATCAGCCAGAGAGGTGATCTTTTCCTTGCGCCCCGCCGGGTCCCACATGAAAACATTCTCATCAAGGCACTGCTTGAGGTCTTTATCCGCCCCGAGGATAACTACCGGACGCTCGGATTTATACCTTGCAGCCAGAGACGCAATGCAGTCGTCAGCCTCGTCTCCGTTGGAGACAATGAGCGGAATCCCGAGAACGCTCAAGCCCTCCTTGAGCGGCTCAATCTGGGAACGAAGATCATCGGGCATGGGCGGACGCTGGGCTTTGTACTGATCGTAAATCTCATGACGAAAATTCTTACCCTTTCCGTCGAGCATAAAAACAAGATACTTAGGCTTCTCTTCTTTTATAAGTTTAAGCAGAACGCGCAGCACAAAGAACAATGCGTTAGTAGGCACTCCGTCCGAACGCTTGAGATCGGGGTAGGCGTGAAATCCGCGATAAAAAAAAGCTGAACCGTCGATAAGGTACAGAGGTTCGTCGTCAAAATTCAATTTATCTTTGAGTGCCATGATATGCCTTAGGGTTCAAACCCTGCAATTATGTGAGTGAAAAAAGGATCAGATGCGCTTGACCGTCTTTTTGCCCTTGGTCAATTTCTTCAGCACAAAGGACTCGGGATCAACGTCTTCAAGGGCATTCAGCTGGATTTCAGCTCGCGCCGCGGCCTTATGCCCACCTGCGGAACCGATGTCATTGAAAAGCTTTGCGGCCATCTTGCCCATATCCTTGCGCATGCCGTCACCACGAAAAATCACCACAAGGGTATCCTCGTAAACACCGGAAACGACATCCCAGGAAACCCCGTGAACACGCATGAGAAAATCAGCAAGAATGACGAGTGTGTCTGGATTCTCAACCTTACCGATATGAGAGAAAAGACCGAGGCCGATACGCCGCAGATTGTAAAAAGCACGAGAAAAATACCGTAACCAGTCAGGATGAATTTCACTGCGGGTGATGCGTTTAATGAGGTCCATATCAGCATATTTTGTCAAATATCTGAAGGCCTTGACATCATCATCAATAAACGGTCGCTCAAAACTCTGGGTATCGGTCTTGATACCGTACAGTAATGCGGTGGCCAGCAGTTTGGCCGGGCGGATATTCAGGTTGTAGAGATACTCGGTCATCATGGTGCTGTTGGCAGCATACTTGGGCCGGATGTCCACATACTCCGCGTAGGGGTAAGGCTCTTCCGGAAGGGGATGATGGTCGATTATCACTGAAAATTTCAAATCATCAAAATCAGGATGATGATGCGGCTGGGAATCGAGAATAGCGAACCTGTCATACTGGGCCACAAGGGTAGGAATCATCCTTTTGGCGGGAATACGCAGGTAATGCATCATGGCAAGGTTGTCTAAACGCTTGACCTCATTGATATGGGCAATGCCCACCTCCGCAACCCTGCGTCCGATTATACGTTTGAAAGCCATTGCGGAACCCAACGAATCCGGGTCGGCATTGACAACCACCAGCCAACGCTCGTCCTTATTACAAAGGGCGAGCAAATCCTGAAGCTGATCTTCAAGCTGTTTAAAATAGGCCATAGCTACTTCTTCAGGGTAAGGGGCAACCCTGCGGCCACAAGATAAACTTCATCTGCGATTGCGGCCATTGTACGGTTGAGTGATCCCAGCCTGCGAACAAAGCTGCGAACTTCACGTGTCATTGCCAGTGGACCAAGGCCCACCTCACAGGACACCAAAACAACATCCGGCCCTTTCCATTCAGACAAAAGCCGGACTACCTCCCCGATAAGCTGTTCACCTTCCGAAACTTCGGAACAGGCAAACAACCAAAAATCCAGACTGTCCACCAGCAGGTGGTCGTAACCTTCTCTAGCCTTAAGCAGCACCTGATGCAAGTCCGGCCCTGATTCAAGAACCGGAATGGATGGATCACGTTCTTTCCGATGAATCATGATCTGCTCCCGGAAAGCCATGTCACGGGCTTTTCCGGTGGCTATGAAACATTTCCGGCCGGAATATTCTGCAAACAGGTCGAGGGCGTAGTCTGATTTTCCCGACTTATTGCCCCCCAGCACAAATGTAATCAAGGTTTCTCCTAAGTACATGAACACAAAAGAACGGGAAAACTATCTTTACGTACTCTATTTCCATCAATGACTGCAACCACAATAAAAATTTCACAAGGTATTACTTAATATTTCTTTAAGTACAATAATCACTTAATAATTGCAGTGACTTAAAAAAAGAATCTTCTTCAAAGACCTCAACAGTCACGGTACCGTCTTTGACAAGCATTTTAAGTAAAACGCCCATTATTTCAAGCCCCCCGGCATCCAATTTATCTAACCCTAGATGACGTCCTTTGGGACCCGGGGCATTGAGATGCAGCATGGAAACTAATCCTTCAATGTGGTCCTCATACAAAAGATCATTCTGTGCGTAAGCCAGTATGTGCCCCAGATCAAGGCATATTTTCATCCCAAACCCCGAGATGATTTCAGTCAGGCCGCATAATGAATTTTCTTTGATGTTCTCGAACAGCACAGTCTCAGGCCTTATCTCACTGCGTACAATTATTTCCGCAAATTCCCCTATCAGCCCTGCTGCTGCAGGCCCTGCTGCAGGGGGATGAACGACGTGAGCTGATGGATTAAGGTGAGCAGCCTTTTTATTCAAGGCAAGAACGACCTCAGCCGCCTTGCGGCCGCCTTCTTCCCACGGCAGATCCAGAGGATGATGGATATGGAAAGAAAGCCCTGTTTCAAGAAGTTTATGAGGAAGGTCAGCTTCGGTATAGGCAAGGCAGGACTTTGCTTCGAAAAACAGCAAAGCAATCTCATCCACCTTGCCAGCCAGAAACCGGCAATTTTCGACCACAGTTCCGGGAATAACCCATGACGGAGCAGCTAATTGAAAATTAGCAGCATTAATATTCAAAAAATTGGACATTTTTACCGCCCTAAATCAGTAATACCTATAATTTATACCTAGCCTTTTTAGACAACACACCGGGCAGAAACACCTTTTAACTTACGGCATAGGTATTGCTTAAATAAAAGCATATTCAATTAAGTCGGGAGAAAAAAATGAAACGGGTCAGGAATTTTTTTCAGCATCACTTCAACCCGTTGCACATCTTCTGCAGGCTCAGAGGCGCAGGTTTAAGCGTCATAGCTGCACGAAGAATGTCAATGGTTTACGAGAAGATGGTTTACAAAGTTTTTCTATTGTAATTAAAACTTCAAAACACTCTTGCTCTATCCGCACGGAACGGGAAGAAAGCCTTACATATCCAGCAGGCTGATCTTCTTCTCCTTCTGAACCTTTCGTGCAACCATCGCCGACTTCTTCACCACATCAGGCAGATTCTTTAAAAAACGAGACGCCGGCAGCATCAGGGTCCGCCCGTAAAGCGGTCTCTTTCCCGCATGGGACATATAAAGATTTCGCCGGGCACGGGTCATGCCTACATAAAGCAGCCTGCGTTCTTCTTCAGCATCTTCCTGTACCAGCGGACCGTCCCCGGAAATCTTCCCGGTCAGGATATCCGGACCGGCGAAAGGAACAATACCATCATCAAGCCCGGCCAGAAAGACCGCTTCGAATTCCAGCCCCTTGGCCGCATGCATGGACATGATCCGTACCTTCTCAGCCTTGCTGCGCACCAGATCAAGATCATTCTGCATATGAATCCAGTTCAGCATACCGGACCAGCCGCCATGCTCCTTATAACCTTTGACCATTTCACGGAAGGCCTTGCTTTCCCAAAAAAGCTGATCAAAAGGCGGCATATCGGTCAGGTAAGCGGAAAGGCCCAGCGGTCCCTGCGCAATAATTTTTTCCGGAACTTCCGGTGCCTCGTCATCCGCATCTTCAGCAAAACCGAGCATGTGCCGGGCGGCAGCCAGTAATACTTCCACCCGCGGATCATGCCAGAAAGATTCTGTTTCCGGTACACTGCATGGAATTCCCTGCCGCTTGAGCATGGCTTCAATGGGACCGATCAAGGCTTTGAAACGCACCAGAACCGCAATATCTCCGGGGCTCAAAGTACCCTGCTCCCCGGCATCCACAAGACTGTGGCTGGTAGCACCAATAAGCTGCTTAATGCGCTCACCGATCCATGAAGCCTCCCGCCCGCTGTCCGGCGCGGAAAACAAATGTATCTCAGCGTCAAATTTTTTATGGGCCTTAAGCTGCGGCGGATTCGCAAAGACAGAGGCCGAAGCATCCAGAATGCCCTGCGCCGAACGATAGTTATCTTCCAGTGTTATCTGAATCAGACTTTCCCAAAAAGCGCGGAAACGATTAACCACATCCCCGGCAGCCCCACGAAATCCATAAATGGACTGGTCCGGGTCACCGATAGCAAAAAGACCTTCTCCCTCCTCTCCTGCAAGACGGTGAACAATTTCCAGCTGCAGGGGGGATAAATCCTGCACCTCGTCCACCAGCACATGCGTAAAAGTACGCACATATTTATCGGACTTTAGTTCCGAGAGCCAGAATTCAAGCAGATCGGTGTAATCCACAAGATTGTACTGGTCCTTTTGCCTGGAATAATTAGCTAAAATCTCAGCAGCACCCTCACTGAGCGGCTCCATGGTTTCACGGGAGAGATTGATGGAATCCCATGCTGACTTAAGCTTTGGACCGGTCAGCTCAGGGTTCGCGCGGGCAAATACCCGGCGGGCGGTTTCTTCATTCAAAATAATCGGATCATGGTCAAATGCGGATGCCCAGTACTCAAGGGCCAGAGCATGCAATGTATCCGCGCGGGGCAGGACTTCATCCTCCCCGAGCATGACACGCATACGCTCATTCATTTCCTCGGCAGCCTTACGTGTAAAGGTCAGGGAAAGAATACGCCGGGCACGGGTTCCCCGTTCCAACAAAAATTTAATCCGACCCATAAGGGTCTGAGTTTTGCCTGTTCCCGGTCCGGCAATTACCAGCACGGGGTCAGGACCGGCTTCAATTGCATTTTTCTGTGCCTCATTGAACCGGATTATTCCGGACTCTTCTTCCGGCTCAGCGGCTTTGCGGACTTCTGCTTCCGGCCCGGCATTATCAAGATCGCCTTTGGGCTTGCGGATCACTACAAGTTTCACGCCGTTTACAATCTCGTCCCGCTCCTGAGCGGAAAAAACGGAAATGGTCCCGTACTGTCCGTCAAAACCGGGATTGCGGATAACCTGCCCCTCGCGCATGCGCCGGATTCCCTCCGCAAGATGAACATTGTGCCGCTTGAGATCTTCAACCAGGACCTGCTGCAGAATGGTAAATTCCGAGCCGAATTCCTTGATCAGCGGGGCGTAGACGCCAAGGACTTTCTTGGTTTTTGGGCCGGTGCCAACCACCTCTGAAATAAGCTCTTTGAGGGGAACCAGAGAATCAAAGCCGGGCTGCCCTTTGGGCTGCTGCGCTTCATCGCGGTCAGCCAGCTCCATGACCCGCGAATAAACCCCCATGGTCAGGGGCTTGCCGCAGACCGGACAAATTCCGCCGCGCATTTTTGATTCATGGGGATCAAGCATGATTCCGCATTTGCGGTGCCCGTCCATGTGGTACTTGCCCTCTTCCGGGAAAAATTCAATTGTACCCATGAATTTATGGCCCAATCCTTCGCCCCTCAAAGCCCGGTAAATTCCTTCATAGGACATATTACCACTGAAAATATTCGCCTCACGCCCGAGATTCTCACCGGAATGGGCATCAGAGTTGGAAACCATACGATATTTATCCAGCGCGGAAATAAACCAGTTCATTTCAGGGTCGGAGGAAAGTCCGGTTTCCATTGCGAAAATTTCTGAAGCCAGATCACCGTAGCATTCCTCTACCGAATCAAAGCCGGACTTGGATCCGAAAAGCGAGAACCACGGAGTCCAGATATGTGCGGGAATGAGAAAGGCTTTGTCGTGGGTTTCAAGAACAATTTCAAGGAGGTCTTTGCTGTCCAGACCGAGAATCGGTCTGCCGTCGGAATTGAGGTTGCCTATGGTATCAAGTTTGGCGTTGAATTTTTTAACCGATTCCAGATCGGGCATGTAGACGAGGTTGTGAACTTTGCGGGTTTTGCCGTACTTTTTATATATGGAACTGATTTCGGTCTGGAGCATGAAGCGGGTCTGCCCGGCAAACGGGCCGTCCACCCAGTCAATTGCTTCCTCCAGCCTTCGCGGCTCCCGCAGGGAAAGCAATCCCGAACCGTCCTCCACCAGTTGCTCTTCAATCTCAGCCACCCATTCGGGGTGAGTAAAGTCCCCGGTGCCGATGACGTCGATACCTTTAACCCTTGCCCACGCTGCAAGCAGGCGCGGATTCAAGGCTTTGCTGGTGGCACGTGAAAATCTGGAATGGATATGCAGGTCGGCTATAAATCTTTCCATGGTCTACCGTTATTCCCCGTCTTGATCATTTATTGATCAACTTATCTATCAAAAAAGCACAACATATTGTCATAGTTAAACTTTATCATATCATCATCAAATCATCACAACCCTTTTAAGGCCTACAAGGGACACTACATGCAGGGCGAACGGATTGCAAGGCACGCTCCACTTTGGTAGGGGAATTTTATGGAACCTCCGGCGGCGGGAAATAAGGAAACTCATGGCAAAATTTCCATCTCTGCTCTCTCTATCCGTAAGATTCGAAGTAAAGCTTCTCATCTAACGGATATTGGGCCTTCCCCAGCCCCCATACCCTCAAAACTTTTTAGTAAGGCTTTGCCACTTCGTATAATTAACTGGAGATAAATTGAGAAACGCTACTATCTACGATATTTGTGACGGCCCGATTTTAAAATGTAAAAATCCCACTGTTCCGGGCGAGAACCTGCGTAAACTTTATAAAAAACTCTTCGGCAATCCGCTTTTCAAACATTTTATCCTGCGCTGGTGCTCTCATCCGGCTATTTTCCAGAGCAAAATCGGTCCTTATCAGGAAATGATGAAAGCAGCCATGCAAGCCACTTATGAAAACTGGGCAGACAAAGAGTGGGTCGAGACAACTTTCGCTCCACTGGCAAAACTGCTGGACCGTGTGCAGGACCCGCAGTGGCGAATCCGTGAAAAAGCAGACACCACACCTCCGCGGGTTAAAGAAAAAGAAGTCAATGAAGTCCTGAACGCAGTACTTTCGGACATCCTCAGGGTCTGGAACAAGAACCCCAAGGACCCGTTTTTTCCGGTTTCCGCACAGGTAGTCATGCCCGGAGATTCCGTCTGCGACGGCGAAAACTTTATGAACATCATGACCGGGCTGGGTTCATACGAATTTCAAAACATCAATCTGCTTTTCGGATTGTTGCGCTGCTTTCTGCACTCCAATCCGCTGGCCCTGAAAATATTCCGCCGCCCATGGAAAGGCATTGCCGAACCACTCTCCATGCGTGTTTCATGGATAACACACCGCACCGGATTCTATGACGATATTTTCTGGGAACAACTTTACAACCTTTATATACTGGAAGAACTGCCGCAGGATGAGCAGAACAAACTTAGGGAAATGCTGGAATCCATTCTTCATTTCCTGATCGTGACCAGCATGGAATGGCTGGTGGCGCCAAATTCCGGAATCAAACACCCGGCTATAACCTGCCTGCCAAAAGACGGAAACGGCCTGCCGCTCTGCAACCTCAAGCCCCGCGACTGGAAAGCTAAAAAAGAACTGGGCTTTGATGACTATGTGCCGGATGTGGACACAACTTTTCTTGCGCTGGCAATGAGCCGTAAATGGCTGGATCTGGTGGCAGAAAAAAATCTGAACGCAAATCAGGAACTCTTGCGTGCAGCGGAAGTCTTTCTTGACTTCCCTTGGGTGGAAATCATCAACGAGTACCAGATCGGCGGAGGCAACAAGACCAACCTCCCGACCATTACCATGACCCGTCCACTGGATTACTTCGGCTCCGTACCTCTCTGGTTCGACAAGCCGTTCAAGCGGGATAAGGAAGACGGACGTATTGTGCGCGAAACGCTGGGTAATGAAATATGCCCCGGTCACAACATGGACATTCTGGAATCCATCCTCGCCAACCGCTATCAATGGAAAGCCCTTGAAGGAGAAAACCTGAAAACCGTACAGAGATTTCTGACCTTCCATCACAACGCATTCATGAGCGGAAATTTTAAAAAAGACAGCGCAGTGCGCTTTTATCTGCCGGAAATATACGTCAGCTATGCCGGACGTCTTTATGAAACATGGCTGACCATTCCTGAAAATGAAAGGCAACTTATCGATCCCGACGGCAAAGTTGAACAAATCCGGGCCGCAGCAATGGATTATTGTAAATACGACATGCTCGGCGCAACGCTCAACCCCTTTGACGCTTCTCTGGCAGTGGCAACTCTCTGCCTGCTGCGCTACCCCAACCGAGGGGACGGACTCATTGAGCGGGGCATCAAAATTTTGCACGACCACATCGGCGAAGGCTGCTTCAGGCATCCCTACAAGGCATACGAATGGACCATGGTTCGCCATCCCACACGCATTATTGTCGGCAGCGAGGTCACAACCTCGCTCTTCGCCATGAATGCCATCGCCTGCTACAAGCATTATATGAAATAGAAATAAACAAAGGCCGTAACATTCCACGAATATTACGGCCTTTGTTTATTAAAATACTTTTTTAAAACCGATAACAAAGCTTATTAAAAAGTTTCGGGATTACGTCAGCTTCTTCCCGTCATGCCATGCGCGCCCCACGCAATCTCCGACTCCCCAGTAGCGGTTATCGGGCATGGTCAGGGTAAATGGATTGACCTTTTTGATATCCGGTTCGTCATCGGTGAGAACGTCTTCATCGCACCATGTAGCGACAACTTCCCCGACAAACAAAGTATCATTGGGCAATTCCATGGAATCGAACACCTTGCACTCGATTGCAACCGGACATTTACTGATCAGCGGGGCGTTTTGCAGCAATCCCGGCTCAATCTCGAAAAGGCCGGACTTATCCAGTTTAGAGCCGGAAACAAGGCCCACAAAATCCGTGACTTCAACCATATCCACCGATGGGATATTCACGCTGAATTCACCGCTGGCCTTGATAGCAACATTGGAAAAATGTCGCTTGCCAACGGAAATCATCATCAGGGAAGGGTTGTAGTTAACCCGTGAAACCCAGGCCAGAGCCATAAAATTATTACGTCCTTCATGCCGTGAACCCAGAATAGTCTGGGGCATGGGCAAGGTAAAACCTTGAATACCTATATTTTTCTTAGCCATTTGAACTCCTGATTAAAACGAACACAAGGTCTAATAATCCCATAAATATTGATAGATTGCCACCGGAATTTGCATAAAAGCACAACCGGGATAACCCAAGCCGCAAAGCAAACTAAAAGATTTTGACCGCCGGAGGCATCATCTTACATAAAAAAACGAATCAAATGCCTCTTACAAAAACAGCAACAGAGACAACGCCATCACCGCCATTCCGCTGACCAGCCCATAAATAGATGATTTCCATAAACGAGACATAAATCATCACCCCGGCAGAAAATCCTAATGAAATAGACAGAAACCGCGGATTGGTCCGCTTGGCAAAAAAAGCCAACGCAGAACCTATCCCGGTGGAAAGACCTGCAAAAGCGGTCAACCCGAATGCAAACAATACATTATCTGCAACCATATGACCTTACCTGCCGGAATTACGGTAACAAAGCAGTGGGGCCTCAATGATTAATATTTTACGCACTCCAAGATCAGAATCAGGGTTGGCTTTTATTATAGGTTCTAGATTGGCTTGATTGGAAATATCCACTTTGTTGACCCCACTTTTTCTTGTGGCGTGACAAAGCCAGATGTGGCCGGATTCATCCGGGACAATCACTCCCACATGATAGTGGAGCACCTTGTAATTCTTGAACTTGATAGGCTTGCTCATGGAAAAGAGATAAACATGACCGGGCGTCATCTGGCTGAGAACATCAGCCCAGGCGGTGCGGTCACTGAGTTCAAAACCGCGCAGGGTCATACCATTATTATCTTCAATGACCGCAGTCTCCCCAAACGGAAGCACAGCCCTGCGTTTCAACCCTTCGGTAACGTTGAGGACAAGGTCGTAACCGAAATCCCAATCCTGACCATAGGGAGAATCCGGACCGCTGTCGGCAAGACGGTCGAGAGTGACATCCGCAAGATTATAGTTTCGGTTAAAATAGTAGCGGGATGCTGCCACAGTAAAGCCGCTGCAATTGAGCCCCGGCTTCTTGAGAAAAATTTCCGGCTGGGCAAAAAAGGTAAACTCACCGTCACGGTTGACTGCTGCATCTCCTTGGTAAGGAATTCCCTCTAAATAACTAAGAACATCCACCGGGTCTGCACAATAGCGGGGAGCAGGTCCCAGCCCTCGAGGATCGGGGATATTGGTTTTGGCACACCCGACCAGCATCAGGGCCAACAAAACCGTTAACAGAATATATTTTTCTCTACTGAACATACTAACCATCTTCTACCTCTTCTTGCGGAGCTGATGCAAGCAACCTGAATTTTTCAATATTTTCTCGACCACCAAGAACTCCCATAATATCACCGGCCATAAAAATAAAATCACCGTCGGGATTCTGGATAAAATGATCATCACGGAGCACACCAGCCACGGAAACCCCGGTCACGGTACGAATTTTACTTCCGGCAAGGGAACAGCCTACAATCTCAGCATCCCTATGCACTTCAACCCAGTTCAGGTTTATGGATTCTGCAGCCCTGCTCAAACGGAACAGCTGGGCAGCATTGCAGTAAGTGCGTTCCACTCCAGTGGTATACCTCTCCCGGCGCATAGAATCCATTACATTTTGAATTTCCACCGGAGGTATACAAAAATTAAAAAGAGTCTGACGGATCATCTCAAGCCCGGTTTCGAATTCAGGCATGATTATATGATGTACTCCCAGCTCATTAAGAACTTCCAAATGCTCCGGATTACGCGAAAGGGCCACAACCGGACACTGTGGAGCAAGACGATGGACATTCTCCAGCACGGAAGTAGATCCTTGCACTGAAGGGATAGTCAAAAGGACCATTCTGGCATGGGAAATCCTCGCCGCCTCGAGCACGACCTCATTCCCGGCATCACCGTAGATTACAGACATCCCGGCATCCGCAGCCTGCTCCACCTTATTGGCATTCAGCTCCACTACCACGTTTGGAATATCAATCTCATGCAATGAATAAGCGACATAGGAACCGAAACGCCCGTAACCGAGGATTACAACATGCCCGTCAAGTTCGCTTTCCGGAAGATTGATAGTCTGCAAAGGGTCCTTTTTACGACGGCTTTGCAGCAGCGAATACAAAGGCCCGGTGCAGGAAGCCATAATCGGTGTGAGCAGCATGGTCACTATGCCCACGCCCATAAAGAGGGGGAAATATTCTTTGGGAAAGGAACCGGACTCCGCACCCTGCTGCAGGAGCAGGAAGGAAAGCTCACCGACTTGAAACATACCCAGCCCCAAGGCCAGCGGGATTACATTGCGGTAATTGAAAAGCCGGGCCATTGAACCGAAAATCAACCCTTTACCCACAAGGATTGCAGCAGCAAGAATCATGATGGTTCCGATGTGGTCCCATACATACACAGGATCAATGAGCATCCCCACGGAAGCGAAAAAGATAAGGCTGAAAATATCACGCAGGGGCAGGATATCGCTTAATGCCTGATAGGCGTAACGGGATTCACTTAGCACCATCCCGGCCACAAAGGCCCCGAAGGCAAAGGATAAACCTAGAGAATGTGTGGTGTAACCAATGCCCAGCCCGATGGCACTGCACGAAAGCATGAACATTTCCCGTGAATTCCAGCTGGCGACGACCTTCATGAATCGCGGGATAATCCGTGAACCGAGCACAAACATGGAGATCAGGAATAGAACCGTCTTGATCCCGGCCATGCCCAATGCCTGTAAACCGAAAGATTCCGATCCGAGCTGGGGCATTATGATCAGCATGGGTACGATAGCAATATCCTGCACCACCAGCATACCGAGCATTACCCGGCTGGAAAGTGTTCCTACCAGCCCTTTGCTTTCAAGGGTCTTGAGCACAACCATGGTACTGGAAAGAGCTATAAATGCCCCGAACCAGATGGAAATATGCGAATCCCACCCCATAAGACGTCCGACCCCACAGCCGAAGGCCATGGTCAGGATAATCTGCAACGGTGTACCGATCAAAGCCACATGACGCACGGGTTTGAGTTCTTTGACAGAAAATTCGATTCCCAGAGTGAACAGCAACAGCGCCACTCCGATTTCAGCCAGCAATTCAATTTCATGCACGCCGGAAACAGTTATGCCTCCGGTATGAGGACCTACCAGCACCCCGGCGACAATATAGCCCAGCAGAAGGGGCTGACGCATCATACGGGCAATAAAACCGCCCAGCATACCCGCCACAATAAGAATGACCAGATCAGAAGCAATACCCACAACGACTCTCCTGTTTATTCACCCAGGTGCTCTGCACAGTGCACACAGAACCTGCTTTCGGGCAAAGCCAGCAGACGGGCAATAGGAATACCTTCGCCGCACTCTTCGCATTCCCCGAAAAAAACATCTTTTTCCAGACGATTCAACGCATCCTCAAGATTCAGAATCCGCTGCCGGGACTGGGCAATGGAACTCTTATTAATCCCCTGATTGAGCATGGTATCCAGACGGGAAAGCCTGCCTATAGCAGCATCCGGCTTGACCGGAGCTACCGTATCCTCAAGCTCTTTCACCTGTCTGGTCAGATTCTCTATTTCACTATTTATTTTAGTTTTAAGTTCTTCTTTTTGTTTATCATTCATACTTGTCTCCATTAATCGGCCAATCGTAACTCCGCCCAGTTCAGCTGGCAAGATGAATCACATAAAAATGAGACCCCCTCTACACTGGATAAATGCAGAGGGGGCCTTTTGATCAGTATGGAGATTATTTATCAGGCTGAATACTCTCAATCACGCTGTTAAGATTAGCAGCCATTTCAGAAACATTCTGAACCGCATGGGCTGATTCACCCATAACCTGCGAAGTTTCGAGAGAAATCCTGCTGATATCTTCAGTCGCCCGATTAATCTCTTCACTGGTGGCTGA
Source organism: Maridesulfovibrio sp. (assembly GCF_963678865.1). Lineage (NCBI taxonomy): Bacteria > Pseudomonadati > Thermodesulfobacteriota > Desulfovibrionia > Desulfovibrionales > Desulfovibrionaceae > Maridesulfovibrio > Maridesulfovibrio sp. The sequence goes on along the minus strand of NZ_OY787459.1, from coordinate 3,697,357 downwards.
CTGCTGCTCCGCTGCTGTGGCAATTGCCCGGACCTGATCCGAAGCATTGACCACCAGCCTGACAATCTCAGTCAGGGTCTGACCGGATTCATTAGCCAGCTCACTGCTGCGCTGTGCGGAATCTGCAGCATCCTCAGTGGCGGAGATATTCTGCCGGGTCATATTCTGAATCTTCTTTATGGCATTGCCGACTTCACCGGTTGCGGACATAGTATTTTCTGCCAGTTTGCGAACTTCATCAGCAACAACGGCAAAGCCCCGTCCGGCCTCTCCGGCCCTTGCTGCCTCAATGGCAGCATTCAGTGCCAACAGGTTGGTCTGGTCTGCAATATCATTAATCACACCAAGCACGTTGCCTATTTCCTTGGCTTCAACACCGAGCTGTTCCATTGATTCTTTCAGTGCGGCAGCCTGTGAGCGTACACCATCAGCAGATTCTATCATCTGCTGCACCAACTGTGACCCGTTCTCCGCCTTGTCGCGGGCAGAATCGGCATCCTCAGCAGCAAGTCCTGCGTTCTGGGCAACCTCAAGCACTGTGGCATTCATCTCTTCCATAGCGGTGGATGTTTCTGCCACACGGTCACGCTGTTCCTGCGCCCCCCGGTTGGATTGCTCAATCTGGGCGGACAATTCATCAGCAGCACTGGAGAGTGACTGCGAAATCTGCTCTGCGTCAGCAGCGGCAATGGTTATACGTTCATTCTGCTTTTCTATTTCAACGGCCTGCTGGCGTATTTCGGTCATATCAATAATTATGGTCAATGCACCGAGAATATTCCCATCCATATCATGGAAGGGAGTGGCAGAAGCAAAGAAATTTTTAACGTTACCCTTCAACGTTGTGAACTCAAATTCCTTTTCAAGCTTACTGTTCGTCTCTACAGCTGCATAAGACATTGTTTTACGGGAAGGATCTCCATAAAAAAATTCACCTGCCTTAATACCTTTTACAGCATCAGGAGAGCTGTCATTTTCAATCAGGCTGCAGACTTCCTTATTTGCCCAAAGCACCTCATTGTCAGGGTCAACAATGGCACAGGCAACAGTCAATCCATTAAGCACACCTTCGGAAAAGCCGAGCTTGTTTTTGAGTTCCGCGACCATTGTGTTGATTTTATCAGCAAGGTTCTCAAACTCGTACCGGTACTTACCCTTCAGTTCGGCTTTAAGGTTTCCTTCGGCAATCTCAGTTGAGAATTCAAGAATGCCCTCAACCGGCTGCAGGACCAGCTTCCTGAGAACAAAAACCATCACTGAACTGAGCAGTAAAACCATAACCGCAGCGCCCGCAAGCAGATAGTTACGCTGGTTGCGCGCAGCCCTTCCAAGGTCATCTTCAGTCGTTGTTACCCCGACAATCCAATTGGTCTGCGGCACAGTTTTGAATTTCAAATATTTTTTTTCACCTTTCCAATCGTACCAATGATCACCATTTTTATTATTCAGCATATGCTGGATAAATCCCAATTCGGACAAATCCTTGAGCAAAAGACTATTGTCTGCGGCATGGGCAATTACGCTCCCGGCACCGTCAATCATATATCCGTAACCGCCTCCACCTACGCGGATATCGTCAATAAAACTTTCGGTAAATTTCTCCCATTTCGGAAAAACACCTATCCCGCCGATAACTTTACCGCTGGCATCACGAACGGAATGGGCAATGGCCAGAATTAAAATTCCTCCACCGCTTTTTGATTTCAGGACCTTATCAGAAATAAACAAATCAGTACCGGAAAGAACTTTTTTAACATAACCGCGGGAAGCGCGATCCGCTCCGGCCATATTCTTGCCCTTGGCATTATATCCGGCGATAACTTTGCCGTTTTTATCGAAAAGAAAGCCGGCCCAGTAACTGTCTGACCCCAGAATAAGGGATTTAAATAGACTGTCTGCCGGGAGAACATTCCCGAGTTGAAGGGCTTCACTTGATGCCTGACTCTTCGCTACCAGTCTGACTACATCCGTAGTCTGGCTCATATATAGCTGCAATGCCTTAATTGACTCATCAATCATGGCATTCATAGCATTATCTTCTTCCTGAAAAACAACCTCATGGGTATCATGTGAAACCCACCAGACCCCAGTGGAGACCGTCAAAGAAATCAATATGAAAACAATCGCAGCAACAATAGAATTGATACTTCTAACCCTCATAAATACTCTTCCCGGTTTAAAGGTTACTGGAACCACCATCTAAATATAACCTTTCTAATGCCTAGCATAAACAGAATGAAACAGACAACCTAGAGTCGATTGGATTTTTGGGCAGATTTTAACTATCGACCAGTGTTACGGGAAGTTAACGGTATAACTATACCATTGCCTGAGATCGTTTTTTCTGCCACAAGGGGAAAACGCAAAAGCGAACAGAAACCAAAGAGGTAATAAAGATGAGCAACGAACCTGATAAGATCATATATTCAATGGTCCGGGTAAGTAAGTATTACGATAAAAAACCCATTCTCAAAGATATTTCCCTTTCATATTTTTATGGAGCAAAAATCGGTGTCCTGGGCCTGAACGGTTCCGGTAAAAGTTCACTCCTGAAAATTCTTGCCGGAGTTGATGACAGCTTCGAAGGTGAAACCCACATTTCCCCCGGCTTCACAATCGGATACCTTGAGCAGGAACCGCTGGTTGATGAAACCCGCACAGTGCGCGAGGTAGTAGAAGAAGGAGCGGCAGACGTGGTTGCGCTCGTCAATGAATTCAACGAGATCAATGCCCAGTTTGCAGAGCCGATGGAACCGGACGAAATGGACGCCCTGCTCGAACGGCAGGCAAAAGTTCAGGAACAAATGGACAATTGCGGGGCATGGGACCTCGACTCCCGCCTTGAAATGGCCATGGATGCACTGCGCTGCCCTCCCGGAGACACACCGGTATCCGTAATCTCCGGTGGTGAAAAACGCCGTGTGGCTCTTTGCCGGTTGCTGCTTCAGGAACCGGACATCCTTCTTCTTGACGAACCTACCAACCACCTTGACGCGGAATCCGTATCATGGCTGGAAAGACATCTCCAGAACTATGCCGGTACCATCATCGCCGTAACCCATGACCGTTATTTTCTCGACAATGTTGCCGGATGGATTCTGGAACTGGACCGGGGTAAAGGAATTCCATGGAAAGGTAATTATTCTTCATGGCTGGAACAAAAAGAAAAACGTCTGGCCAACGAAGCCAAATCAGATGATAAACGCCGCAAAACCCTTGCCCGCGAACTGGAATGGATCCGCATGTCCCCCAAAGGCAGGCGCTCCAAGAGCAAGGCCCGTATCAGTGCATATGAATCCCTTGCCAACCAGCAGTCCGATGAATACTCACGCGAACTGGAACTTTACATCCCTCCGGGACCGCGACTCGGCAAGCAGGTCATTGAACTGAAAGGTGTGCACAAACAGGCCGGGGAAAAGTTGCTCCTCGAAGATACAAGTTTCATGATCCCCGCCGGGGCCATTGTCGGCATTATCGGACCCAACGGCGCCGGTAAGACCACCATGTTCAAGATGATCAGCGGACAGGAACAGCCTGATGCAGGTGAAGTTATTGTCGGCGAAACCGTACAGGTCACCCATGTGGACCAGCACCGCAATGCCCTTGATCCGGAAAAAACAGTTTACGAAGTTATTTCCGGTGGCAATGAATTCGTAAAGCTCGGTGACCGTGAAATCAACGCCCGTGCTTATGTAGGAAAGTTCAACCTGACCGGATCAGAACAGCAGAAAAAGTGCAAAGTTCTCTCCGGTGGTGAACGTAACAGGGTCCACCTTGCACTTATGCTGCAGGAAGGCGGCAACGTACTTCTGCTTGACGAACCGACCAACGACCTTGATGTAAACACAATGCGTGCGCTGGAAGAAGGATTAAACAACTTCGGCGGCTGTGTGCTGGTTATTTCTCACGACCGCTGGTTCCTCGACCGCATTGCCACCCACATCCTCGCCTTTGAAGGAGACTCCTCAGTCTTCTGGTACGAAGGTTCCTACTCTGAATACGAAGAGGACCGCAGAAAGAGGCTGGGCAAGGACGCTGACCAACCCCACCGCATTAAATACAGAAAACTCACCAGATAAAAAAAAGGGGTGGAAGAGCTAAACTCTTCCACCCTCTTGCGAAATATCTATGGGCTTGATCGGCTTGACAGCCCGTAACATAGCCGGAGAAACTTGATTCCGGCCACTGTTCTTGGCCCGGTACAATTGTCTATCAGCATCCTGCAACAATTCGGCAAAATCTCCATGGTCCCGCAATTCAGCAACCCCGATGCTGACCGATGAAGACAGGTAGTAATCTTCCACCTGAAACATCCGCGCACGAATTGCTCCACGCAGCCTTTCAGCTACTTTGATTCCATCATAAAGGCTTGAATGGGGCAGAATTATCACAAACTCCTCACCACCCAGACGCCCAAAAGAATCAACGTCACGCAATACTGCGGAACAGCGTTTTGCTGTTTCCCTGAGAACGTCATCACCAGCGTGGTGCCCGTAATCATCATTAATCTTTTTGAAATGGTCAATATCCATGATCAACACTGCCAGCTTACTGTTAAACCGGCGGGCGGACCTGAACAGACCGACCCCGGACTCCAGCACCTTTCGCCTGCTGCTGACCCCGGTAAGTTCATCAAACTCCACCAGTCTTTTCAAATCCTTGATCGCTGCGTATTCCCTGCGCAGGGATATGCCGAACGTGAACAGGAAAAACAACCCGAATCCATTCGCCAGAAAAAGATAAATAGCAGAATTAACAAAAGTTCCGGACTGAACAGGGACGAGAGTGGACAGAGCACCAAGATAAAGCACAGATCCTGAAACAGCGGCGACAAGTGAAGGCACAAGGCGAGGAGGGAGCAGAATATAGTATGCAAGAACAATAAATACCGTAGTCGGAACACTGAGTGTACCGACGGCTGAAGCCTTAACCACCAGTTCCAAAGACTCTACAAGCAGAAAAGAAAACATACCGACAGACATTAGAGTGTATTGCACACTCAATCTGACCCTGTTGGCGAAGAGCACTACAAAAGCTAATATACCGATCATGCAGGCCCCTATCCTGCCGATCAAGATAGTGTAAAATTCTGATCCGGGACCCAGATCATAAAAGTCACTGCACGCACCCAAAAGGTACGTAGAGATAGTTACAATGTATAGAAAAAGCAGCCTGAAACGAACTGAAGGCCATTTATCATGTTGAAACGATTCTTCCAGCTCGGTGTCTAGAAACTCGCCCCGAAAATTACGTTTGATCACGTTCCCCCCAAAATATAACGAGGGGCAGACTTAACTCCGGCAACGCCTTAAGTCAAGCAATATGGCATTTCATACAATTACAGTATACTATTTTTTATGAAGTATAAAAATTTTATTTGCAAGTCAAAACGAAATTCCTGCTATCAATCCATTAGCAAAAAAAATAGAAAAGTTAATACATTCTGCTTCTCCGCAAGGTATATCCGAAGACCATGTTTCCAGAATATTACTGTCTTGTATCTCAAACCTGTCATTGGTCCACTGGTAGCGGGAGACCGACTTCATCTTGGAAAAATATTTGCCAAGAGATTTATCGCACCCCGAAGGCAACCCGACACAGGCCCTCCACAAACAAAGGCTTCCGGCAACAATCTTCCAGTCCAATCCCTGCGGCAATCCTGAAGGAGGCAGAGCCGTTTCCATATGAATATGCCCGCCGGCAGCTTCGGAAAAAACATGCTTCACAACCGCGCCGTTGTGCTTAAGCTCAGTACGGTGAAGCTTGAATGGCGATACATGCCCGAAGTAAACGGCCTGAAATGAACCGCCCGCAAGCTCATAATCAAGTACCAACTGCGGAATCCGTCCCCGCTCCTGCAACAGGTCCATTTTACGAAAAGTAAGTGTCCCGAAATCGGATGGGATGGATTGGCCGGAAGCAGCCCCGTCGGGATTCAGCAGCAGCGACAATAAATAAAGCGATGGTTTCTCGAAACTTGACCGGGGAATTTCACTGCCAGACATTCAACAACCTCTTGAATTAGTTATGTTGGTCACAGGATCCGCCAACACCTATTTTTCTCAAACCTTCATTCAAAATCCTTGAAAAATACCGCCCCTGCTCATCTTTTCTGAAAGCAACATAAAGTTCGTTAACACCGAAGGCCCTCGGCTTAATCTCCATAGTATCGCTATATTTTTTTATATCCTGATCTGTTGCAGCCAGATAACTGTAAACCAAGGGATCCACCACTGCGCAATCAATTCTGCCCTTGGCTACCTTCAGAATATTGTTCTTATCTGTAGGAGCGTAATTTGGACGGACCGTTCCATTGGCAATGGCCGCATCCAATTCAGGGGTATTTACGTATCCAGAGACAAAACCGACCCGCAGCCCGGCCAGATCGTCAACAGTATCCCAGTCCACCGGACTTTTAACATGTTCCAGCAAAGAGACCGAACTACACCCATAACTTTTTGAAAAAATAAACTTTTCAGCACGTTGCGGGGAATAATATTCCGGGAAATAACCGACGACCTGAAAATCCACCTCAACCATATGCATGGACCTTTTCCATGGCAAAAACAATATTTTCAGTTCATAACCCATGGCGGCAAAGGCTTTACGAACAATTTCGGCACTGGAACCGTTTTCTGGAAGACGTTTCCCTACATAAGGCGGCCATTCAAGGGAACTCAGGTAAACAACATTGTCAGCGTCAGCATTTCCAGCCTTCAAACCGAGCAGTAGAATAAATATTGTGATAAATATTTTGAAACGCCCGACACTCATATTATGAACTCCAATCTTGCTTTTACTTAAATATGTACCTTTTCTAAATGTTGGGCAAGTGCAAATCACCAAAGCAGAAGTGCGGCACATCAGATGTACCGCACTTCACTCTAACCACAACCATAATTTATGTGAACAGGAGGAGATTTTCCGCCGCTTCATCGCTACACGAAAGAAGTTCTGCAACTGATCCCTGTCCTCGCCGTAAACAACCCGGCTACCCAACAGCAGATCCTGAGTTACATAGCGCCGCACTAAGAGTGGACAACCTGATAAGAGCAATTGCCTCCTGCCCGGATCCGGCAACCGCTATCCTTCAAATAAGGAAACAGGACTGCGGCTATGGACATTTCAAACCATGCCCTGAACATCTCCTCCTGATAATCCATCAAAAAACGATGTCTTATTTATAAGATAAGTCGTTTTCATGAATTGTCAGCTCCACTTATTTAAAAATCATCATCCCCCTGCTTCAATGCCATAACAGGTCCGGCATTGTTTCGGATGTCGGAGGACATGCGGGTCCCATATGCCGGAACAGTAAAAAACTCCATTGTATCCTGAAGTTTTACCGCCTGCGCTGACAGTTCTTCAGAAGTGGAGGAAAGCTCTTCCGCGAAAGCGGCATTACGCTGGATGACCTCATCAAGCTGCACTATGGCCTTTGAAATCTGTTGCCCGCCCTCGAATTGTTCCCGGCTGGCTGCTGCAACTTCAGCAACAAGCTCCTCATTCCGGTTAATATCTTTAATCATGGAGCTCAGTACCTGCTTGGCCCTCTCTGCAACTTCCAGACTTGATCCGGTCAGCTCCCTGATTTCTCCGGCAGCAAAACCGCTCCGCTCAGCAAGTTTGCGCACTTCTGAAGCAACCACGGCAAAACCTTTACCGTGTTCACCGGCCCGGGCTGCCTCGATGGCGGCATTCAGAGCCAATAGATTGGTCTGGCGGGCAATTTCCTCAATGATGGAAGTTTTCTCAGCAATATCCTGCATAGCATTCACTGTCTGGGAAACTGCCTCCCCTCCATTCACAGCTTCCCGAGCGGTTTTGACCGCAATCTCACGAGTCTGCTCGGCAAGTTCGGTGTTTTTGGAAATATTGCTTGTCATTTGGGAAATAGATGCTGAGACCTCCTCCACGGAAGCGGCCTGTTCTGTGGCTCCTGCTGAAAGATGCTGGGCAGATGCAGCAACTTCCTCACTGCCTGCGGCTACCTGCTCCGCAGCAGACTTTACCCCGAGCACAACCTCGCGCAATGAAGTTATCATACTACCGAGAGAACGCATGAGCTTACCGATTTCATTGGGAGATTCACTGCTAACGGAATCCGTAAGATCGCCGGAAGCCATTTTCCTTGCCACATGCATTCCGGTGGAAACAGGAAAAATTACCAGTCTGCGTACTGAAAAATAAACAATGCCGCAAACCACCAGAACAATCAGCCCACCTACGATAATCAACACATTGCGTTGCATCACGGCAGCCGAAGCCAAATCACTTTCATAGGCGGTAAGCATGACAATCCAGCCTGTCTTGGGGTCGGTCTTGAAAATCATGGCCTTGCTGCGTCCATGCCAGTCATAAAATTCTTTCCCGTTTCCGGATGCAAGGGCCCTTTTCATAAAATTGTACTTGCTTAAATCTTCTAAAATAAGTTTTTCCGCAGGATGGTAAAGAACCCTACCGGAAGCGTCAGTAATCACGCCATAACCTTCAGTTCCTACAACGACAGGACGCACAAAACGATTGGCAAATTTCAGCCAGTCACCGAAAACCGCTATACCGCCCAGCACATTTCCCTTAGTATCCCTAACCGCAGAACTGGCACCGAAAAGTAAGCTCTTGTCGGTTTTGGACCGGAAAACAGACTCCGTTATATAAGTATCCTTGCCCTTCAAAATAGCTTTCACGTAGTCCCGGGAACTGATATCCAGTCCATCCAGAACACCTCCCTGACTGGTTAATCCAGACAGGATTTTACCATTACGGTCAAATGTGAGCACAGCCCAGATAACTTCATTGTCGCGCATGGTTTGCTTGAACAATTTTCCGGCATATGAGGCTTTGCCTTTAAAAACATCCTTAACCGCCTCCTGTCCCGCAAGACTCTTAACCGCCGCAACTGTATCAGTAACAAAAAGATCAAGGGAGGAAGCAATAATGGAGGCCTGACTGGAGGCTGAGTCCAAGGAATTATCAAGGACCATTTCATATGATGAATTCTGTACATAAAATACCAGACTGCCGATTCCAATCATGATGGATAGGATTATCGGCAACAAAATGACTCTCAACAGGCTTCGGGAAACCCAACTCATGTCCTTCCCCCCAAATAAAGTTTACAGCACATGCGAACACTCACTCTGAGTCGAAAAATAAAGGACATTTAGAATAACCCAACTCCAACTTTAGGTCCACACTATTGCAAACATCAGTATCTATATTATCGGCATTATACCTGAACTGCATAAGAAAAAGGCCCGCAGACTTGAAATCTGCGGGCCTGAAAAAAATATTACACTAAGCATCAACCATCATCACAGCGCAGTCCATAGCCGCCTTGAAGCTGTCGAGAGAAGCCTTACCTGTGCCGGTAATATCATATCCCGTCCCGTGATCCGGGGAAGTACGCGGAAAAGGCAACCCGAGAGTGATGTTAACAGCCTCGCTGAAATGAAGCAGCTTAAGCGGAGCCAACCCCTGATCATGATACATGGCCAACACGGCACTGTAATCACCCTGAGCCGCAAAGTAGAAAACAGTATCACCTGGAAAAGGACCTTCAACATTAAATCCCTTGGCCCGCGCTTCTTCAAGGGCAGGCTCAATTACCTTGATTTCCTCATCACCGATGCGCCCGGATTCCCCGGCATGGGGATTAAGCCCGCAGACCGCAATAGGTTTATCAAGCCCCAATGATTTTACCAGACCGTCAGTAAGTTCTATGCAGCGCAGAATCCGTTCTTTGGTAATCAATTCCGGGATATCAACAAATCTGGGGTGCGTAGTTACCAGACTGACTTTGAGTCTGGGGCCGCCCAGATGCATGCATACATTTTCCCGGCCTACGCCAGAACGGGTAGCCAGAAATTCAGTATGACCTGGAAAATCGAACCCGGCCAATTGCAGCATAGCCTTATTCAAAGGACAGGTTACCAGCCCGGCCAGAACTTTACGGTTAAGCAGATCCATAGCCGTTTCCATGGCTTCACCGGCACAGCGTCCCCCTTCAGGGTCTGCCACACCGACCTGCAACTCGAAATCTTTCAACACTTCCGGACAATAAAGATAATAGCCCGGTTCGGCATCAACAATCTGCTCGGGATCATCGAGGACAGTATAAAATTTTTCCAGCCCCAAACGCTCAAGATGATACTCCAGACCATTCTCCGGTCCGATCATCAGGTAAGCACGGTCAGCCGGACGCTCTGCGAGCAGGCGGCAGGCCAGTTCAGGGCCCAATCCATTAGGATCACCCAAAGTAATACATATATTTTTTTTCATAGGTTATATCTCCAGAAAAGAATTTGCCTCCGGCGGCTCTCCGGGGCCAAAGAAAATTTAATTAAGGTTCGCCACACAGCACAGCCAGTTGGACAAATTTCAACTTCGCAAGATTTCACGCGCCATTACGTTATCATTATTAAAAGTCGCACTATAAACTACATGCGAAGCTTATTAGCGCGTTTTGAAGGGGATGGGGATTCCAAAGGGGAAGGGGGAACTTTTTGGCGTCAGCAAAAGTTCCCCCTTCCCCTTTGGCCGCCGGAGGCATTTTTCTACGCCTGCTCCGGGCGAAGTGCAATAGCTCCGAGGGGGGGCAGGGTCAATTCCAGATAATAGGGGAAAGCACCGAGATCTCCGGCCTTGCGGGCCTTGACCTTGCCGACATTCCCCACATTGGAACCGCCGTAAATTTCGGCATCCGAATTGAATATTTCCGCCCAGTTGCCGCCCTGCGGACACCCGAGACAATATCCTGAACGCACGACAGGAGTAAAATTAAACACCCAAAGGATGGGAGCATCCCCTTCGCTTTTACGCAAAAAACTTATAGTCGAGGATTTGTAGTCGTTAAAATCCACCCACTCGAATCCGGACCAGTCAGTATCATGCTTGTACATGGACGGGTTCTCATGCATGACCCGGTTCAGGTCGATAACCGTATTGCGCAGCCCCTGATGGGAAGGAAAATCGAGCAGCATCCAGTCCAGTTCCTGACGGCAATTCCATTCATTCCACTGCCCGAACTCGCACCCCATGAAAAGCAGGTTCTTACCCGGATGCGCCCACTGATAGCTGAAAAGCAGTCGCAGGTTAGCCATCTGCTGCCACATGTCACCGGGCATCTTGGAGAGCAAAGCACCCTTGCCATGCACAACTTCATCATGCGAGAGGGGCAGAAAAAAATTCTCGCTGAAAGCATAGATCATGGAAAAGGTTAGATTGTTATGATGGTAGGAACGATGAATAGGACTCTTTTCAATGTAATCAAGGGTATCATTCATCCAGCCCATGTTCCACTTGAAGGTGAAACCGAGCCCACCGGTGTAAACAGGGCGGGAAACACCGGGCCATGAGGTTGATTCCTCGGCAATCATCATGGCACCGGGAAACTGTTCATGGACTACTGTATTAAGTCTTTTGAGCAGCTCTATGGCCTCAATATTTTCATTACCGCCGTGTTCGTTGGGAATCCACTCCCCTTCACGGCGTGAATAATCAAGATAAAGCATGGAAGCCACGGCATCTATACGCAAACCGTCAATATGAAATTCCTTGAGCCAGTAGAGGGCGTTGGCAAGCAGGAAGTTACAGACCTCGTGCCGCCCGAAATTAAAAATATAGGTTCCCCAGTCGGGATGCTCGCCCTTGCGGGCATCGGCATGCTCATAGAGAGCGGAGCCGTCAAACCGACCCAATCCCCAATCATCCTTCGGAAAATGACCCGGAACCCAGTCAAGAAGAACCCCCAACCCGGCCTGATGGCACTGGTCAATGAAATAACGCAGATCATCAGGAGTTCCATGTCTGGAAGTCGGTGAATAATAATGGGTAGTCTGATACCCCCAAGATTCATCAAGAGGGTGCTCGGAAATGGGCATAAGTTCGATATGAGTGAACCCCATATCTTTGGCGTAGGGGATCAGCTCCTTGGCAAGCTGGCGGTAGGAACGGTAATCCCAACCTTCCCTGCGCCATGAACCGAGGTGAACCTCATAGACTGAAACCGGCTTATCCAAAGGCAATCCGATTTCACGCCGCTCTGCCATCCATTCTTCATCCTGCCACTCATAGTTATCGAGTCCCCATGTTACTGCGGCATGACCGGGACGCATCTCAGTACGGAAAGCGAGAGGGTCGGTCTTGGTTACTTCATGCCCGTTACTCTGAACAACGTGGTATTTATACATCTGTCCGGGCTTCACACCGGGAATGAATCCGGCCCAAATTCCGGATACACCAACAGGCATTAGTTTGTTGTCCCGGTTATTCCAGCCGTTGAAGTCCCCGGTAACAAAAACTTCACGGGCATTGGGTGCCCATACGGCAAAACGGTAGCCTTCAAGACCTTCCTGCAGGTCAAAATGGGCTCCCAAGATACGGTATAAATCCCAGTGCTCTCCTTTGCCGAACAGGAACAGATCAAACGGGGCAATATAAACAGGTAAGGTCTCAGGCATCGGGTTTAAATCCTCTGGATTGCTGGAATTTATATACATTCAACAGCTTGTATAATTTTTTAAACTTCTGAAAAACAGGAAGACATTATAGTCTGGCGCCAAGCTCTCTGTACAGTTTAATGTATTCGCCGGCAGATTTATCCCAGGTAAATGCCTTGAGCATAGCCCGCTTAACCATCTTTTCCCACTCTTCGCGGTCATGCCAAGCCTCCACGGCCTGCATCACCGCTTCAAAAAACAAATCAGCATCCGGGGTTGCAAAAGTGAAACCGGTGGCATCCGCTGCCGGGTAAGGGGTGATGGTATCACGCAGCCCCCCCACAGAGGTTGCAACCGGGGGAGTGCCGAAACGCAGAGCATAAATCTGGGTCAGTCCGCAAGGTTCATAACGGGAAGGCATAAGAAAAATATCCGCACCGGCCTGAATTCCATGGGCAAGATCTTCGGTATAGCCCACCTGTACACAAAACTGGCCGGGATATTCTTCCATAAACTCCAGCAGCCGCGCTTCGTAACCGAGGTCACCCTCGCCCAGTACAATTACACCTATATCTTTCTCCATCAGCCTCGGCAGGATGTCAATAAGCAAGTCAATGCCTTTCTGGTCCCGCAAACGGCCGATAAAACCGAGTACCGGCTTATCTTCCAGCTGATCGGACATGTAAAAATCACGTAGCATGCTCCGCTTACATTCCTGTTTTCCGCTAACATCTTCGGCACTGTAACAACAGGGCAGGAACATATCCTCACAAGGATCCCAGACAGAATAATCCGCACCATTCAGGATACCGAGCAGCTTGTGGGTCTGGCTGTTCAGAAATCCTTCCAGTCCGCAACCGAATTCAGGTTCCAGAATCTCTTCCGCGTAGGAAGGGCTGACCGTAGTCACGCCGTCACTGTAAGCGACGCTGGCCTTAAGCATATTCAAGTCACCGTAAAATTCTGCCCCGTGCATGGCCCACGCTTCCTCAGGCAACCCGGATTCATGAAAAAGCCTTTCTGAAAAACGGCCCTGGAAGGCAAGGTTATGGATCGTTGTTACACTTCTGGTATTTTTCCAGAAAGAGTCCGTCCTCCGCTCAAAATAAAGATAAGGAGGCACAAGCGCCGACTGCCAGTCATGTGAATGAATCACTGCCGGAGGCGAAGGCAGCAGGCGCGCCCATTTCAGCACGGCTTTGCAGAAAAAAATAAACCGCTCGCAATTATCAAAATAATCGCCGGTGTGGGTATTGTAATAATGTCGGCGGTCAAAATACTCACCGCGGGAAACAAAATATACTGAAACACCTTCATACTCGGTCTGGTAGATTTCCGCTGTTGTGGAGGGCCACGGATAGCCTACGTGAAGATCGGAATAAACCAGACGCAATTTGTGACCGGCAAGATTCATACGCCCGTAAAAAGGGGTTATGACTGCGGTTTTTACTCCCTTGGCATGGATTGCCGGAGGCAAAGCCCCCATGACATCACCAAGGCCACCTGTTTTTGAAAAGGGATACATTTCAGATGTAACATAAAGAATGTCATGCACTGCCCAGATTCCCCCCAATTTTCAGCTTATTATTTTTTACTGCCAACAGCAGCGTGATCCTGCAGACGGATCAGCTTTGAAGAAAAATCACCAAGAATATCGCGGTGGTCAAAAACCAGATCAGGCAGACTGTCCAACTTGAAAAAACGAGCCCCTCCGGCATCATCACCGGCCTGCAAGGCCGAAACATCAGCCGTTACAGCACTGTAGGTAATACTGATGGTATGCTGGCGGTCATCCCGGCAAGGCATTGAGTAGACCCCCACCAATCCGGTCAGGACCACATCAAGCCCGGTTTCCTCTTTTGCCTCGCGCACGGCAGCATGTTCAAGAGTCTCCCCATAATCAACAAATCCGCCGGGCAAGGCCCAGCCAAGGGGAGGATTATTGCGCTCAATAAGCACAACACCAAGGACAGGATCATAAATTACAACATCAACAGTAGGTACAGGATTGCGGTAATGCACTACATCTTTTCCGCAATGAGGACACGGTTTTGAGCCGACCATAAAAACAGCCTTTCTTTAGATCTGATACAAATATATTATTTTTTTCATAGAAAACAAATGACAATCATTTCTTGTAAATACCGCGAATAGAATCTCATTACAAGTGAATCCGTATTTTTTTCCTAAAGTCCACTTCGTTGACACAATTCTCGCAGGTTCAAAATATTTAACCGTTTCTGGAAATAATTACCTAATCAAGGACAGAGCCCAGTTTTACAAGAAATCAGGCTGTCCGGCAAAGCCGGACAGCTGCCTGAAAAGCACCGAAATCGCTTTCACAAAATGAAAAAGGCCCCGTCGGTAATTCCGACGAGGCCCGTTTCAGCATTTTTATCAGCAAAAGTTTGAAGGTAATTACTATCTAGCAACTGGCGTGCCAAACACCTAAAGACACTCATTATCAAAGATAACACACTGTAATAACTATATAAATACAAACAGCAGCTACAATCTGAAAAAGCACTTATTGGTTTAAATTTTTTTACCCCACTGCAGATTAACCTGAAAACACAGGATC
This sequence comes from Maridesulfovibrio sp., assembly GCF_963678865.1. Lineage (NCBI taxonomy): Bacteria > Pseudomonadati > Thermodesulfobacteriota > Desulfovibrionia > Desulfovibrionales > Desulfovibrionaceae > Maridesulfovibrio > Maridesulfovibrio sp. The sequence goes on along the minus strand of NZ_OY787459.1, from coordinate 3,682,336 downwards.
GGGAGTAAAATATTTTTTACCGGTATAGCCGGTAAAAAAGCCAAAAACTCAAAAAATCAGAAACCGCCGTTTCAAGACCATCTTCAAAATTTAAATTCAAAAAAATACCCCCAAATGAAAAAGGCCCCGTCGGTAATTCCGACGAGGCCCGTTTCAGCATTTTTATCAGCAAAAGTTTGAAGGTAATTACTATCTAGCAACTGGCGTGCCAAACCCATAAAGGCACGCAATATCAAACATAAAACACTGTAATAACTATATAAATACAAACAGCAGCTACAGTCTAAAAAAACACTTATTGGTTTAAATTTTTTTACCCCACCGCAGGTTAACCTGAAAACACAGGATCGGGAGTAAAATATTTTTTACCGATCTAAAATCAAAAAGCCTGCCCTCATTTGAGGACAGGCCATAAAAAATCATTATCCAGAAAATTTTTAATCTATAATTACAAATCCGGCACGGGCAAGCGCCAAACGTGAGACCACCCCATCCCGATAAATCTTAATCCGGTTTCCCGACAAAGGCTCCACAACTGTAGAAGGCTCTCCGCCCTTAGGACCAGGCTGGGCATTGAAAACGCCCTCCACCATCATGGTCAACTCTTCATCCAGCTCTTCGGCAACCCCGGTACCGGGCTTTCCGCTCATGTTTGCACTTGTGGCAATTAGAGGAGTGTGGGCCTTGAGGCAAAGGCTGGCAGCCAGAGGATGTTCGGTCCAACGCACGGAAGTATATCCTCTGGAATCCTTCACGGCGGAGGGAAGCTCTTCACGGGCTTTGACCAGAATGGAAAGCGGACCGGGCCAAAAAATACGGGTAAGCTTCAGAAGTTCAGGAGAAATTGTTTCCGTAACCAGATCAAGCTGCTCAATACTGCCTATTATCAGAGGCAGAGGTTTGGAAACAGGGCGGTCCTTTATTCGGGCAACACGGTTTGCAGCCCTCTCGTCCATGGCATCGGCGCCAACGGCAAAAAGGGTTTCCGTGGGGTAAACCAAAACTCCCCCAGTTCTTATGATGTCTACAGCTTCCTGCTCACTCATAACTTTAACTCCAAATACATCACGGCATACGGAGCGACTACTAATACCAGTTTTATGCCTTATGTCCAGCATCTTTTGGTCTGCCTGAATTATCATTATTGAAGAACTACAGCAAAACACGCAGAAGCTGCATGACTTTGTCTCTGCTTTGGCTTAATAAAATGCAATCAGCATCAGAACATATGGAGATAATAGATGGTTGCCATTATAAATAATTTCAGTGCACAAAAAATAAATTCATTTCTTGCAGCTGTAAAAGATTCCATCCCTCTCTGGGTATTGGGAACCGAAGAATTATCCCACCAAAACGGCATGATCAATGCTTTCCAGCATTTCTCAACAGCAACGCCCATGTTCTCGGATGCGGGATCAGGACTGGCTCTGCTCGCATGGCAACAGAACCCGCTTGACCGCAGTGCTGCGGCAAAATGCATGGGTCTTAACGATTCCGCATGCCTGCCGGCGGCCCTAATCAGAATTTTACAGAAAATTATATCCGCCCCGGTCAGCGAGATCCCCCTGCAGGATCTTGACAATCTACTTCAGGCCGGAGATCAGGCTCTGATTGTCCGCCATCTTTTTCCGCTGCTTCGCGGAACAGACGGCCTGAACTGGCTGGCCCATTCATGGGACACCCTTTTGCGCATGGGAAACGCAGAGCTACCTCGGACAGCTTTGGATCTAGTCAAATGGGATGATGATTTTAGCCAGCTTAAACAAATACTTAAAGTACAGTTCAATTTTTTGTACGGGGCTATTGATGAAACCCTGCATGAGCTGAAAAAGCTGGACCACGACATCTGGTCCCTGTGGATGGACTACATGCATTCGGAACTGCTGCTGCGCTCCGGGCAGAAAGATGAAGGGACGGCAATACTGGCCGAACTATGGAAAAACAACTTCTGGAACCTGAACTGGGGGCAGAAACTGCACAGCCAGCTCAACCCGATTGAGACCGGACGCGCCCTTGAAAAATCTGATGAGGCAGCCATACTGCTCTACTCATGGAATAACGGAAAACTCATTGAGAATACCCTGAAAAACCTGGCCGCATCAAAAATTGGAAAAGCGCGTATTTATGCTTTGAACAACGGCTCTGACGACAACACCGGGCAGGTTATGAATGAAGCTCAGTATCTTTTCAAACAGGGATACTACAAGAAAATACAACTGCAGGTTAACGTGGGTGCCCCGGCAGCACGGAACTGGCTTCTGGCAGACCCGGAAGTACGCAAAGCCAAATGGGCAGTATTCCTGGATGATGATGTGGAGCTGGAGTCCGACTGGCTGGAAGAATTGCTGGCAACAGCTGACAAATATAAAGACCCCGGCGCCGTAGGCTGCCGCATAACCTCAACCGGAACCCCGCGCTCTCTGCAATCTGCGGACTACCACCTTTTTCCTCCCGGAAACGGGACCTCCCAGATCGAAGGGCTTACCGAACGAATCAAGATCTTTGACAGCTGCCGCAACGGCTTTGATTACGGACAGTTTTCATATACCCGCCCGGCAATGCACGTTTCGGGCTGCTGCCACATGCTGAACATGGAGGCCATCCATAAGTGCGGCCCGTTTGATGTACGTTTCAATCCCACTCAATTCGATGATCTTGAACGGGACCTGCGTGCCGCGCTGGGCGGATATGAGCACATATACGCCGGACAGCTGCGCATCGGACACATCCAGCACTCAAGCCTTGCCAAGGCAAGCAATGTGCGTTCCATGGCTCAGGTTTTCGGCAACAAAATAAAACTGGAGAGCAAATACAGCGAACAGGACCTGAACACTCTTTTCAGCCGGGACATCTCCCGCCTCTGGAAAGATGTCGAGCATAAATGGACGGAATTGGCTGAAAAACTTTAAGGCTTTAGCGTGCTAACCATTCCGCTGTAAGTTTCTCCATCTCTTCCGGAGAAAAAGACGGACTGTCATACATGCCCTTGGCGAATCTCTGGGAAAAACCATGGTACAAAATAAGCGCAGCGGCAACGGAGACATTAAAACTCTGGATCATACCCTGCATGGGGATGTACACTTCATCAGGCACCAGCTCGGCAAGCTCCGGGGCGGTTCCGCTGTGTTCATTGCTGAGAATCACAGCCGAAGGGATGCTGAGATCAAAATCCATAAGCGGCCTTGCTGTTTCGGAAAAACCGGTACGCAGAACCTGATACCCCTGCTCACGCAATCCACCGACCATCTTTACAGGATCAGTATGTCTGGTCCGCTCAACCCACTTCTTGCCGGAAGCGGAAGATTTTTTCGCCAGCTCCGGCCATTGAGACACAGTATAATAAAGGTGAATGCCATAAATGCCGAAGGCGTCACAACTTCTAAGGATGGCTGAAACATTGTGAGGATCCCATACATTATCAATAATAAGCGTGAAATCCTTCTGGCGCTTTGCCAGCACTTCCCTGACCCTTGCTTCTCTTTGAGGTGTTCTCTGTCTTTCCATGGCGTACTGCGTACCCAACCTTTGGCAAGTTTGCAAGGGCAGTTGGGGTCGACGTAAATTTATGCTTCAAGTATCATCATAGATATTGACATTTTATTGATTTAAAAAAAATGATATGTAATCATTTAAGTTGATCTATTTTTGCATGGAGGAATTAATGCGCGCGCTGATTGCCGAGGATGAATTTGTAGGACGAAAACTGCTCTCAACCTTTCTTGCCCCGCTTTTCGCGATAGACATCGCTGTAGACGGGAAAGAGGCGGTCGAAGCTTTCAAACTGGCCTGCGAGGAAAATGAGCCGTACACGCTTATACTTATGGACATAATGATGCCAAAGCAGGACGGGCTGTCTGCACTTGAAGAAATCAGGGCCTATGAAAAGAAAAAAGGGATTACCAAGCACTGCAGAGTGATTATGACCACCGCACTTGATGATCCCAAAACAGTAATACGATCCTTTCACGACGTTGAAGCATCCGCATTCATAGTAAAACCGGTTGAACGTGAAAAACTGTATAAAGAACTAGAAAAAATCGGGCTGATGAATAAATAAACAGCGGCTGACGGAGCACACGCGATGAGTGAAGATGATTCCCTTGTTGAAGAATTCTTCTCAGAAGTAAACGACAAGTACTATCCTCAGGTACTGGAAGGTATAGATCTCCTTGACGAACAACGCATCGAAGAAGGAATCGAGGTTCTTTCACGCCCACTGCACACCATCAAAGGCGTCACCGGTTTTATGTCCGGATTTGAACCAGCCTCCACCTTTACCCACAAAGTGGAAGATTTTCTAAAAAAAATGCAGGCCGGAGAGGTTGAACATGATCTCATGCAGATCGCCCTCGCCATCGAATCCGTAAACACAATCTTCATGCTCATTGAGCAGCTGCGGGAATCCGGCAGCTATGACCAGACCCTCACGGACGAGATTGAAGCCCGGCTCTCCGGTGGCGGTCCCAAGGCGGCAGGGGTTGATGAATCAGACATAGACCCCTTGGAAATTGAAAATTTCCCGGGCGCGCAAATACTGAACCTGAAAGTAAGCAGGCTTTACAACACCAAACAACTTGAAATAGTTGACCAAAATCTGCAATCCGTGAATTACGAGAACAGACTTCTTTTTGATCTCGGAGCAGCAGTCTCCGTAGGGTCAGCATTTTTCGAACTTATAGCTTCATATTCCGAGACCTGTGATATAGGTATAACCGGCATGAACAGCCATTGCATGAGCACATTTTATTCATGGGGCTTCCAACGGTATCTGACTGTTTTTGAAAGCAGGGAAAGCTTCCTGAACAACACCGGAGTTTGAAGAGAATGAAGGACAGTATTTCCAGTTGCATTAGCCAGCTTCAAGAATCAATTATCGCTCTTGAGCACGGCTCAGGTGATATTAATGATATCTTAAGGGCTACGGGCCTTGATAATGCCCAAATGAGGTCGGCACAGATAATCGCCCTCATGGACATGCTGGCTGACGGCATCACTACCATAACTCCGGAACTTATCACCGCCCTGCTGGATATCAGTGAAGCCCAGAAAAAATTCTTCTACTGCATCGGAGGACTGCTGGATCATGGCGGCGCGCCCGTTGATTCAAAAAAAGAAGCCGAACCGGAATGTGACTTTAAATCCCGTGAAGGCCTCGCAAATGCGCCGGATCAGTACGAACAGGAAATGATGGCCGAGATGCTGGCAATGACCGGAGAAATTCCGGACGAAGCGGATGGCTGGGAAAAAGTCGAAGAGCCGGCACAGGAACCTTCCGGTGGTCCTGAAGACAGCCTTCATAAACCGGAAATAACTGCTGATCCGCAAAATGACCAAATCCCGGCTGCAGCAGCCAAACAGATTCCGGAAAAGGAAAAAAGCAGCAAAGTCCAGCCTGCCTCCGCTAAAAAGAAAGATGCACAGGCAATTTCATCCATCCGTGTTTCCACCCAACAGCTGGATTCACTGATAGAGTTAGTTGGTAAACTTATGGTTACCTACGCAGTCATTGCCCAGACCAAAACGGATAATATTTCCAAAATTTCCTCCAGCCTGTCCGAACTGGATAAGGTAATCCGCAATCTGCAATCAGAAGTTGATGAAATCAGACTGGTGCCGCTGAAACAAATCTTCATGCCCATGCACAGACTGGTCAAATCAACCTCCCAAAAGCTCAACAAACGCATCAAATTTACCACCGCCGGTGAGGAACTGGCCTTGGACAAGACCATTGTGGAATGCCTGAATGAACCGCTGGTCCACCTGCTGCGCAATGCCCTCGACCACGGAATAGAATCTTCCGAGGACCGCCAGATGTGCGGCAAGGACGAAGTCGGCAAGGTTCAGCTGAATGCTTTCCGCAAAGGAGATTTCGCCTACATTGAAATCATAGATGACGGTAAGGGGCTTGATGCGGACATACTGCTCAATAAAGCTCTGGAACGTGGGCTAGCCGATCCTGAAATTGATTACACCAAGGAAGAAATTTATGAGTTCATCCTCCAGTCCGGTTTCTCCACTGCCAGCGCAGTAACAGATATTTCCGGACGCGGAGTCGGTATGGATGCGGTAGTGACTGCTATCCAGAACACATTGGACGGTAAGGTATCCATCTCCAGCGAACTTGGCGCAGGATCAACCTTCACCATAGCCATTCCCTTAAGCCGTTCTGTAAATGAAGGCATTGTGGACGCACTGGTCACCACAGTCGGACCTGAAACTTTCATCTTTCCCAGTCGGGAAGTCCTTGAAGTATACGAACCCGTGGAAAAAGAATTCACAGACCTGCCCGATGGACGGGAAACAGTTTCCGTTCGCGGCAAGGTTCATCCACTGATACGCATGTACAAGGTTTTTGACCTCCCGGAACCGGATGATGAAGTCATTCCAAAAGTTATCCTTGTAAAGATGGGTGACACTGTAGCTGCAATCATGGTTGATGAAGTCCTGCGCCAGCAGAAAGCAGTAGTCACCGGATTCACCCTTCCCGTAAACACCATTTATAAGCTGCCTATCCTCGGCTTCGGCATGATGGGGGAACATGATGCACTTGTGGTGGATTCGGAAACGCTTATTGCTTCACATATGGAAAGGGAATTCTGATTATTCTTATTCTGTAAAACCCGTTATTCAAATTAAGCAAGAAGTAGAATGCCCCGCAATTTTCCAGCCGTTCAGGAAAAACTTTTCTCCATGGGTTTTGTCTGCTATGCATGCGAGTTCACGAACGAGACAACCATCAGCGCAGGAAAATAACAGATGAAAAAAGCCATTCTTTTTGCAGCACACGGATCAAAAAACAGGGCCGCAAGCTCGGCTCTGGGCAATATTTTGAAGATGGCTAAAGAGGCCCACCCGGATATTCCGGTCTTCAGCGCTTTCACTTCCGGGCATGTGCTCAAAAAGCTCCGTGAACAAGGGCAGAAACTGCCCACGGTAAAGCAGAACCTTGAAAATCTTTCTGCAGAGGGCTTTACCCATGTGGTAGTCCAATCCCTGCATGTAATTCCCGGCACGGAATTCACGAATATCAGCAGGCTGCTGGGCAGGGTCGAACAAGGGGAAATAGAATTCGAAAAAGCAGTTCTCGGTGAACCGCTGCTGACCAATGATCAGGAAATTGATGAAATTTCCGACATCATCCTGAATCTGCTGCAAGAGCGCGATCCTCAAAGCGAAGCCCTGATCCTCGTTGCCCATGGTTCCAAATATTCGGACAGCGGCAATTCCCTCTACGACAGATTTAAGGAAGTGCTGGAATCAAAGGACAAAAATGCTTATCTCGGCAAACTCAACTCCGAAGACGGCATTGAAAAAATCAGTGACCGCATAAAGGAGTCAGGGATAAAAAAAGCCTACCTGCTGCCCCTGCTATTCGGAGCCGGAAACCATGTAAAAAAAGACATGGCCGGGGATCACGAAAAATCATGGATGAACGTGGTGGCTTCACGCGGTATTGAGCCCATTCCGGTAGTGCAGGGAGTCGGTGAATTTGATATTTTTGCCAGCCGCTGGATGGATAAGCTTGAAAAGGCCATCCGTGAACTTGAAGCATAAGCTCAATAACAAATTTGCTGCTTGATTGTCCTCCGCACCGCATATACATTATGCTGGTGCGGTTAATTTTTTTACAGGCTGAGAACAATGGATAAAAAAATCACAGTGCGTTGCCATGAAGGAACAATCATGGAGATTGCACCCGCAAGCGGACTGAACATGGCCCAAACCCTTTTCCTGAACGGAGCCTTTCAGGGAGTTCCGCTCTGTTCCGGCATGGGACGTTGCGGGCTGTGCAAGGTGCGTTTTGAATCAACTCCCCCTCAGCCGCGCAAGGAAGAACTGCTGAAATTATCCGTCTCGGAAATAGAATCAGGCTGGCGGCTTTCCTGCCTGCACCCTGCCACACCGGCAAAAATATTCCTGCCCGAACCGGAACGGGTGGTTCCGCGGGTGTCAGACAAATTTTCATCAAAACTGCCCGAAAATCTGGCCCTTGCCGTGGATCTGGGCACGACCGGACTGCATTGGGCCTTTACCCTTAATGGCGAAATTATCAAATCAGGCCAGGAACTGAATCCCCAGATCGGGCTTGGCAGCGAAGTAATGTCCCGGCTGGCTTTTGCCGCTAAGCCGGAGCAGCGCAAGATACTATCCGAACTGGTCACGGAACGGCTCAAAGCAATTATATCTGAAACCGGCCCGATAAATAAACTTGTGATCTCCGGCAACCCTTCCATGACTACGATTCTCGCACAGGAAAACGTGGAGGGATTGAGCCGAGCACCCTACTCCCTGCCCGGCAAAGGCGGAGAATTAGTAAAGCTTGACGCAAAGCTTCCCGAAGCGTACATCCCGCCACATCTGGCCCCGTTTGTTGGTGCGGATATAACAGCGGGTATTGTGGCCCTGAATTTTTCTGAACCAGAAGCACAGCCTCCGTACCTTTTCGCCGACCTGGGAACTAACGGGGAATTCGTACTCTGCCTTTCCGAGGACGAATACATTGTCTGCTCTGTGCCCATGGGTCCGGCCCTTGAAGGGGTAGGCATGAGTAATGGACGCACTGCCGGACCGGGAGCGGTTTCCGGCTTCAACCTGAATCCGCTGGGGCTTGCGCCATCGGTGATAAAAACTGAAAATTCGAGACAGAACCAAACCTCAAGACCGGGAATTACCGGAACCGGGTACCTGTCTCTCTGCGGCCTGCTGCTTAAATCCGGTGTGCTGAACCGTGAAGGACAATTCGGCCCCGGCAATACGCCCTTCGCCGCAAAACTGGCAAGCAGGCTGAAAGAAATAAATGGAACTCCCGTGCTTGATCTGGGATATGAAGGACTGGTCCTGCCGGCTCAGGACGTGGAAGAAATCCTGAAAGTCAAGGCGGCTTTCAATCTGGCCATGTCCGCCCTGCTGGCTGAAGCCGGACTTGCGCCATCCGACCTCAAAGAACTGATTCTGGGCGGGGCCATGGGCCAGCATGTAAATATTAATGATCTGGTAGCAACCGGATTCATCCCTGCGCAAAACGCTACTATAACACGCGCCGCAGGCAACACATCCCTGACGGGATCTATAATTTTAACGCACAATCAAGAAGCAAGGGATTTCGCCGCCGGACTACCCGCTCGTTCCAAAGTTCTGGAACTGGCCGGAAGCAGTGACTTCGGACAGAAATACCTTGAGAGGATGATTTTCAAATATGTCTATTAAAGTAAGTTCACTTTTCCCACTGCCGACCAAGGATGTATCCAAGGAATTGGATAAATACATAAAAATTTTGCAAAAAACAGTTCCCCTGAAGAGCAAACACAGCACGGAACTGAAATATGCCATCCGCGATCTTTCGCGCGACCTGACCGGGGAACGTTCCAACCTGTCCAACGACTACATGGGCGATCCACGAAGCCTGAATGCCTACCTGCGTTACTTTCTGCCGTGGAACCTGTACCGTATGGCACGTCTGTTTCAGGGACTGGATATCAATCTGCCTGATAACGGCATCGTCGTCGATCTCGGCGCCGGGCCGCTCACCGTGGCTCAGGCCCTGTGGATTGCAAGACCGGATCTGCGCGAAAAAAAACTGACTTTCATCAACGTGGACCGCACCCCTAAACCCATGCGCGAAGGCAGCAGGCTTTTCACAGAAATGGCCGGGGAAAAATCACCATGGCGCATGGTCAACGTCAAAGGCGGATCAACCTCCAAGCTGCGCGAGAAAGCACACCTGCTGGTTACCGCCAACATGGTCAACGAAGCTTCTGCCGGAACACGTATTCCGCTTCCGGTCTGGGCGGAAAAATTCTGTCTGTCCATGGTCCACAAACTGGCCCCGGAAGGCAGAATCCTGATCATTGAACCGGGCATCCGCCGTTCAGGGCGAGTCATTTCCGTAATCCGTCAGGAATTTGTGCAAGCTGGTTTCCCCATTCTTGGACCCTGTACCCATGAAGAAGAATGTCCCATGAACGGCGAAAAAGGCAAGGCATGGTGTCATTTCAATTTTGACTCAGACCACGCCCCGGCATGGTTGCAGAAACTCTCAGCCGAGTGCCGTCTTGAAAAGGACAACGTAAGCCTTAGCTTCCTCTATGTAGGGCTGCGCAAGGAAGAAACCGAGCGCCCGCGTGAAGGTGAAATGCTTATCCGTGCGGTATCAGAATCCTTCAGGCTTGATGAAGGAGGATTCGGCCAGTACGGTTGCGCAGCCGAAGGACAGATCCTGCTTTCTGCCCAAGGTGGAGCAAAAACTTTGTATCCCGGAGGACTTATCGGGATGCCCATTCCTGAAGAGGAAAAACGGGATGAAAAATCCGGTGCTCTGATCGTCCCCCTGCCCATACGGGAAAGCGATAAGCGTAAAAAGAAATAAGAATGCCTCCGGCGGCCCTTTCGGGGAACCCTCCGGAGGCTTAAACCCTTTTGAAAAAGGGTTTAAGAATCCCAAAACTTTTTAGTAGGGCCTCGCCTTCTCTCAATTCAAGATCTGTCTTCGTGCGCCAAGAGCGACCCAGAAGAAAACGTCTTTGAAAGAGAGTGGAAATGAGGTCTGGGACAAAATCTTTTCAATAAAAAACGCAGTAGCGAATCGTATCAAAATGGAATTTATAGATCTTGGATTAATCCCCCACGGGGAAGCTGAAAAAATCCAGCTGGCACGGCTGAATCAGGTCATGGAAGGGACTGCAGGTGATGCCCTTTATCTTTTGGAGCATCCGCCGGTGGTTACACTGGGCAGGCAGGGCGGATTGGAAAACCTGCTCATCAGCGAAGAAGCCCTCAAGCAGATGGGGGCAGAAGTGGTCCCGACCACGCGGGGCGGCAACATAACCTGCCATTACCCCGGACAGTTGGTGGTCTACCCTGTCATGCGTATTGAAAAAAGACGCGGCGGCATCAAGAAATTCTTCCATGACATGGAAGAGACTGCGATACGTACAGCGGCCCGGTTCGGCGTGGAAGCAGCCAGAAGCGAAGGCAGGCCCGGAGTATGGGTCGGCCCCGGCAAGCTCTGCTCCATAGGCATCGGGGTAAAGAAATGGATTACCTACCACGGCTTGTCATTCAATGTTTCAAGTGACATGAAACTTTTCGACGCCATCACCCTCTGCGGGCTGCACGGCGCACATCCTACCTCCCTTTCAAGAGAGGCGGGCAAAGAAATTTCTACCGAGGAAGTAAAAGATGTCTTCAGAGAAGAGTTCGGAAAAATATTTACGGATACCGCCGTGGCTGCGGGTTAAGCTACCTACAGGAAGGACCTTTAACAACACCAGCAAAATGTTGGAAGACCTGAACCTGAACACGGTCTGCCAGAGTGCCAAATGCCCCAACTGCTGGGACTGCTTTTCGCGCAAGGTGGCGACCTTCCTGATCATGGGCAGCAACTGCACACGCAACTGTGCTTTCTGCAACATCGCTCCCGGCCGGATTGATCCCCTTGATGCGGACGAACCGCGCCGAGTTTCAGAAGCAGTCAAACGGCTGGAACTGAAATATGCGGTAGTAACCTCCGTAACCCGTGACGACCTGTCCGATGGTGGAGCCGCCCATTTTGCGGAAACCATCGAGCGCATCCGTGCCGAACACCCAGAATGCAAAGTGGAAGTGCTGATTCCGGATTTCAAAGGCAATCTGGATGCATTGAAAACAGTCATCGCAGCCAAACCGGACGTAATCAACCATAACGTTGAAACCCCGCCCGCGCTTTACCCGGAAATCCGTCCACAGGCTGATTACAGGCAAAGCCTTGAGCTGATCGAAAGGGTCAAACAACTCAGCGACATACACGCCAAATCAGGCCTTATGGTAGGACTTGGAGAAACGGATGATCAGGTCTATCAAGTAATCAACGACCTTGCCGCAATTAATTGCGACATAATCACCATCGGGCAATACATGCGTCCTTCCAAGGCGCACCCGGCAGTGAAACGCTACGTTGAACCGTCAGTTTTTGACAAGTACGCCGAATACGGTCAAAAAATAAGTGTACCGCACATGTTCTGTGCGCCGCTTGTACGCAGTTCGTTCAATGCTGCCGAGGCCTTTGACAAGCTCTAGCGAAACTATATTTGAAATAACTACTAAAAACGGAACTTTCATTACGAAAGTTCCGTTTTTTTATTCTGTTAGCGCAAAGATTATAAGCTGCCGTTTTATCCAACAACCCTTCTTACGTATTATAAATATCGGCAGAACTGTAACATATTTTGTTATTGCCTTTACAAGAAAAAACAAAAAGCGATATTATTAAATTAAGATTAAGATATGGTTAAAAACATATAAAAAGTTCTGGTGAATTATGGTCCCTAAAATTCTATTTGTTGACGATGATCAAAACATACTGGACAGCTTTAAAGCCATAATGCACGGCCTGCGTAAAGAGTGGAAAAGCAAGTTTGCCTCCACCGGACAGGAAGCTCTGGACATGGTCGGCAAAACTAAATTTGATATAGTTATCAGCGACATGAAAATGCCGGATATGGACGGCAACGAGCTTTTCAAAAGAATTGATAAAATTCAACCAGATACAATCAGGATAATGCTCTCCGGTCATTCAGAGATGCAATCACTTCTGAAGTCCGCGAAACACATCCACCAATTCCTGAGCAAACCATGCAACACAGATGTCCTGATCGAAACTATCCGCCGAATGATGGGAATGCGACATATTCTGGTGGATAAAGGAGTCAGGGAGATCATTACTGGTCTGGTTACTCTTCCGGCTCTCCCGGATTTGTATATTAAAATAACCAGCGAACTTAACAGTCCGGAACCGGACCTGCAGAAAATAGGGGAACTTGCAAAGCAGGACCCCGGCATATCCACGACTCTTTTGAAAGTGGTTAACTCCTCCTTTTTCGGTTTCTACGGCTCTGTTTGCTGTCCGTCCCGGGCAACAGTGCTGCTGGGATCTGACGTATTAAAGGGCCTGATTCTGGGAGTCCATCTTCTTCAGGAACTTGATACGGACATCCTTGGCCCCTATTCAATAGAGAAACTATGGGAACACTGCCTGCAGACAGGCTACTGTGCCAAAAAAATATGTAAGCAGATGAATGAAAGCGACAAAATCGCGACTATCTGTTTCGTATCCGGTATACTCCACGACATAGGTAAATTTGTATTCATCACCGAGATGAACAAAAAATACCGGGAAGTACTGGAGGGAGTTCGGGAATTCGGAGGTCCGGTCATAGATGTGGAAAAAAAGATTCTCGGGGTAAGCCATGCGGAGGTTGGAGCTTACCTGCTGGGCCTGTGGGGTTTCAGCGAAGAAATTGTAAATACAGTATACTATCACCATTCTCTTGAAAACTGCGGAGATGGGTTTCAGCCGATCTATGCTGTCCACGCCGCAGATGTACTGCAACATGAGATTACTCCACATGCTTCAGACTATAAATTTTCAGAACTTAATATAGATAAGCTGGATGCAGCCGGAGTTTTAACATACATTAATGATTGGAGGGAAGCGTGCGACACCCTGCTGGAGAGCCAGAATGAAGAAAAGTAGAATTCTTTTTGTAGACGACGAACAGAACATACTGGACACATACAGAGCATTACTGCGCAAACGTTTTAAAGTAGAAACCGCACTCGGCCCGGAAGAAGGTTTGAAAATGCTCAAAACCTCCGAACCGTATGCTATTGTTGTTTCAGACCTTAAAATGCCGAAAATGGATGGAATTACCTTTCTCAGCAAAGTAAAACAGCTTTCACCGGACACAGTACGGGTCATGCTCACCGGGCATGCTGACCTTGAGGCGGCTATATCAGCTGTCAACGAAGGTTCTGTTTTCCGCTTTCTGACCAAACCCAGCGCTATTGAAGAAATGATCCGTACCCTTGAGGCTGCAATGAAACAGTATTCCCTTATAATAGCCGAGCGGGAACTCCTGCGCGGAACATTACGGGGAAGCGTAAAAGTCCTTACGGACATTCTGGGGCTGGTCAACCCGGAGGCATTCGGGCGCAGTGAAAGGGTTCGCCGTCTTGCCGGTTACATTGGCCAAAACCTGAACCTGAAACAAACACTTTATCTGGATCTTGCGGCCATGCTGGGGCAGTTGGGATGCGTAACCCTGCCGGACACAATTCTCCAAAAAGTCTTTACAGGGGAAGAACTTACGGCAGAAGAACGCCAGATCTATGATCTGCACCCGGCGGTGACTGCGGGTATACTTTCACAAATTCCACGCATGGAAACAGTTTCAGAAATAATCCAACACCAGAATGACAGGCTGGTTGATAACCCTACCATGCCGGTGGAATCAAAGGTATTAAAAGCCTGTCTCGATTATGACACCCTGACCCAACAGACCATGAACAAAATGGATACCATCGCCATCATGCGAGGCAGAGAAGGTGTCTACGATTCCAAGGTGCTGGATGTCCTTGAAAAAGGAACCGCCGGGGAAGACGGTTACGTACGCCGCGAGATTGAACTGGAATCCCTCAAACCGGGCATGATTCTGGATGAAGGACTTTGGAGCGAAGACGAAGTCCATCTGGTAGCCGAAGGCACAGAAATAACCAAAACAGCCATAACCAGAATCAATAACTTCAATCGGTCCAAAAAACTGTCGCCCAGAATAAGGGTGCTGGTCCCGTTAAAATATGTTGACTGATCCAGTACCGATAAAGAGGAAAGTCACTTGTTAAAAAGTAATAAAGCAATACCGACATCCCTTGGTCTGATATTTATTTTCGTTATATCAATTGTCTGGATTAACTACAGTTCGCAGATGAAATTGCGGGAAGCATCGCTTAAGCACATCAGCGAATTCTCTAAACGGGAAGCTGATTCATTCAGCCATTTCTTTTCCGAAAGAAAAAATGACCTCCTTGAAATATCGTCCAGCAACGAACTTTTAAATTACTTTGAAAACAAAGCCATGGGCATGTCCGGAGCAGGCGGGACGCAGGCCAATATCATACAAATCTCCAAACTTTTCAAACGCAGAGAAGAAATCAAACAAATTGAATCTATTCCGTTATACTCACGCATAGCATTTGTTACTGAATCTGGAAAAATTCTCGCTGATAACAACGGCCCGGTTTTCAAAGACGAAAGCTGTTTGATAAAAATACCAGAAAATCTTCAGCCCGGAGAAGTCCGTATTCTATTCAAAAGCAAGGATGGTGAAAAACATTTCATTCTGGTAACTCCTTATACATTCAGAAACAAACAAATCGGAACCATTATGGCATGCTTGAATTCCAAGGCAGTGATGCCCTTCATGTCGCTGGCAGAACCCAAAAACTTCCATGGCCTGATTTACCTGATTCACGATAGGCAGATATTTTCACCATTATATGATATCCCCCATGCAATTTCCCAAAAAATAGCTGAGGGCTGGCCGCCACAATCCAACAAAATATACAAGTTGTCTCTGCAACTTTCTGATGAGGAAGGGAAAACCAACAATCTGATTATTCGGTCACAAATAAAAGGGACTCCATTCTATTTATTGACAGTAACTCTCGAAAAAGAACTATTAGGGGCTGTTTCTCCACTCAATCTACTTATATTCATACTCCTGCTGGCCTTACTGCTTCTAGGTGGAGGTCTTTTCGTTATTAGAACCAATTCGCGCAACCTTGACCTTAACATCATGGTGTATGAATCTGCAAAACAGGCACAAAAGATAAAATTGCAAAACAATCAGCTGATAAATGAAATTGAAGCACGCAGCCGCGCTGAAAAAGCCCTCATGCAGATCAATGACGAGCTGGAAACAAGAGTGCAGCAGAGAACGACTGACCTGAAAGAACGCACGGAGGCCTTAACCCGCGAAGTACAGGTACGGCATAAAGCAGAAGAAGCCATGAGGATGATCTTCAACAACACTCACGACTCCATATTCATCCACGACACAAAAGGACGGATACAGGATGTGAATGACACTATGCTTGAAACATATCAAGTTGATATGAGATCAGCCATCCAGATGTCCTTCAAAGATGATTTTTCAGCTCCGAGCATGGATCTGGATATTCTGGACACCCAATGGCAGCTGACTACAGGTGGAAAGGAAGTTGTTTTTGACTGGACAACCAGACGCCCCGGTGACGGTCAGGAATTTGATGTGGAAGTGGCCTTAAACCGAATAGAACTGGACGGAAAAATTGTTATTCTGGCGAATGTTCATGATATTTCGGAACAGAAAAAAATACTCATCCAACAGGCGGAGCATCAGGAATTTCTTGGAACCATATTTGAAGGCATCGGTGCGGCGGTATTCGTTTTCGACCCCACAAAAGGCCTCATGGTTGATTGTAACTGCGTAGGTGAAAAGCTTCTGGGCCTGAGCCGTAATGCTATCCTCGATGGTACCTGCCAGAGCAAGTTCACCTTTACCTCAAACAGAGAAAAGGACCTGCTTTGCCCCAACTGGCACGAACAGGGTTCTTACGAAGAAGGTCTCCTGACCATGCAGGATGGATCCACACTTCCTGTATCACGCCATCTATTTGAAATTCATATCGGAGGCATGACCCATCTGGTACAGGTTGTGTTTGACATTACGGAACGCAAACACCTTGAAAGAAAGCTGAGCATAGCGCAGAAACTGGAATCAATCGGCCTGCTGGCCTCCGGGATTGCCCATGAAATAAACACTCCCATCCAGTATGTCGGCGACAGCATTCGCTTTGTTAAAGAAGCATACAGCGACATAACGGAACTCATTGAAATATATGAAAAGTATATAAACGAAAAATCTGCAGATGGACGAAAGGAAATTCTTGAAGAAATTGAAGAGCACAAAGAAGATATCGACCTTGAATTCATAGGAGCTGAATCCATCAAGGCCTGTGACCGGGCTCTTGAAGGAGTTAAACGAGTGGCTACAATTGTTCTGGCCATGAAAAACTTTTCCCACTCCGGAGAAGAAAAAGCCAAAGCTGTAGACATCAACAAAGCTATCAAGAATACCATTGAAGTTTCCCGCAACGAATGGAAATATGCCGCAGATCTTGAAACCGACCTTGAACCGGAACTGCCTTATGTTTACTGCCTGCCCGGAGCTATTAATCAAGTGCTGCTGAACGTAATTGTAAACGCAGCCCACGCCATCGCCGAACACACGCATAAAAACGAAAAAGGCACAATCTCCGTTAGCACGCAACTTGAACCGCCTTTCGCAAAAATAATCATTAAAGATACCGGCTGCGGAATTTCAAAAGAAAACATGAATAAAATATTCGATCCATTCTTTACCACCAAGGAGGTGGGCAAAGGAACAGGTCAGGGATTGGCTATAGTCCACGACATCATTATCGAAAAACACGGCGGAACCATCGACATTGAATCGGAAGAAGGACAAGGAACAACTTTCATTATCAAGCTGCCCATTGGAGGCAATTCCAAAACAGATTCATGAAATCTGCGCTGAAACAGGTAAGCCCTTACAAGACAGTTGTAATATAAAATTTGAATACCCACAGAAAGTCCTCCCCCGAATCAGATTCGGGGGAGGCAATCAATCGACGGCGCGAACCGGGAAAAGTGCTACTTGCCGGTCCTGAAAGTAAGGGAAAATGCGTACCAGACACGATGGGTATCATCGAGACGCTTTTCATATTTACCAATAATAATCTGGCGCCCGGCTGGTCCGATCTTTACATTTACAGGTTTTGAATTTTTAAGATTGACCAGTTCAGGATGCTCAACCGTGCGGTCGGATGTTGTGGAGATGCGGGCACCGGCTGCGGGCATGGGCTTGCCTTCATAGAACATCATAACCGGAAGGAGATCTCCTTCTTTAAGCTTGCTTGGATCTTTGAGGGGTACTATTTCAGCGCGCTGTCCGATGGGTTTCGACATCTCTGGTTTCCACTCGAGAATTGTTTTTGAAAGCTTGTAGGAACGGCCTTCATCAAGAATTTTTCCGCAAACCTGTCTTGGAAATTCAAAATTCTGCCATCCACCCTCTTCCGTGTGATACCAGTACTTGTTGTCAAACTCGACAGTCAGCATTGTGTATGCGTCATCGAGCCATGCATAGGCAGCCCCCTTGTTGTAAACAGGCTCCAAGGCTGTTTTCCAATTATTTTCATTTATACCGGTCATAGCTGTAATACGGCTTATGGGATAAGAGTCCGTTGAACCGGGATGCCCGTACATGAGATGGGCCTTGCGACCTTTTTTCTCCAGCCACATGTCGTGGGCAGAGCAAACTGAGGTAAATGCCAGGACAAATGCCATTGCTAGAACAATTTTTTTCATTAACATTCTCCTTATTGATTATGAAAATGATTTTCATTTTTATTAAAAAGAGAAATACAAATTCAAAAATCAAATGTCAACAACAATTAAATATCTATGGGTACCCTTGACCTTTCCTATTTATTGTTGCAGAGATTTGCCGGGGTCGGTTTGGTTTTTTATTAATTTTTTTACTATAAATTGAGAACAAAATCTGCCTGAATCCCGTTTATGCCACGTGATTCCGTGCCGATCAGAGGATTACGATGCGCCCCATCTTCATATCAATTCTGCTCTTGATCAGCCTGACAGCAGGCACTTCCTGCGTAGCCGCAGCAAAGGATGCCTCCCCGAAAATAACACCTCAAAACCAGCCTGTGGTTGCCGGATACATTGAAAATGTTTCCATCAAAATATGGGACCGTGAAACCCCCATCACCATGGAAGCCAAAATGGATACCGGGGCGGACAGTTCTTCACTGCATGCCACTGATATTGTCATCAATAAAAACAACAAAAAGGTTTCTTTTACCCTCACGGACCAGCACGGCAAAACCCAGCGTATAACCTGCCCCTATGCCCGTATAGTCCGTATCAAAAAACGGCCTTACGGCTACCAGCGCAGGCCTGTTATACCGGTTCAGCTCCAGATCGGACCCCAAAAATTAGAAGCCCTTGTCAACCTGACCGACCGGACCAATTTTTCATACAAAATGCTCATCGGTAGAAAAGAATTACGTCATGGCATTCTTATTGACTCTTCACGCCACCACCGACTCAGCACTTCAGACCAATAATAAATTACAGTAGTTATAAAAACCGGTTTATTCCGGGAGTCTTGTCATGAATTCCATTCAGCTAAAAATACTTGTAGCCATACTCCTCTGCGTAGGGCTTGGCATATTCAGTTATAAAGCCTTTGTGCTCGGATTCCCCCTAACGGCGGAAGAGCAGACTGAAATATGGAACGTGGAAGCCCATGTTTCTTTTGAAGCCACGGGCAGTCCGGTCAAAGTCAGTCTGCAAACCCTGAACCGCCTGCCGAAATTCATTGTCACCGACGAATATTACATCGGTGACGACTACGGTTTGCTGCATGTACTGCAGTCCGCAGACGGTACAACACAGCAGAACCGTAACTCAGATAATATCGTCGCAATCTGGTCCAGACGTTCTGCCAAAGGCAAACAGGACCTGTTCTATTCCGCCCGCCTGAGGCCGGAACAGGGCAACAAAGAAAAAAGCTGGGTTCATCCCACAGAAATCCCCAGACTGCGAGACCCGCAATTTACTGAAGCGGAACAGGTTGCCGCCAACTCGCTGATCACTGAGGTGGGAAGTGAATCAGCAGACATAGAAACTTTTGTCCCCCAACTCATGAACCGGCTTATGTCGCCGTCACAAAATCAGGATGCAGCATACCTGCTGCGAGACAACAAGAATACATTGGGGGCGGTGAACATGGCTGTTCGCCTGCTGCACTTTTCCGGAATTCCGGCCCAGTCCGTACACGGCATAACCCTTACCACCTCAAACAACGCGATAATCAAACACTGGTTGGAGCTTTACCACAACGAAACATGGCACATGTTTGACGTGACCAAAGGAACTTTCGGCACCCCGGTGAACTTTGTAACATGGTGGCGCGGCAACGCTCCTCTGGCAACAGTAAGCGGAGGAAACAACCTGAATGTTACCCTTTCAGTTGTTCCGGCAACAGTCAGCTCACTGGGAAATGTGGTTGACCGTCTTGCCGTCACCGCACCGACTATACTGGAATTTTCCCTGTTCAACCTTCCGGTGCAGGCACAGGCAACATACCGGGTCATTCTGCTGATTCCCATCGGCGTACTGCTGCTGGTCTTTCTACGCAACGTGATCGGCATCACCACCTTCGGTACATTCATGCCAGTACTTATCGCCCTGTCTTTCCGCGAAACTCAGCTGCTCTGGGGGCTGTGTCTTTTTTCCATTGTCATCATCCTCGGGCTGGCAGTGCGCTTATATCTGGAACACCTGAAACTGCTGCTGGTCCCCCGCCTGGCCTGTGTGCTGATCGTTGTTGTGCTGCTCATGGCCGGAATCAGTATCATCAGTTTCAAACTGGGTTTTCCTCGCGGAGTCTCGGTCAGCCTGTTTCCCATGGTAATTTTAAGCATGACCATTGAACGTATCTCCATCATGTGGGATGAACTCGGGGCATGGAAAGCAATCCAGCAATGTATCGGCTCAATGGCTGTGGCTGTGCTGGCCTACATCGCCATGAGCAACCTGTTTATCGAGCACCTTATTTTCGTATTCCCTGAACTGTTTCTAGTACTGCTAGGCTTGACTCTGATGATCGGGCGCTATACAGGATTCCGGCTGCTCGACCTGATCCGTTTCCGGGCTTTCCTCAAGGAGGGGTAAAATGGGCTGGTTCGGTAAACTAAAAAAATTCGGGGTCATGGGTCTCAATGCCCGTAACGGCGCATACGTGCTGCCCAATAACCCGCGCAGGCTCTACCCGCTGGTAGATGACAAGATCACGACCAAGGAATTGACTCTGGCCGCAGGACTGAATGTGCCGGAGCTTTACGGTGTATTCCAGGCCCAGCACGAGCTGAAAAGACTTCCCCAGCTGCTGGAAAAATACGATTCGTTTGTGGTCAAGCCTGCACGTGGAGCCGGAGGAAACGGTATTCTGGTCATTACCGGAAAGCTAGGCCCGCGCTTTCGCAAACCAGATGATTCTCTTGTCGCAGAAGATATCATTTCATTCCATATTTCAAACATACTCAGCGGAATGTACAGCCTCGGCGGCATGCCGGACAAAGCTATGGTCGAATACTGCGTGCAGTTCGCCCCCGTCTTCAAAGACATCGCTTATCAAGGAGTCCCGGATATACGTATCATCGTCTACAAGGGCGTCCCGGCCATGGCTATGCTCCGCCTGCCCACGCGGGAATCAGACGGCAAGGCCAACCTGCATCAGGGTGCCATGGGCTGTGGAATAGACATGCGTACAGGTATGACCACAAGCGCTGTCTGGAAAAACGACAACTGCACCCATCATCCTGACACCCTGCATCCCATTGCCGGAGTTGCCATCCCGGACTGGCCGGAACTGCTCAAGCAGGCCGCACTGGGCTACAGCGTCACCGGTCTTGGCTATCTCGGCGTAGATATTGTGCTGGACAAAAATCTGGGGCCACTGATCCTTGAACTCAATGCCCGTCCGGGGCTGGCTATTCAGGTTGCAAATAAGTGTGGCCTGCAACACAGGCTGAATGAAATAGACCGAGTTCATAAGGACCTGCACACTGAAACTCAACGGATTAAATATGCATTGGATAATTTCGGATCATAAAATTCAACGCCTGCTCCCTATCCTCATTCTCGGATTGGTGTGCATGCTGGGAGGCTGCAAACAGCAGCCTAAACTTATTATACCCCCTGCTCCGCCCCTTCCGGCAAAGATAGCAAAGGAAAAAGCACCCTTGGGCAGGAATGAGGTCCGCCTGAATATAAAACTGCTCCGCCGGCAGGACCAACGCAGGGTACGTAAGGTACGTTCCCAGAGCATGAATACCGGAGCGCGAATTTCCTATCCCGCAGGAGCAGACATTCTGCGCTTCCTGCAGTATGATGAAGAGATTATCACCCTGCCCAAAATGCAGTGCACGAGAGATTTCAAAATCACGCTGCTGACCAGGGATAAGAACCCGCCCCTGACCTTGAACGGCTATTCCAATGTAACATACGAGTTCATGGACTCTCCCCAGACCGGCGGTGCAATTCTGCTGAATTCATTTTACGGTACGCTGGATGAAGACGGAACTCTTTCCAAAACAATACTGCTCCCGACAGAAAGAAAAAATGTATTCAGAAAGGTGCAGACAGAAACAAACCCCAAAAAACTAAGATTCAAAAAAGTAGTCAGAACCAACGTCCTGCCCGATTCAGAGCAACACTACGTGATCAGGTTTCTGGGCAAAAAAGGAATGACCATCCTCTTTGAAATCCGCCATCTGGAAGGGGGCAGCCGTCCCAAGGTGGTTAACCGCCAGACCATGGAAATTCCGCTGGGCACTCCGCTGATCGAGATCAACGGACACCGTTTCAAAGTCCATACGGCTACTACTGAATTTATTGATATTGAACGGTTGAGTTAAAAACCAAACCCACTGATATGTATTCCAAAGGGCCTTAGGTCCTTTGGACGCCGGGGGCTAAATCAAATCGAAAACGCGCGTAGCGCATCAACTTCACTGCCTTCTTCGGGTATAATCCCGAATAGTAAGTTCAATGGTCGGGATGCCGTTAAACTTATCGATTTTTGGCGAAAAAGCGAAACGCATAGTGGTCCCGATAAGTTCGGACCCTAGTTCTTCGGCCATGCGCCATGCCTTGGCAGGCATCCGGCGGGTCTTTTCTTTATCAGTGACTGTGAGTTTGACATGGGCCTTGCCCATGGGACGGCGTTCCAGAATTTCAACTGGAGGAGTTGTGAAAACAGGCTCCGGGTTGCCCATGCCGAAAGGCTGCATGAGTTCCAGTTCCTTGAGCAGTACGTAATCAATCTTTTCCAGCGGCAACTCACGGTCAACCTTGAGCGAGGCCTTAAGCGGTTCGGAACCTATCTTATCGATTACGGCCTGATCAAATCTTTCCCGGAATTCGGAAAGAAGGTCGGCTTTGAAGGACATGCCGGCAGCCAGTTTATGGCCCCCGAAATTGAGAAACAATTCAGACATGGAGGTCAAACCTTCGTGGATATGAAATTCCTTGATGGAACGGGCTGAACCTTTAACAATCCCGTCCTCTTCACAAAGCATAACTGTGGGACGGTAAAATCTTTCTACCACACGGGAAGCCACAATGCCGATAATGCCCGGATGCCAGTTCTTGGAATAAAGGACCAATCCGGCCCGGTTGTCACGCTTGATATGCTCTTCGGCCTGCGCGATTGCTTCCTGCAGAATACGGTCTTCCTCGGCCCTGCGCTCGGTATTCAAATCATCAAGCACCTTGGCAATGGGACGGGCGGTTTCCATATCCTCAGCCATCAGAAGCTGGAGCGCCCGGCCGGGATCTCCCATCCTGCCCGAAGCGTTGATACGCGGAGCCAGCCCAAAGCCTACCTGTCCGGCACCGATAGCAGCAAACATATCATATCCGCTGACCACCTTAAGAGCGGCAAGTCCGGGACGCTTGGCCTCCTTGAGCATGAGAAGGCCGTTTTTAACCAGAATACGGTTCTGGCCCTGCAGTTCCACCACATCGGCAATGGTACCAAGGGCCACAAAATCCAGATAGGCACGTACATCCACCGGATCACCGGGCAACAGCCTGTTAACCTGCGCCATAAGCATGAAGGCCACGCCCACCCCTGCCAAAGCAGCACACGGGCAGTCCTCAAAAGTCTGTCCGTTATATTCTGTAAGACGGGGATTGCAGATGGCTGCAGCCGGGGGAAGTTCTTCACCGGGAAGGTGGTGGTCGGAAACAACTACGGTCATGCCCAGCTCATTGGCAGCCGCAATTTCAGCATTGTTGGTAATCCCGCAGTCAACAGTCAAAAGCAGGTCTATACCCTGCCCGTGAAGTTTTTTGATACCATCCACATTAAGGCCGTAGCCTTCCTCCAGACGGTTAGGCAGGTAGTGACCGCATTTATAGCCACGGTCGGAAAGGAAAGTTTTTACTACGGCGGTTGAGGTCACCCCGTCCACATCATAATCGCCCCAGACAGCCATTTTTTTCCCCTGGGCAAGACCATCGGCAATTACTTGGGCGGCCAATTCCAGACCGGGAATTTCAGTAGGTTTGCAGAGGTTACGTAAGCCCGGAGAGAGGAAAAGGTTCATATCCTCACGGCTCTGAAAGCCGCGATGCCAAAGAATTTCCGCAAGAAGTTCGGTGATACCTAGTTCATCGGCAATAGCGGGGATAGAGGAAGGCAATTCTTCCTCGCTTCGCAGCTTCCATATTTTGGGCAAAACAGTCTCCGTGAAATCAGCTAAAAATCAATCTCAAGGCCGGCAATAGGGCCTTCTTTTTCCTGCTTTTCCTGAAAATCGTCAAAATCAAGATTCAGATCATCATCTTCGTCAGATAGATAACCATTGTTCTTCAGGTAGCCCCAGAACATGATCGCTTCTTCCAGTTCAGGGTTAATCTTCAGTGATTTTTTAATATACTCGATGCAATTCTCAAATTGACCCTTTTCGTAATAAGCCCGGGCAATATTCAGGCAGAGATTCTCATCGTGCTTACTGAGTTCCTCGGCTTTATGGTAATACTCAAGAGCCTGGTCGATCATACCGTTCCGGCGCAGGTTGATACCGAAATCATTAAAAAGATGTTTGTGCTGCGGCTCATAAATAGCCCCGATGCCTACCAGTCTGCGGAAGACATCCTCCGCCCGCCCGGTCTCACCGCGCTCAAGATAGGTCAGCCCGAGGCCGAAATTGGCCCGCACATTCTCTTCATCGATATCAATGGCATGCCCGAATTCATATTCCGCGCTGTAGCTTTCACCGCTTGCGCGGTGCCCTTCTCCGCGTTTAATGTTGCCCTCAAGCGCTTCCATGCTCGGCTTGACAATCTCTATAAAGTACTCCGGCTCAGGGTTATAGTTATCAAGGAATTTATCGCGCTCGACCATGAGTTTCGGACCGGAAGGAACATTATTACTATTCAAGGGCTGCACTTCCAAAGCACCACTATCCTTTTCCTGCACAAACCAATAGGTTTTCTGCACGGTCTGACGGCTGGTCGTTCCGGTTCCTACAGTTGATTCGGTACTTGAAGAAAAAACACCGCTAATTCGGTTGGCAGCCATATACGCCCCTCATTATGAATTCATTTCAGCAACAATCCTTTGTGCGGCTTTCGCAGGTTCATCCGCTCCGGTAATCGGCCTGCCGACTACGAGAAAATTTGAACCGCGTTCAACTGCCTGAGATGGAGTAACCACCCTACGTTGGTCATCGGAAACAGATGCGGGCCTGATGCCCGGAGTAAGGGCCAGAAAATCCTTGCCGCATTTTTCCTTGATGGCTTCGACTTCAAGACCGGAACAGACCACGCCGTCCAGCCCGGCCTGCGATGAAGCAAGAGCCAGATCAAGCACAGCGGAACCTAATCCATCAGGAACCGGAAAAGGAATATCTTCCTCATCCATGCTGGTCAGAATGGTAATAGCCATAAGCAGCGGTCCCTCGGATCCACCAGCTCCCTCGGCACGGCCTTCACGGGCGGCTAGTGCCATGCGCTCCCCTCCAAGAGCGTGCAGGCTGAGCATATCAGCCCCTGCACGGGTGGCGGAACGCACCGCACCTTTCACTGTATTGGGAATGTCAAAAAATTTCAGGTCCACAAAGACCTTAAAACCCATTTCCTTGAACCGTGTAATTATCTCAGGACCTTCAGCGCAAAAAAGTTCCAGCCCGACTTTCACCCAAGGGGCCACGCCGCGTACTTTTTCAGCCATTTCAATTGCGCTTTGTGCATCTTTAAAATCGAGGGCAACAACTAATTCAGACATATTACTCCCTTTATTCCCATGTACTTAAGATACTTTCAAGAAGCCCCGGATTACTACAGGGGCGGTTTTTTCCGGCAAGGTAAATGGCCCTAAGTTCCGCGTAAGCCTTTTCCAGATTATCATTCACAATCCAGTACTCGAATTTCGGGGCGGAAGCCATTTCCTCCATGGCATTACGCATACGGCGATTAATGATATGTTCGGTGTCGGTATTGCGTCCTTCAAGTCTCTTGCGCAACTCCCCGTAGGACGGGGGCATCAGGAAAACAAAAATACCCTCCGGCATGGATTCCATCAACTGCATACAGCCCTGAAAATCAATGTCAAACAGAATATCCATGCCCTTGAAGAGCATCTTTTCCACCGGTTTTTTCGGGGTGCCGTAGAAATTGCCGTGGACCTCGGCCCATTCCGCAAATTCCCCGGCTTCCAACTTTTCATTGAATTCATCGACACTCAGAAAAAAGTAATCCTTGCCGTCCTCTTCACCTTCACGCGGATTACGTGTGGTACAGGAAATGGAAAAACCGACCTGCGGGAATTCCCCGCGCAGCTTTTTTACGAGAGTACTCTTTCCGGTACCGGACGGAGCACAGAGGACCAGCACCTGCCCTTTCTGCTTCGGAGCCGGGATATCAGTCATTGTCGCCCTCCTCGGAGGTGTAACGGTGACCAATGGTTTCAGCCTGAATAGCTGAAAGGATAACATGATTGGAATCGGTAACAATGATGGAACGGGTTTTACGGCCCTGCGTGGCATCCACCAGCCGGCCTTCCTGCCTTGCGTCTTCACGCAATCTGCGCATGGGCGAAGAAGAAGGGTTGACGATGGCGATAACCCGACTTGAAACAACAAAATTACCGAATCCGATATTTAATAAGGTCTGCTTCTGCATCATGCCAGATTACTCAATGTTTTGAACCTGTTCACGACATTTTTCAAGTTCGGCCTTGAATTCGACCACAATCCTGCTCACTTCTGAATCCTGACATTTGTTACCGCAGGTATTGATTTCCCTGAAGGTTTCCTGCAGCAGAAAATCAAGACGCTTACCGGCATCCTTGTTACCGCGCAGGACTTCAAAAATACGCTCCAGATGGGCATCCAGTCTCGTAATTTCTTCGGAAACATCCAGCTTATCGGTCAGGATGGCTACTTCCTGTACCATACGGTCCTCAATGTATTCGGCACCGAGATTCTCCATGTTGCCTTTTACTCTTTCGATCAGGGCTTCACGCTTGGTCTCCAGAATTTCAGGAACCTTGACCTTAACCTTCTCAGCGTATTCCCTGAGCAGGGTAAAACGCTCTTCAAGATCACGCACGAGATCGGCACCTTCGTCTTCTCTGGATTCTTTCCAGTTAGCCAAAGCCTTCTCAAGGCCCGCGCTGATGGACTCGGCGAGCTGAGGATCAGGTTCGCTGGAAGCGTCGCGCCACAGGCCGGAAATATTAAAAAGCCTGTTGTAGTCCGGGGTGAATTCCACGCCGTCCGCAACAGCCATATCTTTAAGCTGATCAATCATTGCTTTGGCCTGCAGCTGGTTCAGGCTTATCCCCAGCAGTTCGGTGCTGAAAACTTCCAGATTGAGGGACAAATCCACCCGACCGCGGGAGCCGTACTTTCTTACAATTTTTTCCCAGCGGGATTCATAACCGCGCAGGGAATTGGGCAGACGCCATTTCAAATCCAGAAAACGTGAATTAACGCTACGGATTTCCCAAACATGGCTCCATTTGTCTTCGGTGGTCTCAGCGCGACCAAATCCGGTCATACTTACGGGCATTTATTGCTCCTTTTGCCTCCGGCGGATATCCGAGAGCTTAAACCATTTTTAAAAAAAGGTTTAAGAATCCCAAAAACTCTTATCGGGCTTCGCCGAGGTAAATTTGTTTATTTTATTTTTACCGTCAGGCTGTCTTTGCTTGCAGCGACGGGTTTTACTTCAATTAAATCACGGGGCACTTTGTTTTCGAATCCTTCTTCCAGAATACAGGTGGAATAAAATTCGCAGATACCCTTGTTTTTGTTTTGAAAAAGGACTTTAAGCGAGTCCATTTTCGAAATTTGGTGCAGAAATTCCTGCTTCTTTTCTTCTATCATTTCACGCAGAATCCGGCCCCGTTCCTTTTTTGTCGGCCCGTCCAGCTGCCCTTTCATGGAAGCCGCAGCAGTCCCCGGACGGACAGAATACGGAAAGACATGCGCATAAGATAGGGGCAGTTTACGGCAAAATTCAAGCGTATTTTTAAATTCTTCCTCGGTTTCTCCGGGAAAACCGGTCAAAATATCCGCTCCAAGGCCGAAAACAGGCCATACGTCCTTAAGTTTATCCAAAAAGACCAACACATCTTCCGGCTTGTAATGCCCCCGGCCCATGCGTTTAAGCACCGCACGGTCACCGCTTTGCAGGGAAAGATGCAGCTGAGGGCAGATCAGATTGGATTTTGAAAAAACTTCCAACGCCCGCTCATTGAGCTGGCCCGGCTCAAGAGAACTGATACGCAGTCTTGCGCGCCCGCCCCACTCTGCGCCGAACTCATCTTCGATGAGTTTCATGAGATCCCAGAAATCAAAACTCTCATCAAACTCGCGTCCGTAATGACTGAGGTTGATGCCGCTGATAATCATTTCCCGGAACCCGGAATCAAGCAGACGGGAAATTTCATTGAGAACATCATCAGCCGAACGGCTCACACTCGGCCCTCTGGTGATGGGCACAATGCAGTAGGTGCAACGATGCGAACAGCCGTCCTGCACTTTGACCACCGCCCTTGAGCGTTCATAATCATCGATCTCAAAAGGCTGGAAAAGAGTATGCCCCTCAGAGATTTCAGGCTGATCTTCAAGCTTGAGCAACTCGAATTTACGTTCCTGCGGAATGACATCAGCAACCCCGGGGAGTTCAGCAAGCTCTTTTGCAAAAACCTGTGCAGCACATCCGGCAATGATAATTTTTCCTTCAGGGTTACGGCGGTTGATGCCACGTACTGTCTGTCGCAAATCACGCAGGGCCGCAGCAGTCACAGCGCAGGAGTTGATGACAATCTCATGGGCCTCGGCATCATTCTCAGCCTGCTCGTATCCCATACGCAGCCAGCGCTCACGCACTGATTCGCTTTCATACTGGTTGATCTTGCAACCTAAGGTGGTGATCCAGAATTTTTTCATTACCATGTCCATATTATCCGCTCCTTTTATCATGGAGCCTCGATATATAAAACTATTTCTTTTTTGACTGGGTGCTGATTTTTTTACACCCTTTTGTATCTTCTGAAACGCTGAAGTCAGGCTTGGGTGCGCTGTAATTGAATTTATCCAGATAAAAAAGTTCCAGCCCGTACCCCAGGGATTCCTCTATTTCAGTAAGGCGAG
Organism: Maridesulfovibrio sp.; assembly: GCF_963678865.1. NCBI lineage: Bacteria > Pseudomonadati > Thermodesulfobacteriota > Desulfovibrionia > Desulfovibrionales > Desulfovibrionaceae > Maridesulfovibrio > Maridesulfovibrio sp. The sequence continues at coordinate 3,653,224 of NZ_OY787459.1, read as the reverse complement.
TTCTGTCTTCATCCGCAACAAAGGTATAAGCAATACCTTTAGTCTCGGCCCGTCCGGTCCTGCCGGTGCGGTGAATGAAAATCTCAACATTGTCCGGCATATCATAATTAATGACGTGGGAAATATTAGAACAGTCAATGCCCCGGGCGGCAAGATCCGTAGCTACCAGCACTTTGAAATCACCGAACTTGAAGCCGCTGAGTGTCCGGTTACGCTTGCTCTGGGAAAGATCGCCATGCAGGTCCGCAGCAGCCAGACCGCCTTTGATCAGACGCTGGGCAAGTCTTCTGGCCCAACGTTTGGTGCGTACAAAAACCAGCACCCGCTCAAATTCAATTTCCTTGAGCAGAACTTTCAGGAAACTCTGCTTCAAATGCAGGGGCACAGGACAACTGTAGTGGCTTACCCCGTCCGCACTTACAGTTACCGCCACCCGGACAACTTCTGGATCACGGAGAATATTTTGTGAAAGCCTGCTGATTTCATCAGGCATGGTAGCCGAAAACATCAGATTCTGACGACTGGCAGGCAATATGCCGAGTATCTTTTCCACTTCATCCATGAAGCCCATATCGAGCATACGGTCCGCTTCATCTAAAATAAGGGTATCAACTTGTGATAAATCGATCTCGCCCCGTTCATGCAGGTCAAGCAACCTGCCGGGAGTGGCATTGACCACAGTGACTTTTTTGACTTCTTTGGCCTGTCTGCCGATACCTGCACCGCCATAAACCGCTGCACTGCGAATTCCGGTCTGCCTACCCAATTCAATAAAAGCCTCATGAGTCTGCAAAGCCAGCTCTCGAGTCGGGGATAGAACAAGCACCCGTGCCGGACCGCGTTTTTCCGCTCCCGCATTGAGCAACCGTTGCAGAACAGGCAGGACAAAAGCGGCAGTCTTACCCGTTCCGGTCTGAGCCAGCCCCATAACATCACGTCCCTGAAGCACTACGGGGATAGCCCTTAACTGCACAGGGGTCGGAACCTCGTACCCGGCACTGCGAATACCGGAAACAAGGCGCATGTCAAATTTAAACTGGTCGAAACTCAAACGGAACTCCATAAAGGAACTATAACATCATTGAAAGAGAGGGGCATTCAAAACAAAAAAGCGCGCCCCTTGCGAGGCGCGCGGATCATTATATATTTATGATGCTGTGTAAAGTGCCGGATTCTACCACCTGCGCGGCAGACTACGCTGGGCCCATTCGGAAAGATAGGGCAGCAATTCTTCGCCAAGCTGATGCAGGGGAACAATATTTCCTTCAATTATGATGCCTTGTGGAAAAAGATTCATCTCATGATATTCTTTGGGTCCCTGAAAAGCGGTATTTTTCGCCAGCAGTACGGAGACATTCATATCTTTGCAGAAAGCGATTAATCCTTCAGGGAAGAAAGCCGCATCTTTAATATTCTTTCCTATGGTGCGAAAAAGAGTCTTGCAGATGGAGACGAAATGTTCACGGCGTAGAGGCTGATGCATGGCAGCCACGGTTTCGTTGGAAACAAAGGTCACCGTTTTGTTGGCCAGCGGTGCATAATTCTTGGCATCACGGGCATCACCGAGAATTATTTCGGCAATTCCAAGTTGTGTAAAAATTTTATAGCTCTGCAAGCCGACCATTTTATCATATTCAATACCGTAAAGGGTTATCTCCTTAAAACCGTTGCGGCGGGCATGGATATACTGGGCAAGGAGCAGGATTCCGGTTCCGGTACCTATGTCCAGCCCTACGTATTCGTCCTGTTCAAGAAGATTAGGAGCAATATTCTGGGTCACGATGGAACGGATGATATGGCTGGTCTTGGTTATGTCCGCAAGCATACGCAAAGAAAAAGACCACTGACGCAGGTAATTCATCAGCTCAATGTCGTCATCAGGCTCATTAAGACTCCGGTGACGACTGAACATTTCACACAGCTTGCTCACTTCTTCAAGGGCAACAGGCTGATCAAAACCGCCCTTATGCACGTAGCAATAGAAAAATTTGAGAACCATACCCATAATCATGGAATCTGAGATCCTGACCGAAGGATCACTCATGCGGTCCACATCTGCAAGCAACGAACTGTCAGAATATAGCGATGGATCTATGACCATCTCTTCCGGGCCCATGAACGCGTGGTGAATCTTATTTATCTCAACTGTGCTCTGTTCCTGCATTTCAACACTCCTTGCGAACATCATTATTAAAACCATAAAGGCATGCTTTACCTACTGCACGGTGAAATGCACAGACTGTTCCCAATTATTAAGCAAGAGGATTCAGGAGTGTATAAAAACTCTACACAACACTATAACATACTAAATTAAATATATATTTTATTTTTGAAAATATAAAGAAAAGGCCGTTTTCGGATTTGAAAACGGCCTTTCAGGAAAAAAATTCCATTTTGTCCAAGTGGAAGAAATGGCTTTGTTCCGCTATAAAAATCAAAATCTGCGGAACGATCCTTCCCCGGAATATTTTGCCCTTATTCCCTCGACCACCTCCCGGTGAGCTTTGTAAGGGTTCAAAGGTTCAACCTTCTCGGCAATCGGCTCGAGATCATGCTGGGGAAATCTTTCAATATGAAGATTATACCCCTTGATCATAAGATTTTCCAGATTAACACTGTCCAGCACGTTATAAGCCAGCAAAGTATCAAGAGCGCGTTCATCACCGTTCATCTCATATTCATTCCAAAGCAGGACAGCAAAATAACCGTCCAAACCTTCCGCATCACCACGATCCATACCGAAATAGTGTTCAATGCCTTTCAAGCCTCCGGTAATGCCCAAGGCACGAAACACAAAACGCAAGTCGATATGGGCAGCCTCAACTTTCAGGCCGAAATATTTTTCAATGAACGGAACATCAAAGCACTTTCCGTTAAAACTGACTATCAACGGATAGCGGGCAATTTCATCCTCGAATTCATAAAGATTTTTACCCTGTACGTAGGTCTTGATTTCTTTGCCGTTCCAGAGCGCTATGGTGGTGATATCACAATTGTGGGCATCGGTTCCGGTGGTTTCTATATCAATGTAGGCTACATTATCCCGGAAATGCGAATACAGCCGCCACTGGTCAGAAGCTGGAAGACGATCGGCAAACCAATTGGCATCATACTCTTCAAGTTTCTGCTTTGATTCACCGCAGCCCTTTTCCAGATCATTTTTTTTGGTATCGGAAAGAGGGGTGTCTACACCGTCCAGAATATCATTCCAATTGTTCACGCCAGCCTGCCATATCTTGGCTTCTGTACTGCTTCCTATTCCTTTGAGATGGCAAAAAGTTCTTTCGAGCATTTTATCAAACAGCCCTGCTTTCAATTAGTTAACATAAATATACACCGTACCCAGCACAGTGAAACCCCTGCATAACGGGCAATAACCGTACGCAAAAGAGAGGATTAGCCAGAATATTTCTCTTAGTCCAGCAATTACATAACATTGACAATAAACAGCCACTGACCATACATATATGGATGGTAAAAAATTATCACTGTAAATAATAGCCGCTATGGAAAATTTGACAATGGAAAAATTAAATTTTCAATACATCATTGATCTGATTCAGTCACAAGTGGTCGGTCCCATTGAAAAAATTATTTCGACCCTACCTCAGGAATCCCTATACCTGATTTTGGCTGCGGCAGGATTGACAGCCCTGCTGGCGGCTATTTTCACCTTTATGTGGCTGCGACCCAAATCCCCGAAAAAGAAAACCCAAGAGCCGACTGATTTTGTTCATTTTTTTCAGAAAAGCGGAACCATTATGGACATTGCAGCAGCCGGCCAACATAATGATGTTCTGGGCAGGGCGGTACTCACCGCAGTTAAGCCGGACCGTATCCATCTTGAAATAATTGAAGAAAACGGCATCAAACATCTTGAACAGAATGATAAAATAATTCTGATGTTCCCTCCGGAAAAGAGCATGGCCGGAAAAGTGAACTCTTTTCACTCCACCATAAATTCTCTTGAATGTGACACAGACGGCTGCGGCAGGATGACCCTGACCCCGCCCGGCAAATTTGCACTGGTCAAACGGCGCAGGCACAAACGCAAACGGGTTGTTGACCAGCAGTTCATCCGCGTCAAACTATGGCTTGGAGCTGCCGACTCCGGTGACACATCCTTTGCTGACCGCATTCCGGACCTTGCTGTCAATTCTTATGATCCCCGTTCTACCGGGCACGAGGATAATCAGGTCATCAATATTTCCAACGGAGGTATCGGGGTGGGAGCATCTCCCGGGCTGGTGGAATCAAAATTAAATACTGATGATGATGTGCTGATCAACATTTTTATGTTCAATTTCCGGCAGAAAATTTTTAAACCATTCTGGTATGCGGGCAAGATCCGCTCCATTGAAAATATGGACGGACATAGTTGCCGGGTTGGCGTGGAGTTCACATACAGCGGCAAGATGCGCGATGAAAATGAGCAGCACATTGACTGGGTAAAGATGTAGCAGAAAAATTTGACTGAAATCAGACTCAAAAATCCCCCTGACGCTTATGCATCAGGGGGATTTTTTGTACCGTGGTTACGCAGAAGGACAGTTATGCATCGTCCTGCGGTTTATCCAACCTTGTTGATGTAACGGTTAGCGATCAAGGGGGTGCCGCGTGCGACATTGCCGTACCCCTTGAAGCGGGTACTTTCCTTATTAAGCCGCCCGATATCTGCCCTGAGAGAAGCGTGGAGTTTCTTTGCCTCCGAAGTAAGCTGTCCCTGCAGATTCTTGAGCTTGTTAAGTTTTTCCAGAATCTGGTCCAGACTTACGCTCTCTTTGGTTTCAAGGGCCTGGGTGGTGAGCACTCCTCTTCTTTCTGCAGCATCAAAGGCATCATCTACCTCGCCTGCCACAAGAAATCTAAGTTCCTCGTATCCGATTTCCAGAGCCTGATCCAGAAGTTCCAAGGTTTCGGCCATAACAGTCTACCTCTTGGCTACCTCCCTGAGATCCTCGCGAATACCGGAGATAACATTCTTCCATCTTTCAACGGAAGGCAGGAATTCATATTCAAGTAAATCAGCCAGCAAAATCCAGTCCTCGTTTTCAAGAACTTCGGTCATTTCAGTAAAAAGACCGGAAAAATCTTCCACAACCTTTTCAAATTCATCGCTGTGTTTAAGGGAAAACTGGTCACGCAGGTTACCGACCATACTCAGAAAGTCCCTGACTACATCAAGAAGATCCTGATAAAGTTCAAGGGCTTCAGCATCATCGGCCTGCCTGAAAAGTTCCGCGACCTGCTTACCGCCGCCGGACATGATATGCACAACTTTGTACAGCTCAAGTGTGATAGCAGATGCCATCTCAATAGCGGAAGCACTTATGATCTCAAGGCGGTCTATTTCTGAAGTTTCAATATCTTCCGACTGGTTGGGATAAATTTCACTGAAAGGTTCATCGTTAACCATGACATCAGTTACAATGCGGTCTGTCAGGTGTCCTGATTCCAGCACCTTATCAAAAACCTGCTCAAGATTTTCAAAATTTCTGATGTCGAGATCAGTTTTGGTTCCATCAATAACGATCATAATGACTCTCCTCCTGAATTAGGTACGTAATTTTTTCCGGTTGGTCCGGTACGCCATATATCATTCAAGACTCATGCCATACTCAATCCAAAGCAGCAGATAAAGCTCCGACAAGCGCCATATAACGAGCCAACTGATCCATAACCCCATCCAGATTTTCGTGAGTCCGAGACTCAATCATCCACATGGAAGAGAGCACGGAAAGTTCGGGGCACGAAGACATAATATCCTGTATTTTTTGCAGGTTAGCTAAAAACTTCATCTTCATGGCTTCAATGGGATCAGCCTTTAGAAGCACCACCTGTCTGCTAAGCAGAAACAAAACATCCCGACAGTTGCCAAGGGATTCCAGCAATCTTTCCCGCAGCTCGGTAGAAAGCTCAATCCGGGGCAGATCAGCGGCGGAAACATCTTCTCCGTCAAGAAAACGACGATACAACTCACGCTGCAAAAAAATCCATTTATGGCGGTCGCTCTGATCATGACCGGAAAGGGAAACCAGACTCATCATGCCCTGCTCGTCACGCCCTGTAAGATATGCACGAACACCTCTGTTTTCCAGCTGCGGCCACTCCCCGCTATCAATAAATAATGAGACGGCTTCAAAAACAGTCTCAGGGCTTACAGCCCGGCGGCATATATTTTCATGAATACACTTCTGCCCGAAAGGACAGGGATGGCAATCAAGATCAGGTTCAAAGCAACACAGATTGACTGCAGCCGGTCCGGTATCCCAAGGCTGGGCTGTAGCCAGAAAAATTGCCGCCAGCGGGGTACCTGACCCGGCGGCAAGATGCATGGTCCCTGTGTCATTAGTCACCAGCAGGTTTAGACGGCGCAACACCGCTGCAAGTTCCTGCAGGGAAGTAACGCCCATAAGATTTACGGCGGGAAATTTAGCCCCCTCAAGAATGCGCTGGCCCAGTTCCTTCTCGCTTTCGGTCCCCAGCAAAACTGGAACCATACGTTTTTGTTTCCACAAGCTGTGACCAAGCTCCCTGAAATAAGCAACCGGCCAACGTCTGCGATCCTCACTGGCTCCGGGCTGGAAACCGACAAAACCTTTGGCCCCCGGAGCAGGATTTTCCAACAGCTTCAAGGCCGCAATTTTCATTTCTAGTACAGGCTCGGCCAGTTCAAAGGCTGCCGGACGATCTATGCCTGCCACCCTGCTGAAAAGGTCCACGACATTAAACGGGCTGGCACCGCGGTTGGAGGATGCCATTTGCAAAAATCCGGCCCAGCGAGAGGTATCCGCGTTGAAACCGAATTCATCCATGGCAAAGCCGCGCACTTCGCGCCCTTGACCAAGCCTGAGGGAAATCAGCCGCGAGGGAACACTTGGCGTCAGGTTGATTACCAATGCAGGATTAAAAGTTCCCTCAATTTCCGCGCAATAAGATTCAAAAACACTGATTGCCTCGCGCCAGTCCCTGTCAATAGCGGCAAGCAGCGATGCTCCGGGCAAAGGAAAAGTTTGTGCTACATTGCGTAGGAGCTGTGTTGTCCCGGAAAAATTTTTCAAACACATGACTCCGACTTCATAGCCCTGCTCGGCCAAAGCCGTAATTACCGGCTGGGTCTGCAGTAAATCCCCGAAACGGGTGAGATTTATGACTAGCGCTTTCATGGGAAGAGCCTCCGGCGGCCCTCCGGGGGCTTAAACCCTTTTGATTCGCCGCTTCGTTTTGTTAATTTTTTACTGGTATACCGCAACTCTGAAGACAACGCCACTCACAGCAAACGGTAACTTCTACGGGTAAACGGCACAAACTTTCCGCCAAACGGTTTTCTGCTCCACTGAATGATTTTCTGCCACCGCTTATCGAAAAGCATGTGCATGTAACCGGGAAAATGTATATAACCTTCACATCCGGTAAAAATTTTCTGCTGACACATGCACTAAAAAACTCTCAGGAGGCAACCTATGACTGAAGAACAAAAAATTGAAAGTCTCTCCAAAGAAAACAGACTTTTTAATCCTCCTGCCGATTTCCCCGGAGCATGCGTGAATGGCCTTGAAGAATATAAAGCTATCTATGACCGTTCTATTAACGACATGGAAGGTTTCTGGGCTGAACGCGCCGAAGAACTGCTTACATGGGACAAGAAGTGGGACAATGTTCTTGATTATGATTTCTACAAACCGGAAATCAAATGGTTCGAAGGCGGCAAGCTCAACGCCTCTGCCAACTGCCTTGACCGCCATATTGCAAATGGGCGCCGCAACAAGGCCGCACTCATATGGCAGGGCGAGGAAGACCACGAAGTAAAGGTATACACCTACGATATGCTTCATCGCGAAGTATGCCGCTTTGCCAACGTGCTCAAAAAAATGGGCGTTCAGAAAGGTGACCGGGTTTCCATCTACCTGCCGATGATCCCGGAACTGGCTATCGCCATGCTGGCCTGTACCCGCATCGGGGCACCCCACTCCATCATTTTCGCGGGCTTCAGCTCCAACAGCCTGCGTGACCGCATCAATGACTGCGGCGCAAAAGTACACATCACCGGAGACGGAGTATTGCGCGGAGGACGAAAAATTCCGCTCAAACCAAATTCCGACGAAGCACTTAAGGAATGCCCTTCCATTGAACAGTGCATCGTTGTTCCCAGAGCTAACAATGAAGTTGAAATGGTCGAAGGCCGTGACCGTCTCTGGTCCGAACTCATGGAAGACCCGGAAATAACCGACAACTGCCCCTACGAGCTGATGGATTCCGAAGATCCGCTCTTCATCCTCTATACCTCCGGCAGCACCGGTAAGCCCAAAGGCGTTTTCCACACCACCGGCGGCTACCTGACCTATGCCGCCCACACCTGCCAATGGGTCTTCGACCTCAAGGATAATGATGTTCACTGGTGTACCGCCGATATCGGCTGGGTAACCGGACACTCTTACATTGTTTACGGACCGCTGGCTCTTGGTGCCACCAGCATCATGTTCGAATCCGTTCCCACCTACCCGGACCCGGCAAGGTTCTGGCAGGTTTGTGAAAAATTCCGTGTAAACATCTTCTACACCGCACCCACTGCCATCCGCGCCCTCATGCGTGAAGGCGACCAGTGGACCAAGAAATACGATCTCTCCAGCCTGCGCATTCTCGGCACAGTCGGTGAACCGATCAACCCGGAAGCATGGATGTGGTACCACGAAAATATCGGTGCAAGTAAACTGCCCATAATTGATACATGGTGGCAGACGGAAACAGGAGGACATATACTTTCTCCGCTGCCTTACGCCACACCGCTCAAGCCCGGCTCGGCAACCCTCCCGCTGCCCGGCATTGATGCGGCTATCGTGGACCGCCACGGCGAAGAAGTCGGTCCCAATGAAGGCGGTTTTCTTGTAATCCGTAAACCGTGGCCCGGTATGCTGCGCGGCGTCTGGGGCAATCAGGAAAGGTTCAAGCAGCAGTACTTTGAAGGCTTCCCCGGCGTATACGAATCCGGAGACGGAGCACGCAGGGACGAAGACGGTTACTTCTGGATTATGGGCCGTGTGGATGACGTAATCAACGTTTCAGGCCACAGGCTTGGAACCGCTGAAATTGAATCCGCACTGGTTTCCCACCCGGCAGTTTCCGAAGCAGCGGTTGTAGGCATGCCTCACGAGGTAAAAGGGCAGTCCATTTACGCCTACGTAACCCTCAAGTCCGAATACGATGAAGACGACGACCTGATTAAAGATCTGCGTATGCACGTCCGTAAGGAAATCGGTCCCCTGGCGGCCCCGGAAGTGATCCAGTTCGCTCCATCCCTGCCCAAGACCCGTAGCGGGAAAATCATGCGCCGTATCCTGCGCAAGATTGTAGAAGGCGACACTTCGAACCTCGGTGATACTTCGACACTGGCTGATCCTTCAGTAGTGACCGATCTCATCGAAGGTTATGAAGAAATAATGAATCCATAAGTATGGCAAAAGGTTGCCCGGAAGTTGCCCGGCTCTTTTAAAAGAGCCGGGCAATAATTCAGCAGCTGGCTCTGTACCGGATGAGACCGGAATACACGAAAAATGCTTCTATCTATTTTGGAAGGTGGCTATGGAAGCATCGTGTATTCCGGTCTATTTTTTTGTCCTCACTCTTGCAAATCCACTCTGAGTTGATACTATCATGATCAGTCGACTCAATAGTCTTTGCAGGAGAAAGCAATGCGGCGTGAAATTCAGCAGATTTTTTACGGCGAACCTGTACATGAAGGTGCCGGAGTAAAACTACACCGGGCCTTCGGATACTTTGAAGCCTCCCTTTTCGATCCTTTCCTTATGCTTGATGACTTCCGGTCCGACAATCCCGAAGATTATTTAAAAGGATTCCCGTGGCATCCCCACCGGGGTATTGAAACCATTACCTACCTTTTGAAGGGCGATGTGGAACACGGGGACAGTCTCGGCAATTCGGCTGTTACCGGGGCAGGCAATGTACAGTGGATGACTGCCGGCAGTGGAATAATCCATCAGGAAATGCCCAAGGGGGACGAAAACGGATCCATGCACGGATTCCAGCTCTGGGCTAATTTAAGCTCAGAAAATAAAATGATTAACCCTGAATACCGTGAAATTCCAGCTGATGACATCCCAACTGTGAAGCGCGAAGACGGTAGCTTTATCAAAATTATTGCCGGAGAAGTAGACGGTATAAAAGGCCCGGCGAAAGGCATCGGCATTGACCCGGAATATCTGGATATAAAAATTCCCGCCGGAAATGAATTCACTCACCCCACCAAGCGAGGTTACACGGCCTTTATCTATGTAACCGCCGGCAACGGTACGGTTAACGGCCAAAAAGTAAAAAATCGATCGCTGGTCCTTTTTGACGACGGTGACAAGCTGGTAATCAATGCCGGAGACTCTCCGCTCAGTTTCCTGCTGCTTACCGGAAAACCCATTAATGAAATGATTTATTGGCGTGGTCCTATTGTAATGCATACCGCAGAAGAACTGGAAAAAGCTTTTCAGGAATATGCGCAAGGCACTTTTATCAAGCACCCTAAACCACAAGGATTGTTAAATGAACTTCCCTGAAATTTTGGAAAAAAGAAGAGCCGTAAATTATTTTGACCCTGAACGCGATGTCGAGCAGCAATTGCTGAAGAAAATTGTCGAGCAGGCTGCAAAAGCCCCATCCAGCTACAACCTGCAGCCGTGGAAACTGAAAGTTGTCCGTGACAAAGAGCGCAAACAGGCCCTGCGTGCACTGGCCTTCGACCAGCCCAAGGTAACCGAAGCTCCGGTAATCCTCATCCTGCTTGCAGACCGCGAAGGATGGAAGCTGGAAAAATCCACTGTTGAAAATGTATTCAACGACTTTGTTGAGTCAGGAAAAATGCAAGCGGAGCAGAAAGAATGGTTTGCCGGGGTAACCCAAGGTTTGTACGGACGCGACGAAATGGCGGCACAGGCATTTGCCAATAAAAACACTGGTCTTTTCGCCATGTCCCTGATGTACGCAGCCACCGCAAACGGTTTGGAGTCTCATCCCATGGACGGTTTCGACCATGAAGCTGTACGTAAAGAGTTCAACATCCCTGATAACTACTGGATTCCAATGCTTATTGCCATCGGCTATCTGAAGCCGGGAACTCAAGTACCCCCCAAAGGCTGGCGTGAATCATTCGAGGACATGATCATTGAGTGAGTAACATCTCTTAAAATTCCCATAAACGGAGATTTTCTCCAGACAGGCGGTAACTAAGCGTTCCCAAACACAAAAACTCATTTCGTATCCCCGTTCACCGAAAATAGAATGCATCAAAAGCACGGCCATGCTTTTATGACAGAACGGATAAGGAGAACAGCAGAAAAGACCCGGATTGGAGACACAGATAAAGATCAACTTCAAAACCAGGGGACGAAATGAGTGACATGAGAGTAATGAACAGATGGTTTGCTGTTGCGGGAGCGGTGCTCATGCAACTGGCATTGGGGGCAATCTATGCATGGTCGGTGTTCACACCCTCACTGATTGAGGCTGGCTGGAACAAGTTTCAAACTCAGGTTGTTTTTTCCATCGGGCTGGTCAGTTTCGCTATTTCCATGGTCTGGGCCGGGAAAAAAATTGCCCAGTGGGGGCCAATGAAACTTTCCTTCCTCAGTGCCCTTGTATTGGGAGCAGGCTATGCCCTTGCCGGAATTACCGGAGGAACCAGCTTCACAGCCCTGTGCTTTTTCATCGGGCTTATCGGCGGTGCCGGAATCGGCCTTGGTTACGTGGTTCCCATTGCTGTGGGCATGCGTTGGTTTCCCGATAAAAAAGGATTCATCACCGGACTGGCTGTAGCCGGATTCGGTTTCGGAGCCATGGCCTGGGTAAAGCTGGCCGGAGCATGGGGTAATCTGATCGGTACAATCGGTCTTTCCGCCACATTCTCACTATACGGCCTGCTCTTCTGTTTAATGATTGCAGCAGGTGGTATCTGGATGCGTTTCCCCCCGGAAGGATGGGTACCTGAAGGTTACCACCCTGAAACCAACCCCGCAGCAGCAAATGAAGTAGAAGAAGAGAACTTCAGCACCACCGAGATGCTCAAGACTCCGCAATTCTACCTCATCTTCACCACTTTCACTTTCAGTGCCGCCGCCGGCCTCATGTCCATCGGGCTGATGAAACTCTACCCCATGGAGGCATTACAGGCTTCCGGCCATAGTGCAGCCGAGGCAAGTGCTATAGCCGGAACAGCCATGGCTGTCTTTTTCAGCCTTGCCAACGGACTGGGCCGTATCATCTGGGGCTCAATGAGTGACAAGCTGGGCCGCAAGCGTTCCATCCTGCTCATGAACGCAATTCAGGGCGCAACCCTGCTTGCTTTCACCGCCATGGCCGGGAATGCTTTTCTGCTTTATGTGGGAGCGACCATTATCGGATTCAACTTCGGCGGCAACTTTGCCCTCTTCCCCACCATCACAGCCGACACCTTCGGAACCAAAAACGTGGGGCAGAACTACCCCTATATCTTCCTCGCTTACGGAGCAGGCGGAATAGGAGGTCCCTTGCTCGGAGGAATGCTGGGGGATATAAACAATTTCCCGCTGGCCTTCACAATCTGCGGCACATGCTGTTTTATCGGCGCGGCGGCGATCTTAATGCTCAAAAAACCGCGCGAGATTTTAAATGCAAACCCGGAAGTTTCATAGCTGAGCGGATAAATATTACGGAATTTTTACTAATCAACTCTTCCGTACCCTAAAACTCCCTGCGCCAGGCGGGGAGTTTTTCAATTTTGGGATCAGGCACTTCTCGATAAAAAATGACGACATTTATCTCTCCTTATTTTTTTTGAGAAAAAGAACCAATAGCTAAATAACATCAGTCCGCTAATCAGACACAATGCATACGCAAGGTTGGTGCTGCATGACTCAAAAAACAATGCATATCCGGCACTGACCACAGCGCCAGAACAAAAAAGAATAACCCCGTACATAGAGCTTGCAATACCAGCCAGCTTAGAAAACGGACGCAGACTCGCCGAAATGGCATTGGCAAAAATAAGCCCCAAAGCAAGATATGCAACAAATAGGGAGCACATTAAAGTGCTGACAGTCGCCCCCCCAGACAATTCAATAAGCAAACCTCCTAACGCAGCGATGAAAAGAAGAAACGCCCCCATACCGATAATACGGACAGGATACATCCTGAGTAAAAGCCTGCTATTAAGGAATGATCCTACAAAATAACCTGAAGCTACAACCAGCATAATCCACCCATATTGTATGGCAGAAACATTGTACTGTTGTTGAAATATAACAGGTCCTGCCACATTGACGCAGCTGAAGACGCTGTACAGCAGTACCAGCAGAAGCAGGTTCTTTTTAAATTCCGATTCTTTAAAAAGACCGCAATACTCTTTCGTAACGCGCGTAAGAGAAAGACCTGTAGAACGGTTGCGGCCAGTTTCGCCGACACAAATTACAAGCCATCCGGTTAAGATCAGTCCTAAAAGGCCCAAGAGTATAAAAGAATATTTCCAGCCAAAATGCTGTTGAATTATACCGCCGAGCGTAGGGGCAAGAATTGGAACAAAGGCCCAGCCCATTGACATATATGACGAAACGACAGGAAGTTCCTCTGAAGTAAAAACATCACGCATTATGGCCCGAGCACAGACACTTGCGGCCCCGACAGCAGCTCCCTGAAAAAAACGAAACAACAAAATAAAATTAATAGTTGGTGCCCACACTATACCAAAGCTCGATATTACGAACAAAGGCAACCCAAACAATAAAACCGGCATTCTGCCGAAACGATCTGCAAGAGGACCATAAAAAATCTGTGACCCGCCAAATCCAAACAAATAAATGGAAACTGTCATCTGAGCCTGATCCACAGAAGCACCAAAGTGGTGAGCCATTTGTGGAAGCGATGGTAGGTAAATGTCAATTGCCGCCTGACAAAGAATGACCAGCCCAAGTATAAAAGCCAGCGTCATTCTTTTTCTCACATTATACATATAATCTCCTTCGATACAGAATCTGCAGACAAAGTGATCTACAGACGGTGCATACTAGGAGTACAGACGATGTCCCGTCGAACGCTAAACGGAAAAAAAGAACGCCAAACAGGACAATTCACATTTACTTTTTCAAATATTCACGGGGAGACAATCCGACTAAACGCCGAAACAAAGCTGAAAAAGAACTCGGTGTCTCATATCCCACAGCCAATGCTGTTTCCAATACCGACACTCCTGACAACAGCAGGGGGAGAGCGTAGAGAATACGCGCCTGCTGCCTCCACTCCATGAAAGTAACCCCTGTTTCTTTCCTGAATAAACGGGACAAGGTTCTATGTGAGGACCCAATCAATTCCCCCCATTCTTTCAAGGACCGGGAGTCGGCAGGGTAATCTTTTAACTGCTCACAAATATGCCTGATACGTTCATCCTCTGGCCATGCTAGGTTGAACAACTCCCCATCCGCCCAATTGATTTCTTCATTAATCAACTGCATCAGTAATCCATCGCGCCCATTCAGATCATAATCAACAGGAATACTGGCTGCCGCGACCAAAAGTTCATGCAGCAAACGAGAAACTTTTACAGCCAGAGGGTGATCTGGAGCATCTGTACGACACATATCCGGTGCAACATAAAACGTTCTTAATGCGACAAGTCCGTGGGCCCGCATAGAATGGGGGACATTGGAGGGCAGCCAAAAAGCCCGTTGGGGAGGGATAAACCAGCATTTATGGTCAGCATATATTTCCATTACACCTGACTCAGCAAAAACAAGTTGCGCTCTGACATGACGGTGTTCGGCGATAATATGCCCGGTTGAGAATTCATTGGACATAGCGGAAAAAGGGTTACTGACATACTGATAGTCATCTCTGTTGGTACTTTTCTTAATCAAAAAATATCTCCTAAAATAATGCCTGCCGTTTACTACTCCATACATGGCAAGCTAGAATATTCTGTTTTCGATCAGGAAGAGTTCACCAATGAACCAGACTTCCTTGAACATATTTACTAAACCTAATATCATCCCACTTCATCTAAATAAGGAGTCTTCCCATGAACCACACCCGCTGCCCCTGGGCAAAGCACGATCTTGAAATAGCCTATCACGATACCGAATGGGGAATTCCCATACATGATGACCGGCTCCATTTTGAATTTCTCATCCTTGAAGGGGCACAGGCCGGACTTTCATGGCTGACCGTACTCAAAAAACGCGAAAACTACCGCGCTGCTTTTGCGGATTTTGATCCTGAAATTGTCGCACGGTTTGATGAAAATAAAATTGAGCTTCTACGTCAAGAGGAAGGAATTATACGCAATAAGCTCAAGATTAATTCCGCTGTCCGCAATGCCCGTGCATTTCTTGATGTGCAAAAAGAATTTGGCAGCTTTGATGCTTACATATGGCAATTCACAGACGGAAAGGCAATTCAAAACCGATGGAAGTCCTTAGAGGAAGTTCCAGCAAAGACCGCTGAAGCAGAAGCCATGAGCAAAGACCTGAAAAAACGGGGATTCAATTTCGTAGGCCCTACAATCTGCTATGCCTACATGCAGGCGACCGGAATGGTTAACGATCATCTGGTGAGCTGCTTTCGCCACCGGGAACTGCTTGAACTTGAATAGATTTAAATAAAGCTTGAAAACAAGCTTTCCAATTTACACTCATACCGCCCTAAGCCTTGACACACCGTCCTTGAGGCACTAATTCTTACGAGTTGCCGTAAAGCGCAACCAATGAACCGGAACCGGATTTTATAAAACCCGTCCGGTCTTTTTTTTCTTATGAAATTTTAACAGGCACACGCGCCCCGGCTTCGCGCAGCCTGACAAGGAGAATTTTAATGGCTTACGATGTAAAGCTTTTCAAACTGATCAACGGCGACATGGTTATCGGCAAATGGGACGAAGCAAACAACAAAATCAATGATCCCGCAGTACTCCAGACTGTCCCCGCGCAGCAGGGCGTGCAGATGATGATCCTGCCTTTCGGCTACCCTTTTGATAACGAAATCGAAGGTGAAATCGAAGGACGCCACATCCTTTACACCTACAAAAACTGTCCCGAGGATATTTCCACCAAGTATCTTGAAGCATCCAGCAACCTGACACTCTCCACAGGCGGACTCGGCGGCATGGGTGCAGGCATGGGCGGCGGTAACGTTTCCAACATTTCCGATCTTTTGAAAAAATAAATTTGAATGCCTCCGGCGGCCCTGCCGGGAGCCTTAAACCCTTTGCAAAAGGGCTCTCTGGTCGCCGAAGGCAAAAAATATCTTCATAAAAAGCGCATAGCGCATCAAATATAGGGTTTAAGTTTTGAAAAAGCTGCTCCCCCTTTTGCCCCGTCCTACCCGTTATCTGGGTTCGGAATGGGGTTCCGTCCACAAGGACCCTGCTAAGGTCAAGGCTCATATCGCCATTGGTTTTCCCGATCTTTACGAGATAGGCATGTCCTATCTCGGCCAGAAAATCCTTTACGAAATTGTCAACAAGCACGATGTTTTTTACGCAGAACGGGCCTATACCCCCTGCGAGGAAACCGCCGAAATAATGCGTGAACACGGCGAACTGCTGTCCACCCTTGAAAGCGACACTCCTCTCAAGGACGTGGATGCACTGGGCATCAGCCTGACACACGAGTTGTGCTACACCAATGTGCTCTTCATGCTTGACCTCTCCGGCATCCCGCTCAAAGCGGCCGACCGAGACGATTCCTGTCCGCTGATCATCGGCGGAGGTGGAGCCTGCTTCAATGCCGAACCTATGGCGGATTTCTTTGATGTAATCATGCTCGGTGACGGGGAAGAATCCATCATCAGGGTCATGGAAGTCATTGCCGAATGCAAAGAATCCGGACTGGGAAGAAAAGCACGCCTTGAAAAACTAGCCGAACTGCCCGGGATCTACATTCCCGAATTTTTCGATCCCGAGAATCCCGGCGATTTCTTTGTGGAAAAAGCAGTGGTGGAAGATTTTGAACCCATCCCCTTTCCCAAGGAACAAATCCTCCCTTACGGTCAGGTCATTCACGACAGGCTGACCATGGAAATCGCCCGCGGATGTACCCGCGGATGCCGTTTCTGTCAGGCCGGGATCATCTACCGCCCGGTCCGCGAACGCACACCGGAAACCCTGAACAAAACCCTTATGGATGGGTTGAAAGAAACCGGATATGAGGAAACCTCGTTCCTCTCGCTCAGCACCGGGGACTACTCCGCTCTGGATACCCTTTTCGCACAATGCTTCGATAACTGTGCTGCCGAGCAGATATCGATTTCACTGCCTTCCCTGCGCGTCGGTTCCCTTTCCGAACCGATAATGGAACGCATCGCCACCATTCGCCGCACCGGGGCAACTCTCGCACCGGAAGCCGGGAGCCAGCGCATGCGTGATGTCATCAATAAAGGCATCACCGAAGAAGCCCTGCTGGACCACGCACTCATGCTCTATGAAAACGGCTGGCAGAACATCAAACTCTATTTCATGATCGGCCTGCCCACAGAGACATTTGAAGACCTTGATGCCATCGTTGATCTGTGCGTGAAAGTGCGTGATGTGGCAGGAAGGCATATTAAAAAACTGAATATTACCGCTGCTGTTTCGCCTTTCGTACCCAAGCCGCACACTCCGTTCCAGTGGGAACGCCAGCTTTCACTTGAAGAAATAGGTGAGCGCCTTGATTACATGCGTGAAAAATTCGACAAGCAGAAACGCATCAAGATGAAATCGCACATACCGCGCATGACCTTCCTCGAAGGTATCTTTTCACGCGGTGACCGCAGGCTCGGCCCGGTAATCGAAAAGGCCTATAAAAAAGGAGCGCTCTATTCCAGCTGGAAAGACCACCTCAAACTTGAGCCGTACCTCGAAGCAATGGAAGAAGAAGGGCTTACTCCGGAAGAGTACACCGGAGCACGGGATCATGATGCCCGCCTGCCATGGGACCATCTTTCCTCCGGAGTCAGCAAACGCTTCCTGCTCGCGGAACTCAAGCGCGGTATATCCGAAAAAATTACCGGGGACTGCCGTTACGAAGAGTGCCGCAATTGCGGGGTCTGCAACTTTGACGGTCGAAAATCCCTGCTCAAAAAGCAGTCCGAAACCATGGACCTGCGCCCCAAAATGGTTTTCGAAACCCGCGACCAGACCGGGGATGTCCCTGATTTCGTACAGGCAGAAAAACCGGACCTCGGCATCAAAGGCTGTCATTTCAGACTCTGGTACACCAAAACAGGGACCTCAGCCTACCTGTCGCAGCTGGACCTGCAACCGGTAATCGAACGGGCCATGCGCCGTGCGGAACTGCCGCTGACATTCTCGCAGGGTTTCCATCCCATGCCGCGCATGTCCTTCGGACGCGCACTGCCCGTAGGCGTAGAAAGCATGAAGGAATGGATGAACATTATGCTGCGCACCAAAATCAGCGCACAGGATCTGGTGGACCGCCTCAACCGGCAGATGCCCATGGGTATGAAGATTGTAGGGGCTGATCCGCTGAATTTATCCAAAAAACAGGAACATCCTGAAATAGAGGAGTTCACCCTGATCTTCACCTGCCCTGAAAATGAAGCCAAAGACAAAATGGATCGTCTGCGTGAATATGCCCAATCGGATGAATATATCGTCTCCCACACCACCAAGAAAAAGGTTAAGGAGAAGAACGTCCGCCCCGTGCTGATTAAATTCCATGAAATAAATGAGCGGACTTTGAAACTGACTTTTGACTGGACATCAATGTACATGAGTCCGGTTAAGATGATTGCCGCTATCTGTCCCGGCACAACGCTGCTGGACTATAATCTGACTAAAACAGATCAACGGTTTGAGTAAGGAGTTAAGCAGCACATCTATCTTTTAGGGTGCTGCTTACTTCAGACCATGCATAACAGATTAAATATAACTTTCTTGCTTACATAATATCTTCCCAATTTCATTAAACGATGAAAACTCATAGCTTCGTATCGTGTGAGGATAAGCAAAAACGGCCAACTTAGTTAAAAACGGAAGACAGTCAGAATCATGCACAAAATATATTGCTTTCTTTTCTTTAGCTAAAGCAAATCCAGATTCAAAATGTATGCTGCTGAATTGCCTATCAGCAACAATAAGTACGAAATAATCGCATTGATTAATTTTATGAAAGTACTCTGGTACATTTAAATCTGCATTTTCAAAGCTTTCAAGAGACTCAAACCTCTCATTAAAGAAAAAAACATCATCAACAAATTCACATCTTCTAAGCAAATTCACAACGCTCATTAGATCTAACCTAATCTGTCGATATTCCTTATCAGATTTATACGTTGACATTGGCGATGTAATAAAAATTCGAACTTTCCGAGCCAAAACCGGAGACTTGCTATCTGATGTACTCTTAATATTATGAGAAGAACGGACAAAAGCCCAAGAAACGGCCAAAATTGGAATAATTACCGATAAAGATGATAAAAAAATCAGATAATTCATAGTTTCAGGCCCCCCTTTATACACAAGAGCCAAAAGAATTACCTGAAAAGCCAAAACAACAAGTGCAAAAAATGCAATTGGACCTTTTACGGACTGAATAATTCCTTTCCAATTTTTCAAATCATATCTTTTCACAATAAATCCTTTGTCAGTTATGTCCACTCAACAAATCGTCAAGTGGCCAATCACATGAGAATCACTGCTACTGCACATTCAGACACAAATACACACATACCATAAATAAACTTATCTAAATAAATACTACAAATATAGCCAACCACAAAAATTACCATTGAAAAAACGGCGGCCCGTCTTTTGTGATATCCATATTGATGACCTTGTAGGCATCACGGGTACCTTCCCCCGGCCTTTTAATATTGATGATTACCGGAGCCGCCCCCAGCCCTATGGTGGTGAACTCGAATCGCCAGCGCCCGAAATCCCCCATCAGGCCGGAATCCGTTTTAATAATCTTGAATTTATCCAGACTCACCAGATCCGGGTCAAAAGAAACCCCGTCAAACTGATACCCACCTGAACCGGGATTGCGCATTTCGAAAGCGAGCTGCTCTCCGGGCATTAGTCCGAGGCTGATTTCGTGCTTTCCATCCATATCGTATTCCGTAATGGAATCAGCAAAAGGATTTAACGAAGAACAACCATTAAGCATAACCATAAATAAAAACAGCAAAAATACGCAGCCAAACGAATTATATTTTTTTATTTTCATAAATTCTGGATTTTTATGTGCCTATTGCGACAACCATGTTAATAAATAATTTTTAACAAAACATTTCAGCGAGTTAAACATTTGAGAAAAAACTCAATCAAGAGTAATAATATTAAGCGCATACGGCAAGGGGAAGCCGTAAGCTATAGCAATTTTATCTGCTATAATACTCATTTCGATATGCGTCTTTTTCAGGATGTCCCTGAAATTATGCGCTAGGTGCTTTTTATTATTATTTTTACCCTTTCTAAGGAGTGTGAGGATGAAACGTTCATTACTGTTTCTTGCGCTTGTTGCCATCCTGAGCCTAGGACTTGCCGGATGCAGCGCAGAAAAAAAAGAAGAGGCCCCTGCCAAAAAGGAAACTGCTGAAAAAGCTCCCGCAGCTGCAGCCGGTAAAACCCTGAAACTGGCCATGGATGCCGACCCTGTCTCCCTTGACCCTCATGTACAGCTTTCCGGTGGTATGCTCCAGTACTCCCATATGGTTTTCGATCCTCTCGTACGCTGGGCCAAAGACGGTTCTTTCGAGCCCCGTCTTGCTGAAAAATGGGAACGTATTGATGACAAGACCATGCGTTTTCACCTGCGTAAAGATGTAAAATTTCATTCCGGCAATCCCTTCACCGCTGAAGATGTTGTCTGGACCATCAACCGCCTCAAGAAAAGTGCCGACTTCAAGGGCCTCTTCGAACCTTTCTCTCCTGCAAAAGTTGTTGATGCCAACACCGTGGACATCATCACCAAGGAGCCTTACGGCCTGCTGCTGAACATGGCAACCTACATTTTCCCCATGGACAGCAAATTCTACACCGGCAAGGATGAGTCCGGACAGGACAAAGACGCCATCGTCAAGACCGGCCCCTCTTTTGCCAATGTCAACGAATCCGGTACCGGTAAATACATTGTTGCCGAACGTGAACAGGGCGTGCGCACTGTATTCAAGGCTTTCCCCGGATACTGGGATAAAGCTGGTAACGTTGACACCATCATCCTGACCCCCATTAAAAATGACGCCACCCGTGTAGCAGCCCTGCTTTCCGGAGATGTTGACTTCATCATGCCCGTTCCCCCGCAGGACCTGAAACGCGTTGACTCCACCGAAGGTCTGCAGCTGGTAACCATGTCCGGTTCCCGCATCATCACCTTCCAGCTGAACCAGAAACGCCAGAAGCCTTTCCAGAACCCCAAAGTTCGTCAGGCTATCGTATATGCTACCGACAACACCGGTATCGTGGACAAGGTAATGAAAGGCTTCGCAACCGTAGCCTGCCAGCAGGGTCCCGAAGGTTTAGCCGGCTACAATGCTGAACTCAAACCCCGCTATGACCTTGAAAAGGCCAAGCAGCTCATGAAAGAAGCTGGTTACGAAAACGGTTTCGAGTGCACCATGATCGCACCCAACAACCGTTACGTTAACGATGAAAAAATCTCTGAAGCTTTTGTTTCCATGCTCGGCAAAATCGGCATCAAGGTTAACCTGAAAACCATGCCTAAAGCCCAGTACTGGGATCAGTTCGACGCACAGGTTGCCGACATCCAGATGATCGGCTGGCATCCTGACACCGAAGACTCCGCCAACTACACTGAATTCCTGCTCATGTGCCCCAACAAGGAAACCGGTTACGGTCAGTACAACAGTGGTAACTACTGCAATCAGGAAGTCGATTCACTCATAATCGCTTCCCAGACTGAAACCGACCTTGCCAAGCGTAACGCCATGCTCCAGAAAGTGGAAAAAATCCTCTATGACGAAGCAGCATTCGTTCCCCTGCACTGGCAGAACCTGTCCTGGGCTTCCAAGGACGGTATGAACACCGAAGAAATCGTAAACGTACAGAACTACCCCTACTTCGGCGACCTCGTCATCAAGTAGTGGAGATCACAGCATAAAACTAAATTCAAAGGGAACTCTATCTTAGGGTTCCCTTTGATGCGTTTTAAGAATGCCTCCGGCGATTCTCCGAGAGCCCTGCCGGGGGCCTTAAACCCTTTGGAAAGGGTTTAAGAATCCCAAACTTTTTCAATAAGGCTTCGCCACTACTTTTCAAAATATGTAGCGACAGCCAACTAAGGATTCCAAAGGGGGTTATTCCCTTTGGCCGCCGGAGGCGAAATCTTTCGCCAAAAGCGCGCAGCGCCACAAATTGTTTTTGTCCGTCTGGAGTAATTTAAAAATGTTTGCTTTTATAGTCCGCAGGATCGCGCAGGCGATCATTGTAATGCTGATCATCAGCTTCATCGGCTTTGCCATCAAGCAAAGCTTTGGTGACCCGGTACGCGAGATTACGGGGGTTTCCGTGTCTGCTGCTGAAAGGGAAAAAATCAGGGACGAACTCGGTCTCAATGATCCGTTCATGGTTCAATTCGGACGTTTTATGCAGGGAGCGGTCAAGGGTGATATAGGCCGTTCTTTCTTTTACAAAAAGTCCGCTCTGGAAGTAATCCTGAACAAGGCCCCTGCCACCTTGGAGCTGGTCATCTGTTCCGCCTTTATCATTGTTATTTTTTCAGTCCCGCTCGGTATTTATTCAGCCATCCGGCCGAAGGCCCTGTTTTCACGGTTTGTCATGGGCGGATCAATTGTCGGGGTTTCGATTCCGGTATTCCTGACTGCCATCCTCATGATCTATGTCTTTTCGGTTGAACTGCACTGGCTGCCATCCTACGGACGCGGCGAAACAGTAGCACTGGGCGGCTGGCGAACGGGATTTCTTACCGCTGACGGCTGGCTGCATCTGATTATGCCTTCCATAGCCCTTTCATCCATCATGCTCCCGCTCTTCATCCGGCTGATCCGTTCCGAAATGATGGAAGTGCTTGAAAACGATTATATCAAATATGCATGGGCCAAAGGCTTGATGCCCAGACGGGTCTGGATCGTCCATGCCTTCAAGAACACCCTGCTTCCAGTCATCACTGTGGGTGGTGTACAGTTGGGAACAATGATCGCCTTTACCATTCTCACTGAAACCGTATTCCAGTGGCAGGGCATGGGCTTCATGTTTATCGAGGCTGTGGAGCGCGGAGATGCCCCGCTTATGGTAGCCTACCTCATGGTGGTCGGGCTGATCTTCGTAGTAGTAAACACCCTGGTTGACGTCATTTACGGACTGGTCAACCCTCAGGTCAGAATCACGGGGCAAAAATAAATGAAAACCAGATCACGCTGGCAGAGATTCAAAGAATCATATTTTCTGCACGACTTTCTGCACGACAAGGTTGCCCTCACAAGCTTCGCTATTCTGGTCGTGCTTCTGTTCATGGGCTTTGCGGCTCCACTCGTCGCACCTTTCAATCCCTACGATGCCCACAACATCGATATAATGAATGCGGAAATTCCGCCTTCATGGCTTCCCGGCGGGGCCCCGAACTTCCTGCTCGGAACTGATGCACAGGGCCGCGACCTCTATTCCACCATGCTCTACGGCATGCGCGTCTCGCTGATCATCGGCTTCGGCGCTGTAGCACTGCAGGCATTTCTGGGTATTATGGTCGGGCTGGTTGCCGGATTCATGGGCAAGAAAGTGGAATCGATCCTCATGCGCGTTGCCGATGTGCAACTCTCCTTTTCCACTTATATGGTTGCTATTTTTATTTCAGCCATTTTTCAGGCTGCTTTCGGGGTTGCCAAATACGAAGAAATCGCAATTCCATTACTGATTCTGGTCATCGGCTTCGCTGAATGGCCGCAGTATGCACGAACAGTGCGCGCTTCCGTTCTGGCGGAAAAGAAAAAAGAATACGTGGAAGCAGCCAAGGTCATCGGCCTTTCCCAGAAAAGGATCATGTGGCGTCATGTGCTGCCCAATACCCTTTCCCCGGTCTTCGTTATCTCCACCATTCAAGTTGCCAACGCCATCATGAGCGAAGCCGCCCTTTCCTTTGTCGGACTGGGCATGCCCGTGACCCAGCCCTCGCTGGGATCGTTGATCAACGTGGGCTTTGAGTACATCTTCAGCGGATCATGGTGGATCACCATGTTCCCCGGTATCGTGCTCGTGGTGCTCATTCTGGTCATCAACCTGCTCGGCGACTGGCTGCGCGACTTCCTCAACCCGAAACTGTACAAGGGGTAAACAATGCAACCGCTTCTTGATGTTAAGAATTTAAGTGTCGAGTTCGCATTGCGCCAAGGTCCCCTTGAGGCAGTGCGGAACGTGAGTTTCTCCCTTGATAAAGGGGAAAGACTCGGGCTGGTTGGGGAATCCGGAGCCGGTAAATCCGTTACCGGTTTTTCCATCATCAACCTAATTTCCAAGCCCGGCTATATCTCAAACGGCTCAATCATGTTTGAAGGGCAGGATCTCGCGAAAATGCCTTTTGATAAAATGCGCGGAGTGCGTGGCAACCGCATTTCCATGATCTTTCAGGATCCCATGATGACCCTGAACCCGGTACTGACCATCGGAACCCAGATGATAGAGACCGTGCTTGCCCACATGAACGTCACCCGCAAGGAAGCTGAAAAAATTGCGCTGGAAAAACTGCGCAAGGTCTACATTCCTTCCCCGCGCAAACGTCTGGCCCAGTATCCTCATGAATTCTCCGGAGGCATGCGCCAGCGTATCGTCATCGCCATTTCGCTTCTGACCGATCCGTCCCTGATCATAGCCGACGAACCGACCACCGCACTGGATGTCACCATTCAGGCTGAGATCATGGACCTGCTGCTGGAGCTTTGCGAGACAGATAACATGGGCTTGATCCTGATCACCCATGACCTTGCTGTTGTATCAGAAGTTACCCAGCGCATTGCGGTCATGTACGCCGGCGGGATTGTTGAGACAGGCTCCACACGTCAGGTAACCGAAACACCGGGGCATCCCTATACTCAGGGCTTGATCGCCGCTCTGCCCCAGTCCGGCGCGGCAGGTGACCGTTTGACCCAGATTCCCGGTGCTATGCCCTCGCTGATGAATATGCCCGCAGGCTGTCCCTTCAATCCCAGATGCCCGCACTGTACGGACATCTGCAAGCAGGAACTGCCCACGCTGAAAAAAAATAAATCCGGTATTCTGGTGGCCTGCCACCATGCCGACAAAGTATAGAGATTCGTCATGCAAACCGATTCCCTCGTAAAAATCAAAAATCTGGTCAAGCACTTCGACATTTCCGGTGGACTGCTCGACCAACTGAAAATGGAAAACGGACGCATCACCCGCAAACACACCATCGTCAAGGCAGTCAATAATGTCAGCTTTGAAATAAAAAAAGGTGAAACTTTAAGCGTGGTCGGCGAATCCGGTTGTGGTAAATCAACCCTTGCAAGAACTATCATGGGCCTGTATCCGCCCAATTCCGGTGAAGTTCATTACGGCGGGGAGCGCATCGATAACCTGCCCCACGCAAAGATGCTTCCCTACCGCACAAAAATGCAGATGGTCTTTCAGGACCCGTACGCGTCGCTGAACCCGCGCATGACTGTGCGCCAGATTATTGAAGAGCCAATCTACTTCCACAACAAAGGTATCTCAAGGGGCGATGCCAAAGACAAACTGCATCAGGTAATGCGTAACGTAGGACTCGACCCGGAATGGTCCGGAAACTTCCCCCATGAATTCTCAGGTGGACAGCGCCAGCGTATCAGTATTGCACGCGCTCTGGCTGTAGAACCGGAATTCATTGTGGCAGATGAACCCATTGCCGCACTGGATGTTTCCATTCAGGCCCAGATTCTGAACCTGCTCATGGATGCGCAGGAAGAACACAACCTGACCTACCTGTTCATCAGCCACGACCTCTCCGTTGTGGAACACATCTCCACCCGCGTGGCGGTCATGTATCTGGGCAGCCTCTGTGAACTGGGAACATCCAAAGAAATATTCGCCAATCCTCAACACCCGTACACACGGGCGCTGCTATCGGCTATTCCGACTCTAGGCGGGGAAAAGAAAAAACACATCCACCTTTCCGGGGACGTGCCCACCCCGATCAACCTGCCGGCAGGATGCGTATTCAATGGCCGTTGCCAGTTTGCCAATAACCGTTGCCTGGAAGAAGTCCCTCTTGCACGCAATCTGGAAAACGGCACCCTCTGTGCCTGTCATGCCGTTGAAGAAGGAAGATTGTAACCGTTCTGGATAATCAGTTTTTGACCTACAAAAAACACCCGGCCCGTTTATAATATATAAACGGGCTTTTTTGTTGTTCATTGCACTAAATTAATTATCAAAAAGTCAAAGAAGACCCAAAACAATACCTTCACCGCAAACAAAATTAGACCATAAATAACAGATATAAAGAAACAATCTTTTTTGCCCAATAAATGAGCAGCACCGGCCAAACGATTATAATCGACTTTTATAAAATTCATGCTTATAAAAAGCAAAATTTTTATTTTTAAAGCATAAAAATATATTAAACATGTTGCATTCAACCGAGTTGAGATAGATTAATTTTTCAGAGAGGCGTTGATGGAAGACATTTCGCAAGTTCTTGGTGTTTTTTCCAAAAATATTAAAGACTACACCGGAGCTGGAACAACCATGCAGAGAGCGGAAAGCAAAACGTATTATTACGTCACCCGTTCCGGCGTGGATAAGTACCATGTCCAGCCTCTTAACAAACAGAATATCCCTTCCGGAATGGTCATAGCGCTCACCAAAAAGGAATTTATAACCCAGTATGCCCCGGAACTTAAATATTATGAAAAAAAGACGCTTCCGGCACTGAAGTCCCTGAAATCAAAAATTGACAAGGGTGAAAAAGAATTTCTAAATGGAAATCTTGATAATGCAGAGCAGGAATTTGCCAAAGCTCTTTTCCTTGACCCGGAACACCCCAAGGCCAATCTGGGTATGGGGTCCGTTCAATGCAGCAAAAAAAATTTTGATAAACTTTCCGTCATAATAGACCGGCTGCTGAACAATGATAAAATTTTCATGGAAAGGCAGCGTCAGGAATTTAACTTGTTTGCTATCTCTCTTCGCAAACAATCTCTTTTTGAAGAAGCCATTACTTTTTATGATAAAGCCATCGAAATAAATCCCCACGATGAAAATTTGCATTTCAATACTGCCAGAGCTTATTTCGACGCAAAAAACGATGAAATGGCACTGGATCATCTTGACAAAGCTCTTGAAATTGAACCTGCACTTGAAGTAGCTTCTATGTTCAAGAAGTACATAGTTAAACGGAAAAGCAAATGATCTCTCAAAAGGAAAAACTGAAAGCCGCCTGTACTCCCGGGTTGAAAATCACCATCGAACTGGGCGGGCTCAACGACAAGGCCCCAACAATCGTTGTCGGAGGTGATTTCACAAAATCGCTCATTGTCAAAGAGCCCATGGTCCACCATGCGGACAAATCCCTTTGGGCAGAGTACATGTATCCTGGCAACGAAGCCACTGTCCGCTACATCCATGAAGGAATTGCGTCCGGTTACAAGACCAAGGTGCTCAGAATGATCAGTTCTCCGGACAGGCTACTTTTCCTGAAATATCCCAAAAGAATTGAATCCTACAATCTTCGGAGACACAAAAGGGTTTCCTGCTTCATGGAAGCACAGGTTGAACTGGAAGGACAAAAAAACGTAGCCGTATTGGAAGACCTGAGCACCAGCGGCTGCTGCATAAGCTATATTACAGACAAGCAACATGCCGCCCCTGAAATCGGGGATAAAATGAAGGTTTTCTGCCCCTATTTTACAGAAAACGGGACTACCTTCATTCCATGCAAAGTACAACGCAGCATACAAGATTCACGAAAAACTATTCTCGGCATGACCTTTGAGAAGCCATCTCCTGAAATCCTGATCAAAATACAGGATTACATAGCCACAATCCTCTACCATTACTGAAGTTTTCAAACATAAAGCCCGGTCAACACAGTTAACCGGGCTTTATCATTTAGTGCATAAGGAACTGATTATTTTTTATTACGGACCGCCAGCCCCAGATCTTTCAGCATGGTCAGGTCATGATCTATGCCCTGCCCGGCTACGGTCAGGAAATCACCGACCATCAGTCCGTTGCATCCGGCATGAAAAATAAATGACTGCAGTGAACGCAGTGCTGCCCGCCCCGCAGCCATGCGCACTTCCGCATGGGGATTGACCAGCCTGAACATGGCAATGGTCAGCAGAATTTCAAGGGGCTGCAAAGGCTCAACTGCTTCCAACGGAGTTCCCGGAATGGGAATCAGGAAATTAAGAGGGATGGAATCAACTTCCAGTTCCGCAAGCGCCTGTGCCAGCTCCACCCGCTGTTCATGACTTTCACCAAGCCCCATCAGCCCGCCGCAACAGACTTCAAGCCCTACTTTTTTTGCATCCTGCACAGTCCGCACCCGCTCCGCGTAACTATGGGTGGTGCAGACATTAGGAAAATAACTTTCAGCAGCTTCGAGGTTGTGATGGTAACGCACAACGCCCGATTCGTGCAGTTTCTTCAAGGACTCAAGATCAAGACATCCCAACGAGGCACAATGATTGAAACTTTTATCGCGCATGCCGTCGACAGCCTCGCAAACATGGTCGAGAGATTTGCCCTTCAAGGCTCTGCCGCTGGTTACATAGCTGAAAAATTCAAGGGGAGACTGCCCGGCCTTCTCGGCACAGGCCCGAATTTCCTCCACCGGCATAAGCGGGTAGGCCGGAGCCGGGGTTCCTTTAAAATAACTGGACTGGGCACAGAATGTACAATCTTCGGAACAGTTACCGCTACGCACATTGGCTATGGAACAAAGGCTGACCTCTCGGCCGAATCTGCGAGTAGTTATGGTATGTGCAGCATGCAGGATTTCCGCAAGTTCGCCATGGGAGGCGCCTAAAACCGAAACTGCTGTATGCCCGTCAATAGGAGCGCCTCCGTGGACTGCTGTCCACAGGGCCTGTTTCTCGTTTCTATCCAAAATATTACCCCTGAAGGCCGACCACTTCACAGATAGCGGAAGTAAGAGCCTCAAGTTCAAGATTTGAAATCACATAGGGAGGCATCACATAGACAAGTTTCCCGAATGGCCGAACCCAGACCCCGCGTTTTACAAATTCACGCTGAACGGATTCCATATCAACAGGTTCTTTCAGTTCAACCACCCCGATAGCCCCAAGGCAGCGAACATCAGCCACTGCACTTGATTTAGCGCATGGAGCCAGACCGGAACAAAGCAGCCCGGTAATTTCTGCGACCCGTTCTTTCCAATTACTTTTCAGCAGAAGGTCGATGGAGGCGTTAGCCACAGCACAGGCCAGCGGGTTGCCCATAAAGGTCGGTCCATGCATGAATACCCCGCCCTTGGAAGAAATACCCCCGGCAACTTCTCTGGTGGCAAGGGTTGCGGCCAAGGTCATCATGCCTCCGGTAATGGCCTTGCCCACACACATGATATCCGGGCTGATTTCGGCCCTTTCGCTGGCGAACATTGTACCGGCGCGCCCGAATCCGGTGGCGATTTCATCGCATATAAGCAGTACGCCATGCTCATCACAGGCCTCGCGGACCCGCTTCAGGTATTCCGGAGAATAAAAGCGCATCCCCCCGGCCCCCTGAACCACCGGCTCCAGAATTACTGCCGCAAGTTCATGTGCATGGATTTCTATTTTTGATTTGAAATCCGCAAAATCTTCATCCGTGCAGCCATCCTCGAACCTGCACTGCGGGGCCTCGGCGAAAATATGCTTCGGCAGTACCGAAGTAAACATGGAATGCATACCATTGACCGGATCACACACGGACATGCAGCCGATTGTGTCTCCGTGGTAGCCGTTGCGGATGGTCATCAGCCGATTTTTCTCAGGCCTGCCCATGGCGTACCAGTATTGAATAGCCATTTTGATGGCGACCTCAACCGAGACCGAACCTGAATCAGCCAGAAAAACATGCTGCAACGGTTCCGGGGAAAGCCGAACCAGCTTACGGGCCAGTTCCACCGCAGGTTCATGGGTCAGCCCGCCGAACATCACATGGGACATAACTTCGGCCTGACTTTGCAAAGCCTTGACCAGCACCGGATTATTATATCCGTGGATGGCACACCACCACGAAGCCATGCCGTCGATCAACTCAGTACCGTCTTCAAGGATGATCCTGACACCCTCGGTTCGTTTTACCGGATAAACAGACAGTGGATTAGTAGCAGATGTATACGGATGCCAAAGATGGTCCCGGTCAAAATCAAGAATGGACATGGTACCTCCGGCGGCAGCTATGAGTCCAGAGCTTGGTCGACAAGCTCCCAACACGCAGGATTATTGTGATCCCAATTTTCGATATATGGAATAGAAGCGATTACTTTTACTTCAGATATTTTTTCAATGAACCGTATATTCTCGTCAGCCATTCCGAACTCTTCCGGTGCGGGACTGTTGGGAGAGGTCATGACCAGCCCGGAAATTTCCAAGCCGGACTGCTGCAGTGCTGCGATGGATAGCAGGGCTTCATTGATGCAGCCAAGCTTGTTCTCGATAACCAGAATCACCGGATAACCAAGCTCTTTCATAAGATTAAGCATGGAAGCTTCGTCACTCAGGGGCACCATAATTCCCCCGGCTCCTTCCACCAGCAAAAAACCGTCCTTCTCGCGCTCACGCACTTTAGCGGCGATTTCCACAGGATCAAGTTCCACCCCGGCCAATCTGGCAGCCAGATGCGGCGAAGTCGGCGGCTCGAAAATATATGGACATTGACGGCTGATATCCCAGACCGCCCCGGCCGCCCGATAAACATCACCGTCCGGGGAATCAAGGGAACCGTCAGGCAGAACAACCGCCCCGGATTGCACAGGTTTAACCGTGATGATGGACCGCCCGGACTTCATGAAGAAACGGGCAAGCCCTGCGGTAACCACAGTCTTGCCCACGTCTGTTCCTGTTCCGGTAATAAAAAATCCGGCAGACAATTTATTCAACCTCGCCGGATTCGATTACTTCCAGCGGATCGCGCCCACTTATTTCTGCAAAAAAGAGTTCTTTGTCGTAGGGCCCGAAATGACCTTCGTCGCCCACAAGGGTAAAGAACTCAATACGCGAATAACGGCGGCAGCGTTCTTCGCTGACCCGGTTACTGGCGTAGTAATTGGATTTATCCATGGAATGGGTGGATTGCCCCAGATCGATAACCCGATCTGCAAACTCGCACCACGCATGGGCCATCCATTTTTCGTCCTTGAAAATCCAGCCGTGAACAACTTCGACTTGATTGTTTTCACTGGCAGGTTCAAGGCAGTATTCATATGCGGAAGGTTGATTTCTACTCATTACAACTATCCTTTCTCAAATTATCCAGAGCCATCTTGATAGCCCCCAGAGCATTGCCAACTTCGTGATGGGCAGGAAAGACAGCTTCGGTATGCAGTTTCTCAGCAACTTCAGGCAGCAATTTCTGCGCGGCAGCGCCGATTCCCACTATGGGAAGATTCAGAGATGCGTCAAAGCTGACCAGCGGGCTTGCCGCACGCCCGGAAATGAATCCGGCCATATTGCCGCCGATCTCCTTGCGCACAATGTGTTCGAGCATGGCATTTTCAATCTTGACCCTTGTCTCCGTAAGGACCATTTCCGCAAAGCCGGCTGCATCAAGATCATACTCTTTGCCCAGAATAGCGGCAGCAGCTTCGGAAACAGACTTGTCTCCGATTTCAAGCTGTCCCTGAACATGCAGGGCATCGGTGGGAGTGAAGCCCACTTCTTCCACCAACTGCTCACGCACAAGTTTCTGTACCTTGCCGCCAAGACCGATTTCACCCAGCCCGGTTCCGGTCATGATCTGGCCGAAGGTGGATGGGCCGTTTTCAAAAAGATATTTCAGAACAGCATCGTCGGAACTTGTGTCCGCTGAAGGTCCGGTCTTCAACAGATGGGATTCATGGCCTTTGCCGATCCATTTTTCCGGTGCGGAAATATCCCCGGCCATGCAGAGAGGCACAACCCTGCCCGGACCCACTTCAAAATTACCGGACCTGTTAATACGCGCAAAGCTGTCGCCACCCACACCCACGGTGAACATCTCGACCGCTTCGACGTGGGTCTCCCAGTCGCCGATGATGGAACCGCTCTCCTGAATGGTAGGCTGGGAATTACGGATCAAGGTCACGTCGGTGGTGGTACCGCCTACGTCAACAATGAGGGCATCCTTTTCCGGTGAATAAATAGAGCCGTAGTAGGCAGTGGATGCCGGGCCGCTGGCAAAAGTTTCCGCCGCGCGCTGCACAGCTTCTTCCATGCTCATGGGTGTGGCGTTTCCGCGCACAACAACCACGGAAGAACCGAGACCGCGCTCGTTAAGAGCCTTGCCGACTCCGGCCAGAAAATCTTTCATCACCGGCATAAGCCGGGCATTGAGTACTGCTGTGGCCGCACGCTCAGCCTGTCCGGCGCGGGTACTGATGGTATGGGAGCAGAAAACCGGTTTCTGATCGGTCAGGGAAATAGCTTTTTCTGCTATGAGTTCGTGGGCGGGATTCTTGATGCTCATGGCCGAGCAGACAGCGTACGCGTCAACATGCCCCGCCATGTCCTGTATACCGTCCACAAGTGATTCAATATCCAGCGGGTCTTCTTCCATGCCGGTGATTTTATGTCCGCCCTTTACATAACGCAGTGTAACTACAGGCAGCTTAAGCGCCTTGGTGGTGCCGATCATAAACAGGCCGACCCGAGCCCCTTTGTTCTCCACAATGGCATTGGTTGCCAAAGTGGTGGAAACAGAGACAAGATTAACCTCGTCCGGGCTGATCCCGCTTTCCTTCATGGCCTTATCCAGAGAGGAAGCCAGCCCAAGACTTAAATCGTGGTGTGTGGTAGGGGATTTGGCCGTGGCCACCACGCTCGAATCATCACATTTTACAACTACAGTATCAGTGTAGGTTCCGCCGGTATCAATACCGATCGCATAACCGCTCTCAAAACTCATTGCACATATATCCTTCGCCCGCAGGAGGCATTATTGTTTTCTGACAAGCCATAGCAGGCCCGACCAGTACAAATAATGCCGCTTTTCCCGATTGGCAAGGGTTGAACTCTATTTCATAAAATCGGACGGTTATTTAATGATGACCCCGGCATAGGCTACCACCCGTTCATAATCCCCTGTGGCTTTACCTGAATTGCTGTAATCAATAAGCCTGCCTGAGGTGGCACCCAGCTTTTTGGCTGCAAACATAGCCATGGTCATGGGCAGGACTCCACACATGCTTATCTGGTTGGACGAGACAATGGAATACAGGTCGGACGGGTCCATACGAATAATCGCCTCAAGTGCCATGGAGTCGAGCTTCTTGGCCTGATCGGCAGAAATAAAATGACTCATATCGGAACTGACCACCATGGAAACAGGCTCAGGGCTGTCTTCCATAAGTTCGGCAATCGCTTCACCGGCTTTACGCAAATTTGTTGGCGAGGCTTCAGAAACGCAGACCGGAACAATTTTAACGCGCGGGTTCAGGTAATGCAGAAAAGGGACGATTACCTCGAGAGAATGCTCCCGTGAATGGGCTTTCTCATTAGCTGTGAACCCGGCACCGCTTTCAATCAGCTTTAGGGCCAGTCCTTCGTCCACATCCAGCTTACCGCCGGGAAATTCCCAGCTGCCCTTATCCCAAACAGATAAAGGCGATCCCAGCCCGGTATGATTCGGACCCAGCAGGAAGACTCTGGAAGCCAGTTTGCTCTGGGCAAGGGTTTTGCCGCAAGGATAACCGGAAAACATGTACCCGGCGTGGGGAACCATAACCAGACGGTCCGGCTTTGAATCCAAATCCTGTACAGGGGTTCCCATATACATTTCAAGTTCCCTGCGGAGCTGTTCAGGACTGTCCGGATAAAAACGTCCGGCAACAACGGGCTGTCTGTTCATATTAACCTGCCTTATAATTATTGAAACGCCGGTTCCGGCTGGAATTTCGAAGCATCCTGCTCAAGCTTGTGTGTTGCCAGTGCTGATGTGGCAAGACGTCCGTAAAGGTCACCCGGCTTCTTCTCAGCAACTTCTTCCATTAACTTTTTCCATTCAGCTGTGGCCCCGGCCTTTTCATAAAGCTGGGCAAGACGAAAACGGGATGAAGCCCATTCCGGGTCAGAAAGCGGGATGTATTTGTCATACTCAGCAGCCCATTTGAGAGCTTCCCGGTAACGCCCGGAACTTTCAGCCGCAAAAATAGTCATCAGGATGCAATCCTTGATCTTTTCCCGGTCTCCCCCGGTTTCAAGGAGCATGGATAATGCTTCCTGAGCGTAAACAAAAACCCGCTTTAATTCCTTTTTCTTCATAGCAGACTTGGCCATAAAGTACATGGCGTAAGCACGTGAAGATTCAGGCAGCAGCAGATTGGAAGCCAATCCGGCCCAGAGCGGAGTGCTGAGCTCGGTTTCACCGAGATTCTCATAAGCCATGGCCTGTGCATATTCTATATGAATCTTCTGCTTGGGATCAAGCTTCCACTTATCCTTGGCAAGATCGACAAGCTCGGTGACCTTGCTCCAGGCCTGCTCGTCCACATAAATACCTAAAGCCATATCAAGGGCCATGGCTGAATATTTGGGGACTTCCTCACCCTGCAGGTAGCGGTCAATCAACTCCAAAGCCTTTTGGGGCTGCTCTTTTTTCCAGAAACTTAACGCCACGCCGAGTCTTGTCTCGTCGTTGACATCTTTGCCTTCATTATTTTTCTCGGCGTACTTATTCCAATAGCTGACCACCCGGCCATAATTCTCGTCCTTGACCAGATCAGGAACGGCCATGTCAAAGACACGGGTGCCGAGTTCACTGGCCCGGTCACGTAATCCGCTGCGGGGATATTTATCCAGAAAATCCTGAACTGCACCAAGACAATCACCATACTTCTTGTTCCAGTAGTACCACATACCCAGCTTTAGCTGAGCCAGAGGAGCCAGCTGACTTTCCGGAAATTTTTCAATGATATGGGTGTAAATTTTTTGAGGACGCAGGTTGTAAGGACGATCAAAAACCTTATCCATCTGGCTCATGCTGGGATCATCGTAAATGCCCTCCTCAGCAAGACGCATCATGGATACCAGTCCACCTTCTTTATCGGGAAAATCTTTGGCCGCTTTTTCGTAAATTTCTTTAGCTGCAGCTTTCTGGCCCGTCTTGAGATAAATATCTCCGATACGGGCAAGGACAATATCCGCTTCCGGGGCTTCCGGCGAGAGGTTATAGTAAGCCCAATAATTATCCAGAGCATCACCAATCTTGCCCAGCCTGTTCTGGGTGTTGGCCGACATGAGCAGGAAATGCAGGTCTTCGATATAAAACCGGGGCCAGCGTTTATCAATATAGTCAATAATCTGAAAAGCCTGCTCATCATAACCGAGAGCATCAAGGGCCTTGGCAAGGCCAAGTGCGGCATCGCGGACAATCTTGCTGTCCGGGTACATTTGAACAAGATATTGAAACTGGTCCGCGGCCTTTTCATATTCCTTCATACCGAGGTAATATTCACCCCAGTAATAACTGATATACGGAATATTGGGATCGTTGGGATACTGGGACTTAAGCAGATTGAAATAAGCCTTCGCCTCAGGCATGTTGCCCACTTTCAGGTTGAGCAATCCCAGATTCAGCAGGGCCATAGGCACATTGGGCGATTTGGTATCAGCATTCATGGCTTCCATCCACGCGCTGGATATTTCACCATAATTATCGGCCAACGCCTGACGGTTGAATTCGGTCAAGGCTTCCGCCTTGCCGTAAAGAGCGCGTAAGCGCAAATCCTGCGGCAAATCCTTCATAAGGGAAACTTCCGTAAATCCGGATATTGCAGCTTCAACCTCCCCTTCATCAAGAGACCCTTCAGCTGCAAGCAGAACACCTTTAGCTACTTTAATCCGGTCTTCAGGGCTAAGTTCCTGCTGACCATCGGCTCCTTCCTCTCCATCGACAACATTACCGTCACTGGCCAACTGCTCTGAATCTTCCACAGGATAAGCATCTGATCCATCAGCACCCTGCTCACCCTCTACGGCCTCATCGCGGACATCACCGGCACCGGTATCAAGGGAATCTGCCTCGGTTGCAGGAGCCTGACCTTCAACCGCCCCTTCATCCTTAAATGGAGGATAATTCGTTGCTTCGACTGAGTTCTCATCCTGCGGAGCCGGAGCCTCCTGACCGGAAACACCGGAATCAGGAGGCGCTATCCTACCGCTGACTTGACCGGAAGTACCGGAATCAGGCGGAGTTATCCGACCGCTGACCTGACCGGAAGTACCGGAATCAGGTGGAGCAATCCGACCGCTGACCTGTCCGGAAGTACCGGAATCAGGTGGAGCAATCTGACCGCTAACCTGACCGGAAGTACCGGAATCAGGCGGAGCAATCCGACCGCTGACTTGACCGGAAGTACCGGAATCAGGCGGAGCAATCTGACCGCTGGCTTGACTGGAAGTACCGGAATCAGGCGGAGCAATCTGACCGCTGACCTGACCGGATGTACCGGAATCAGGCGGAGCAATCTGACCGCTGGCTTGACCGGAAACACTGCCTTCAGCCTTCTGCGGTGACTCAACCGCATCGGAAGCGGCCTCATTTTCAGGAAATTCTTCTTCGTAGGCAGTTCCCTCCAGAGCAGTTGATCCATCACTACCCTCATCTACCGGAGGAGGTGCAACGGCTCCACCTGCAGAGGCTCCGTCAGGAGGATTGATTTCTCCTCCTGCAATTCCGCCATTTCCATTAACAGAACCACGCCGGACACTTCCCCCCGCCCGTGCCGGTGGAGCGGAAGTATCAACAGGCTGTGCCTGCCCGGGACCTACCATGGCAACCGGAGCACGGTAAGTATAAGGCACAGAATAAAAAGGACGTTTTTTCGGCTGAACCGGTACCTGCTGCACAGGATCAGATATATCCTGCGCCTGCCCAAGCTCCTGCTTAAGCGGTGCAGACTCTTCATCTTCCGGCAGATCTACTTCATCGATAACCGGAGGTTGCGGAACCTGTTCAGCAATCTTTGGGGTTTCCTTCTTTGGAGGAACAGCCTTCTTCTCAGCAGCACGCTTTGCAGCGGCCTTATTACGTGCAGCCTCTCTTGCCGCTGCCTTCTTTTGGGCAGCTTTTTTACGTTCGGCTTCACGCTCTGCTTTTTCTTTGGGAGAACGCCATTTGGAACCGATCGGATCACGGAAAAACTGAATTTGCATCTGACCGTTACCGGCAGGCATGCGAATGAAGCCGAAAGCGCTGGTACGCGTTCCGATGGTAATGGAACTGGGCCCCATTTTCAGGGAATTGACAATTCGTAAAGGTGAGAGCGGGGCCGGAGTTGGAGCCTTTTCACCCTTAAGCGCATTTTTGGGGAAAGAGATAGTAATCTGCTGCCGTCCGGTACGGACAACTTTACCGTTAAGACTCTTTTGATCGAAGACAAGACGAATGGAATCCATGTCAGCCTTGGTATCAGCAAAATACTCCAAGGCGTAACCCGGATGAGGGCAGGCAAACCAGAACACGGCTGCCATAAAAAGGATCCGGAATACTCCGGTAAGTCGGCTGAGCGTCACAATCAATTATCTTTGCAATATTCCTGCCTACCCCTCACAAAATCCACACTTTTTTCACTTATTATACTTCCAGATCCCTCTTTTTGATCTTCTCAATGAGCGTAGTCCGCTTTACCCCGAGGAGTTCTGCGGCTTTATTTTTCACCCCGCCGGCCTTTTCAAGGGCCTCTATCATGAGGCGGTCTTCAATCCTTTCAAGAAAATCCTTGAGCCCTGAGGCCCCCTGTTCTTCCAGATCCGCAAGGGTAGGCCAGCTGAAACCGACAGGCTGCATAAGTTCAACAACCTTTTTCTTCGGCTCCCTACCCACATCCTTCCAGATCTTTTCAGGCAGGTCATCTGGAACGATCTCATTCTCATCACAAAGGATACACATGCGTTCCATAAAATTTTCAAGTTCCCGGACGTTTCCGGGCCAGGAATATGACACCAGCATATCGGCAGCATCGCTTTGAATACCGAGCGGCTCCGTATTCTTGTCTTCACAGAAGCGTCCAAGAAAATGTTTGGCCAGCAAAAGAACATCCCCGCCTCGTTCACGCAATGGCGGTAGATGCATGGGAATGACATTCAAACGGTAAAAAAGATCCTCGCGGAATCTTCCGGCGGCCACTTCGATTTCGAGGTCTCGGTTGGTTGCGGCCACAATGCGCACATCCACCTTTTTGATGGAAGTGCCGCCTACACGTTCAATTTCTTTTTCCTGCAGGACCCTTAATATTTTAACCTGAAGACTAAGATCCATTTCCCCGATTTCATCAAGAAAAATGGTTCCCCCGTCCGCAAGTTCAAAACGTCCAGGACGGGAGCGTACCGCATGGGTAAAGGCTCCTTTCTCATGACCAAAAAGTTCTGACTCCAGCAATTCCTTGGGGATAGCCCCGCAGTTTACCGGAACAAAAGGCTTTTCCTTGCGTTTACTGTTGCGGTGCAAAGCACGTACAAGCAGTTCCTTACCCGTGCCGGATTCCCCGGTGACCAGCACGGTACTGTCTGTAGGCGCCACCTTTGCGAGAATCGCAAAGACCTCCTTAAGCGCAGGACTGTTTCCAATTATTCCACCTAAATTAAGAGCCATTCGGCCTCCAAAATATTCTAGTCCGGGGGAACTTTATAATTTTGTTCCGCCTTATACGGATTATTCCATCATATAAAATAGACAACCCTACACATTCACTGTCAATGAAATGACGCAAAGTCAATATGCAAGTGAATTTTTATTGCAAAAAATCAATAAAAAAAGCGTCTAATATCCCATTTCTTTATTCCCGGATAAAAATTATTCCATATCTTCCAATTCCCGCCCCCGCGTTTCTCGGACAAGAGACATGACAAAGAAAAAAGACACCGCAGCGAAAACAGCATAAATTAAGTAGGTAAATCCCAGTCCGGCCCATTCCACAAGGGCAGGAAAGGAAGCGGAAACCATAAAATTAGCAACCCATTGCGCCCCGGCCCCGAGAGCCAGGGCGGAGGCGCGGATGCGGTTGTTGAACATCTCACCAAGCAACACCCAGACAACCGGACCCCACGAAAACCCGAAGCAGAAGACATAAAGGTTGGCAGAATAAAGTGCGGTAGTTGCCAAGGTTCCGCTCAGCACCGGATGACCGCTTGCATCAAGAGGGGCAGCCCCGAACAAATAGGCAAGGACACCAAGTGTAACAACCATCCCGGCGGACCCGGCCAGCAGGAGCGGCTTACGTCCCACCCGGTCAATAAGGGCAATGGCTACCAGCGTGGTGACAATGTTCACAACCCCTGTAATCACCGTGATCCAAAGAGAGTTTTCCTCGGAAAAACCTACGCTGCGCCAGAGCATGGAGCCGTAATAAAAAATGATGTTGATTCCCACGAACTGTTGCAGCACCGAAAGCCCGAGCCCTAGCCAGACCACCGGATGAAGTCCCCCTTCACACCTGAGTACCGCAAATGAAGTAGCGCATTCTATTTTAAGACTTTCCTTGACTTCTGCGATCTTCTCATGGGCCTTCGCTCCGATAACCTTCGAAAGGATACCTTCGGCCTCTTCTTCACTGCCGGAAGCAATCAGGTAACGTGGTGATTCAGGAATCATCATGGCCGCAAATCCGTAAAGCAAAGCAGGCGGAACTTCGGCCCAGAACATCCAGCGCCATGTTTCAAAACCGAACCAAAGCACATTATCCGCCGATCCTCCGGCCAATCCCACCAGCATGTAGTTACTGAGCATGGCCACAAAAATCCCGACAACAATAGCCAACTGCTGCAAGGAGCCAAAACTTCCGCGCAGATTGGCCGGTGAAATTTCCGCGATGTAAGCCGGAGTAATTGCACTGGCAAGCCCGATCCCCACACCGCCCAGAAAACGCCAGAAAATAAAATCCCAGACCGTTACAGGCAACCCCGCCCCAATCCCGCTGACGGTAAAAAGTAAAGCTGCGATCAACATAGGCTTGATACGCCCGTAGCGGTCAGAAACAGTCCCGGAAAGCAAAGCCCCGATTGCCGAGCCGATAAGTGCGAGGGAAACCGACATACCCACCAGCACCGGGCCGACCTTGAAATGATCACCCAGCGCGACCACTGCGCCGTTTATTACCGCAGTATCAAATCCGAAGAGAAAGCCGCCGAGGGCAGCGGAAGCGGAAATAAGAAACACAAAAATGACAGAAGAGGATTGTTTTGAATTGAGGGCGGGACTTGCAGACATGTTTACCTTCTTAAAGTTACACAAATTGCAGCAGGACAACACTAACAAGCAATACAAGGTGTTATCATAATCCATGTTGCAATGTCACCACACTTCAAGACAAACCATAGAAACATCAAAAGGGAGACACCGACTTAATGTCAGTATCTCCCTTTCTTTAATTAAACAATTCCAGCTCTTACCATCTAAAACCATTGAAAGTTTTAGGGCCATAAACCCTTTTGCAAAAGGGTTTAATCCGTCAGAGACGAACTTGTTTCAGCAAACACACATAGCGTATCTTTACTTCTTAGCTCTTTTGGCAATTTCTTTGGCAGGTATAATTCCGGTAGCGGAAGCGGAAACGATGTTTCCGGCAACACCGGGACCGTCGCCGGCCACGAAGAGACCTTCCAGAGCGGTTTCGAGCTGGTTGCTGGTTTCCACCTGTGTGGAGAAAAACTTAATCTCAGGTGCGTAGAGCAGGGTTTCCTCGTTGGCCACACCGGGCACTACATCGTTGAGTTTCTCAAGACCTTCGATGAGGTTGCGTACAATACGCTCGGGCAGCGCCATGGCAATATCACCGCAGGTAACATTTTTCATGGTCGGTTCCACAAAGCTGTTGCGTACGCGGTTCCATGTGGAACGGCGTCCGCGCTTGAGATCGCCGAAACGCTGCAGGATGGGCTTGCCGCCGCCGATGATGGTAGCCAGCTTACCGATAGATTCACCGTAAGCCTGATTGTCGGTAACCGGTTCTTCAAGCACGACTTTGGACAGGAAAGCGAAGTTGGTATTTTCTGATTTCTTATCCATGTAGGCATGTCCGTTTACACAGACAAAATCCTGATAGTTTTCAAGAGCCACGAATCCGCCCTGGTTGGTGCAGAAGGTACGCACCTGATCATCATAAGTGTTGGTACGGATAAAAAAGGTGGGGTCGTAGATCACGGAACAGAGATCACGCATGATGTCCCCGTGCACTTCCACTCGCACACCGACCTCGATTCCACGCTGAGTAATGGCGAGATCATGCTTCTTGGCAAGGCTTCCCATCCACTCGGAACCTACGCGTCCCGGAGCAAGGATGACGTTTTTGGCCTTGTATTCTGCTTTTTTGGTCACAACACCGGCCAGTTCTCCGTTTTCGATAAGGATATCCTCAACGTGCTCACCGGTACGAAAGGTTACCCCTTTGTCCATACAGTACTCAGCCATTCCGGCAATGTGGCCGGGCAGATTGTCGCTGCCAAGGTGCTTCTGCTTGATGAGCAGCAAATCAATGCCATGCTTCAGGGCATCTTTGCGGATATTTTTGGCCTCTTCCATGTTGGTAGGATAAACCTGACCGTCCATGTTGAAGCGATTAAAAATTTCTTCGGTTTCGTCAATCAGGGCCTTGGCCTCGGAAACCGGCATAAACTGGGTAAGATCGGTCTTACCGAGCTTGTGAATATAGTTGAGCTTGCCGTCAGAAAAAAGGCCCGCCCCGCCCACACCGGAAAGTATGTTGCAGGGTTTGCATTTAATGCATTCCTGATCTCCGGTTATGGGACAATGTCTTTTGAGAGAAGCCTTTCCCTTTTCAATGACCAGAACATCAAGGTCGGTATTCTCGCCAAGGTAATAAGCTGCGAACAGTCCGGCAGGACCGCCGCCGACAATAATTACATCAAACTCTTTCTTCCCGTTATCTTTCGGGCTCATAATAT
This sequence comes from Maridesulfovibrio sp., assembly GCF_963678865.1. Taxonomy (NCBI): domain Bacteria; kingdom Pseudomonadati; phylum Thermodesulfobacteriota; class Desulfovibrionia; order Desulfovibrionales; family Desulfovibrionaceae; genus Maridesulfovibrio; species Maridesulfovibrio sp. The sequence continues at coordinate 3,611,188 of NZ_OY787459.1, read as the reverse complement.
TCTCCAGTATTGGTCTTTTTAGCCTGCTTTGCGCAACCCGCGCAGGCATGCCAATATACGCTTTTATCCAGATAAGATCAAAAATGCAAGCTTTAATTATCTTTATTTTAATTCTTAAAAAATCTTTATTTACAGTATGTTACATGAAACATAAACCAATAATGCTTTTTCTAAAATCAATCCCTCTTGACCAGGAGCAATTACTCTTCTAAATAATCTACTAAACCAAGAAGGAAATTTCATGAGACTGACAACAAGAAGCAGATACGGAACCCGAATGATATTGGACATAGCCATGCACTGTACCGCAGGCCCGGTCCGCATCAGTGATATTGCCAGCCGTCAGGGACTTTCAACCAAATATCTTGAAAAACTTATCCGCGAACTTAAGCGGGCCGGTTTCATTTCCAGTAAACGCGGCCCCGGAGGCGGACATTCGCTTGCCATGCCCCCGGAAGACATCACTGTAGGCGCGGTGGTCCGAAGTTTAGAAGGAGATGCAGGATTGGTTGAATGCCTTGAGAATGACGAACTCTGCCGACGCATCGAAGACTGCCCTACCCGCGAAGTCTGGATTAAAGCCAGCAAAGCCATGTATGCAGCTCTTGATGAAATATCCATAGCCGACCTGCTCAAGGAAGGTTCTTTTTGCATCAAAACAAACCCTTTCTAGAATCCCTAGAAATATCCCCGGATATGCACAAGCTGTCCGGGGATATTTGTGTCCTGTAAATCGGCCTCCACGAAAGATTCAAAGCACCTTTCAGACTGTGCCGTTTATTTACCTTGCATTTCAGACGGGTAATACATTACCCTCCCCTTCATGATTTACAAACTAACCGCACTATTTATTATCGTCTGCACCGCTGGGTTATTTACTGCTGCCCACTTCTCGTCCCCACCGGAAAATCTAGGCATCAACGGCGGCAAACTTTCCCCCTGTCCAAACAGCCCCAATTGTGTTTCTTCACAGGAAAACGATAAGGCACACACAGTCCAATCAATAAAGGCCAGCGGGACGAACAAACAGGTCATAAAAAAACTTAGGGCATGCATCAAACAAATGGGCGGCAAAATAGTTTCCCGCAGCGGACCGTACCTACATGCCGAGTTCAGGAGCAGGTGGTTTCGCTTCGTAGACGATCTGGAATGCATTTACGATGAAGCTGAAGGCAGAATTGAACTTCGCTCCGCTGCAAGGCTTGGTTATTCTGATTTCGGGGTAAACAAAAAACGGGTAGAAGAATTACGTAACCGTTTTGAAAATAATAAGTAACCCCCGTATAATATAGAAAAAAGCGCTGAATATTTTTACACAGCTATCGACTTTTACTATTCGACGAATTCTCCTGCCTGAGTTTAAAGGTTGAATCTAAACCATAATCAGGAGGAGAAACTAATGAATTTTACAAGAAAAGTTACGCTGATGCTTGGAGCTGCAGCCCTGTTCGTATGTATTGCTGCCAACGCATTTGCCATGAAGGACAGCTACAACTACATGTGTGCGGCATCATTAAACAATGCAGTAAACAACCATGCAGATGTCGCCATCGTGGACATTCAGGTGGCTGAAGAATTTAACGCTCACCACATCAAGGGCGCTATCGAAACCGGTGCCTACCCGGTGAAAACCGCAACCGATACAAACAAGCTTGATGCTGCTGTGAATAACCTTAAAAAATCCGCTCAACCTATAGTAGTGATCTGCCCGCGCGGCAAAGGCGGAGCCGAAAGGACCGTCAACTATCTCGCCAAAAAGGGAATTGCACCCTACCGCTTATTCATCCTCACCAACGGTCAGGGTGGCTGGCCCTATGCTGTTGAATCAAAATAAAATCAGCACCACATCCAAGTAATAAAGCCCCTTGCGCCAAGAATCCGGTGCAAGGGGCTTCATTATAACAAAAAACACTGCCTTAAAGAATACTTCCGCATTCCGGGCATTTGCTAAGTTGTTGACGGCACCTGAAAACTACTGTCTATTATAACAGAAATATCACAACTCTGGCCAGCGGGGGGAGCAACATGATGAAAATTGGTAAAGTTTATTTTTTAGCAGCACTATTTATCTTTGCAACGGTGATTACCGCTGCTGCTGCCGAATGGAGATTCCCCGGAGAATTTGAAAAACAGGAGAGGGTTTACCTCGGCTGGCTGAGCAAAGAATATGTTAAGGGCTACCTTACCGATGATGTCCTGCTGGAAATTGCCAAGAATCTTGCTCCGTATACAAACATCACCATCTGCATACCTGAAGAGAGTCAACTCAAACATGTGCAGCCCCTGTTAGAAAAGAACAAACTCCCCATGGAAAGAATTTCATTCCAGACCATTCCTTTTACCATGCTCTACTGGCGGGATTTTGGCCCCATCTTCACAACGGACAGGCAGGGTAACAAAAGCATAGTCGATTTCGGGTTCAACTGCTGGGGTTATTTTCCGCAATCAGACACCCAATCCCGGATAATGGAACGAGTAGACCGGGATATAGCCAAGCTGCGCAAAATCCCTTCAAGAATGACCCGTCTGGTCAGTGAAGGCGGGGACCGGGAACTGAACGGAAAAGGAACCATACTGGTCACTGAAGCCTGCGAATTCCAGCGTAACCCCAACCTTTCACGTGCTGACATTGAAATAGAACTCAAAGAAATGCTGGGCGTCAGCAACGTTATCTGGCTTAAAAGAGGGACCGTTGACGACGATGCTTACAACGTAAGCACCCTGCCAGGGCCGGACGGAAAAGGGGTGGCCTACCGCAGTGCTGCAGCCAATAATCACATTGATGAATATTGCCGCTTTGTAGCCCCGGATACAATTCTGCTGGCTGAAGTTAGTGAAGAGGAAGCGGCCCAAGGTCCGGTTGAAGCGGAAAACCGCCGCCGAATGGAAGAAACCTACAGTATACTTAAAAACGCAGTTGATCAGGACGGCAAGCACTTCAAGATTATCCGCATCCCCATGCCGGAACCCTTGTATTTCCAAGTGACCCCGCAGGATGGAGCCTATTACGGATTGGTTTCATTCCCGCGCTTTTCAGACGGTACGGCATTCCCTGTAGGAAAAGATATACAGGTTGTCCCGGCCCAGAGCTACTGCAATTTCCTGATTTCAAACGGTGTGGTTCTGGCCCAGAAATACTGGCATGAAGGTTTGCCCGAGAAAGTTAAAAGACGCGATGCCGAAGCACTTGAGGTGCTTAAAAAAGCATTCCCGAACCGAAAGGTAGTTACCATAAACACCCTCGGCATAAACTTCGGCGGTGGAGGAATTCATTGCTCTACCCAGCAGGAGCCGTATACGGGTAAATAAATCCAACCCAAAAAAAACTCCCGCCGGCAAATCCAGCGGGAGTTTTTTATCATCCAAAGTGTCGCCGCAATCGCTCTATCCGTTCGGTAAGCAACTGCGGCTGTCACCGGAGTCCAGGTGGGGATAATCCCCTCTGTCTCCTTAATATATAAGTAATCACTTATTCCGGCTTGGCAATACTTGCAAATGCACAATGATTATGAATTGACTCAAAACTTTCCACATCGACTTTATACCAGGAAATTTTCGGATGCTTTTCCAAACCCATAGCAGCATTGCGGACGACATCCTCAACAAAGGTAGGGTTAGAAAAACTTTTTTCGGTAACGTGCTTCTCATCTTCCCGCTTTAGCAGAGAGAACACTTCACACGAACCTGAATCTTCCGCAATTTCCACCAGATCCTCTATCCAAATAAATCCTTTGGACTTTGTCCTGATATGCACCACCGCACGCTGACTGTGGGCTCCTTCATCACTGATGGCCTTGGAACAGGGGCAGACGGTCATTACCGGGACCTTCACCCCAAGGGTAAACTCCAGCTTATCGCCGACCATTTCGCCTTCCACGGTACATTCATAACTCATTATGCCCTTGCGTCCGCTAACCGGAGAGGTTTTTTGCAGGCAATAGGGAAAGCTGAGTTTGGCATGGGCGCGTTCAGCTTCAAGGCGACGCAGAATGTCGCTTAAAAGATTGTAGAAACTCTTGTAGTCCAGTTCTTCGGACCAGTCTTCCAGAGCCTCCACGAACCGGCTCATGTGCGTGCCTTTAAAATGGGCTGGCAGATCAACGGACAAGGCGACTTTGGCCATGGTGTGCTGACTGCCGGATTCCCGGTCACGAACCACAAGGGGGAGGGTCAAATCCCGCACACCGACCCTGTCGATAGACATGGCGACCTTTGCAGGACTGTTTTGTACGTCTTCCATTAAACCAACTCTTCTCCAGTCGTTGTGAGGCCGAGCTTGCCGTGCTTCACGCCTTTGGTAGAAATAAGACGATGAGCCAGTTCTTTGATCTGCTTGCCGTCACCTTTAAGCACCATGACTTCAAGGCAGTTGTCATGATCAAGGTGAACATGCAGAGTCGACATGATCAGATCGTGGCTGTCGTGCTGCAACTCAGTCAAACGCTGAGAGAGACCGCTCTGGTGATGGTCATAGACCAAAGAAAGAGTTCCGGCCATCTGCCCCTCAGCTTCATCCCATTCTTTTTCCACCAACATGTTGCGGATCAAATCACGAATTGCTTCAGAGCGGGTCTGGTAACTTTTTTCATCACAAAGTTTATCAAATTTTTCAAGAAGATCGGAATCAAGGGAAACTCCGAAACGAATAGTTTTACCCATTTCAAACCTCCGTAAAACTACATGGATTTGCCGGGAACAACTTCCCGGATATTGACAGTCATTTCCGCATTGCAGCAGGCGGCTTTCTCGGTCAAAGGCAACGCTGTTTGCCAGCCGAGGTCTTCAAGCTTCCGCCAGACCGGAACCGACACATCACGCACCGGTTCAGCCATCCAGATGGTGCCTCCCGGCTTAAGCACCCGCCGGAAAAGTTTTTCCAGCGGATCAAAAAATCTTTTTTCGTAAAGTATATCCCCGCCCCAGATGAAATCAAATGAACTCTCTGCAAGCGATGGTTCTCTCCAGTCCATCTGCAACCAGAGCGGCTGGGATGTGCCGTTCAAGACGGCGTTGTCTTTTGCAAAATAAAGCGGCGGCAATTCGTAATCAAACGCGACCACCTCAGCTCCAAGGGATTGTCCGATAACAGCAGTCAGCCCCAGTCCGCAACCTAGATCGAGACATTTGCGTCCCCGAATCAGCTTCGAATTACGGTAAAGCCATTCACCGAGCAATACGCTTGCAGGCCAGAGTTCGGCCCAATACGGCAAGCGCTCGTCATCACCGAACTCATCTTCACCTATTTCATCCCAAAGGGTCTCAAGGTCAGCTGTTCGTTCAATTTTCCAGACCCTTCCGGCGGTCTCTACTTTTATAACTTCCCGTTCACCGGAAACATAATCCTTCAAAAAGACACTCCTTATCTACTCATTTCGTATGTTTTTTTTCGCCAAAAGACAAGCTTGGGTAACACTAACTATTCGATTGCAAAATTATAAAATAATTAAATTTTAATTAATCCGATAATTTTTTGAAGATTTTTCTGAAATTTGACCTTACACAAGACTTTTATTTCTTAAGCAGGAATGCTATCAGTTGCGAGTTATTCACAATGACACGGTCAGGAAACATAAAAATAAGTCTATACAGAAGGGAGGCCCCATGATTCCGCAGGAACTTCTTTACTCCAAATCCCACGAATGGCTCAAGGTTGATGGTGAAAACGGTGTTATCGGCATCACCCATTTTGCTCAGGAACAGCTCGGCGACCTTACTTTCGTCGAACTTCCGCAGGAAGGCGATACTTTCGCAGCCGGTGACGAATTCGGCTCAATTGAGTCCGTAAAGGCTGCCAGCGAAATGTACGCTCCGGTTGACTGCGAAGTAATCGCTGTTAACGAAGCACTGGAAGACGCACCTGAAAAAGTCAACGAAGATCCTTACGGGGAAGGCTGGCTTGTCAAAGTAAAAATTACCGGTCCGACTGATGCGCTTCTTGATGCCGCAGCTTATGAAAAAGTAACCGAAGAAGAAGCTCACTAATCAGGGGCCATTCTTTATATACAGTACACAAATTTCCCCGCCGACCGCTTAAGTCAGCGGGGATCATTTTTTTATACCGGAGGATACAATGCCTTACGTACCTCATTCCCCGGAAGAGATCCGGGAAATGCTTGATGTTATCGGCGTGAACTCCGTGGATGACCTCTTTGCCGAGATCCCGGCCGAACTGCGCCCCAAAAGTTTTGACCTGCCCAAAGGTAAAAGCGAAATGGCAGTTCTGGAAATGCTGGGCAAAATGGCCGCAAAGAACACCACGGATCTGACCAGCTTCCTCGGAGCAGGTTTTTACGACCATTTCATTCCCGCAGCTGTGGATGCCCTGTCATCCCGCAGCGAATTCTATACTGCCTACACCCCTTACCAGCCTGAATCTTCTCAGGGAACCCTGCAGGCGATTTTTGAATATCAGACTGCCATGGCCCGGCTCATGGACATGGATTACGCCAACGCCTCTGTATACGATGGCGGGTCCGCTCTTTACGAAGCCACCCTCATGGCCGTGCGTAAAACCAGACGCAGGAAAATCATCGTCAGTGAAGCACTGAACCCTATTTACCGGGTTATGCTTAACTCCTACACCAACAACCTGAATATTGAACTTGTCACAGTGCCCCACAACCATGGCTGCACCAATGTCAAATCAATTACTGCGGCAGTCGATAAGGACACTGCAGCTGTTATCGTTCAAAACCCCAACTTTTTCGGCTCGGTTAACGATTTCACCGAAATGTTCGCCGCAGTCCACGAGCACAAGGCTCTGGCAATCATGTCCACCTACCCGGTCATGCAGTCCGTGCTGAAAACTCCCGGTCAGATGGGTGCCGATATTGCTGTTGCAGACGGCCAATCCATCGGTCAGCCGCTTTCCTTCGGCGGCCCGTACCTCGGAATTATGACCTGCTCCAAAGCTTTGGTCCGCCAGATGCCCGGACGCATTGCAGGACGTACTGAAGACGAAGACGGCAAGACCGGTTACGTTCTGACCATCCAGGCCCGTGAGCAGCACATCCGCCGCCAGAAAGCGACTTCCAATATCTGCTCCAACCAGGCTCTCTGCGCCCTGCGTACCCTGATCCACCTCTGCCTGCTGGGAGAGGAAGGCTTACGCCGGACAGCAATCATTTCCGTTGAACGCGCACACTATGCTGCCGACCGCCTCACCTCCATTGACGGTGTGGAAATGTTCACCAAAGGCCCCTACGTCAACGAATTTGCTGTAACCCTTCCGGTAAACGCCTTTGAGGTAATCGATAAGCTCACCGAGCGCGGCATCATCCCCGGTTTCCCTGTAGGACGTTACTACGAAGGATTTGAAAACGTGCTGCTGGTAGCCTGCACAGAAAAGACCACTGAAGAACAGATCGGCATCTTCGCCGAGATTCTGCGGGGGGCAATCTAATGAAAACAGTATTTGAAAAATCCGTTCCCGGTCGCGAAGGCTGCTGGCCCGAAGAACCCAAGTCAAAAATCGAGGACTTCATCCCCGCAGAACTTCTGCGTAAAGAAGCGGGTATGCCTTCCCTTTCCGAGCTGGATGTGGTTCGCCACTTCACCAAGCTTTCTCAGAAAAACTTCGGTGTGGATTCCAACTTCTATCCCCTCGGCTCCTGCACCATGAAATACAACCCCAAGTTCACCGAACAGGTGGCTGCCATGCCCGGATTCGCCAAGCTGCACCCGGTAATTTCCCAGCTCAAGGGAGCGGGCCGCCATTGTCAAGGTGCGCTTGAAGTCATTCACGAAACCGAATCCATGCTCAGTGAACTGACCGGAATGGCTGCATTCACTCTGCATCCCATGGCCGGTGCCCACGGTGAGTTGACCGGGGTTATGCTCATGGCCGCTTACCATCGCGACAAGGGCAATAAAAAAACAAAGGTCATCTGCCCGGATTCCGCCCACGGAACCAACCCCGCATCAGCCGCAGTGGCAGGATACGATGTTGTTTCAGTTGAATCCAAGGACGGCATCATCACCCCGGAAGCCCTCGCTGAGGTTCTGGATGATGAAGTGGCAGGCGTTATGATGACCTGCCCCAACACCCTCGGCCTGTTCGAAACCCATCTTCCTGAACTGGTCAGGATGATCCACGAAAAAGACGCTCTGCTCTACTATGACGGCGCGAATATGAACGCCATCATGGGCAAGCTGCGCGTCGGTGATGCCGGGTTCGACATTGTGCATCTCAACCTGCACAAAACCCTCGCTACCCCGCACGGTGGCGGCGGTCCCGGTTCCGGTCCGGTCGGCGTAAGCGAAAAACTTATCCCCTTCCTGCCCATTTCCCGCGTGGCTAAAATGGAAGACGGCCAGTACTACCTTGACTATGACGCACCGAAATCCATCGGTTATGTTGCCCCCTTCTACGGCAACTTCGGTGTTTACCTGAAAGCATACGCCTATATGCTCCGCCTCGGTCGCGAAGGCCTGACCCGCGCCACTGAAGGTGCGGTCCTCAACGCCAACTACATGCGCAAGCGTCTCGAAAACCATTTCGAGATTCCCTACAACCGCATCTGCATGCACGAGTTCGTTGCTTCTGCGGTCAATCAGGCTAAGAACGGCGTTCGCGCCCTCGATGTTGCCAAGGCACTGCTGGATAAAGGCCATCACGCCCCGACTATCTACTTCCCGCTCATCGTGAAGGAATGTTTGATGATCGAACCCACCGAGACTGAAAACAAAGAGACCATTGACCGCTTTATCGACGATCTCATCGAGATTGCAGAAATGGCGGAAAAGAACCCCGAAGCACTGCAGGCTGCACCTGTTTCCATGTCCGTTAAAAGGATGGACGAAACCAAAGCTGCACGCTCCATGGTGATTACTGATGACGTCAAATAGTTTCCCGACAGATACACGCTCCTACGACCTCGTGGTCGTAGGAGCCGGTCCGGGCGGTTTTGACGCGGCCCTTGAAGCTGCGGAAGAAGGCATCAAAGTCGCGCTGGTGGAAAAAGACCTGCTTGGCGGAACCTGCCTTAATGTGGGCTGTATTCCCACCAAAATGTACCTCGGTGCAACCTCCCCGGTGGAAGAACTTGCCGCGCAATCCAAAGCCCGCGTTGCCAAGGGTGAAATAGAAATAGATTTCAAAGCCCTGTGTACTAAAAAAGACCGCTTCATCGCTGCCACCCGCAAGGCAATGGCTCAAAAAGCGAAAAATCTGGGTATCGACATCTACCCTGCCGTGGCTAGAATTATTGAGCCCGGTAAAGTAGAAGTTTCCCACCCGGAAGAGACTGCTGTCCTAGAGTACAAATCACTTGTCCTCGCTACCGGTTCCCACCCGACCGTATTCCCGGGTTTGGAGCCTGACAACGAGACTATTCTCGATAACAGCGGATTTCTTGCGCTCGAAGAAATGCCCACCTCGCTGCTGGTCATCGGAGCAGGCTTCATCGGCCTTGAAATGGCCCAGATCGCCCACCGTACCGGATGCAAAATCACGGTAGTCGATGCCCTTGACCGCATTGCGGTTTATGAGGACCCCGAAGTTTCCAAAGCTTTGCAGGGAGTCTTCAAACGCCACAAGTGGCAATTCAATCTGGGAGTGAAGGTCAAATCCGTTACCGCTGAAGACGGCAAAGCTGTGCTGCGTACCGAAGACGGAGAAGAATTCACCGCCGACAAAGCACTCATCGCCATCGGACGCCGTCCCAATTCCGCTGATATCGGACTTGATGTTCTCGGAATCAAGACCGAAGGCCCAGGCTTCGTCAAGGTTAACGAAAACCTTGAAGCCGCTGAAAACGTCTACGCCATCGGTGACCTGAACGGGAAAATCCTGCTTGCCCATGCAGCCAGCCATCAGGCCGGGTACGTGGTCCGCCGCATTGCCGGAAAAACACAATCTCCCTATGAGCACGGCCCTATCCCGTCCATTCTCTACGGTTCTCCGGAAACCATGCGCGTTGGGCTCATGCCCGCCGACCTTGAAGGAAAAGGTGATGTGAAAGTCTCCTCCTTCCCGCTGGTAGCCAACCCTATTGCTCAGGCCTATGCAGCAACGCAGGGCTTTGTAAAAGTGATCTGGCTTGATGGACATGTTGCCGGGATTACTGCTGTAGGGCACCACGTCTCAGGCTTCACCACCGCAGCAGCCATGATTGTTCAGGAAGGCTGGACCAAGGATGATATCCACAAGGTTGTCTTCCCCCACCCCTCTCTGGATGAAGCTCTTTTAGGTGCGCTTAAAGCGGAGCAGAAATAATTTGCCCACAAAGGCTTAAACCGTTTTTATCGGTGCTTAGCCGCTTCGCACAATAAATCACCAACGAATAAGGCCGTAATATTTTAAAATATTACGGCCTTATTCGTTGGAACTCGCCAGAACAAGCTTTATGCAAGATTAACAAATAATTATGAAATGGATGGTGAAGGCATCATCCGACAAATCTTTCTATCTCATCAATACGCTGCAGATAGTCCTGCGTGTAAAGCGGACCGTTGGCTGTAAAAGCATCTGCCGCCTTGCGGTGTACCTGACACCAGTGCGCCAAAACCGGATTGGGCCAGATGCGGGAATAAGTTTTTATCATATGTAATGTGTTGTGGCAGACCGGGGTGAATTCTGCGGTACGAGCCAGAAGATCAGTGTAGTCCTTGGCAAGATCAAGAAAAAATGAACCGATTGCCCGGGCGCACAGGTAGTTGGCCCCGGATGAAAGCATTTCAATCAATCTGTTTTCATCAAACTTTTCAGGCTGCCACGGGCGTAACCATTCATCAGGCACAGTTTCTTCCGCCGCGTAATCAATACACCCTTCTTTCAGGAACTGCTCTATCTTTGCGGCAAGCACGGGCCACATGGAACCGATGTGTTCCACGTCGCGACTGGCATGCAACCCGGTAATGGTGTCATTTTCCTCGGTCAGCTTAAATTTGAGAAACGGGCAATGGACCTCGATCTTCTTTTCCGACCCCGCCCATATTCCACCGAAAACACGATCCATATCAATAACAGCCAAATCCTCAATTTCATTTGCCCAGCTATTGATTACCGGCTTGGCTGTCCTCCAAAGATCGGACCAGCCTTCAAGATACGAATAAGGATCAGGACCGAAAGCTGGGTAGTGTGACAGTCGGGAAACCACAATAATGGGTACCTGCGGAAAACGCTCTCGCAGATGGCCCAGCATTTCCCGGTAACGCTTGAGGTAAGTGCCCGGATTGGGCTGCACCATACCGAAATTATCCTTCATCCACGCTTCGAATTCAGGATGCTCCTGCCACGCCTCGGGATTGACGAAAAAAATGTAATTGGATGCAATGTTGACAAATAACGGGCTATTCTCGTGAAACAGATTCATCACAATAAGCTGCGGTTCAGGATCAGCGGACGCAATCATCTGAAACTGATGAAGCAGATTGCGGTCATGGTAATATTTCTCCAGCCCGAATTTTGCATCCATAACAGCCAACTCTTCCGGAATGATTCCCGGAGAACTGTTATAGGTGAGAGGAGACGCAAGCACCCTGTAGGTGCAGGGATACCCGAAGGACTGTACTGCCCTGCCAAGGAAATCCATTTGACAGTTTCCCAAAAAATAAAGCATTCTTAATCCTTGATAGTTACTGTTTGACTACTAAGAATTTCACTCTATTGCCGACTTGCAGTCAAGACCTTAACGAATGAAAGAAATACAGGTTGAAACTTTTGTGCTTGGTCCCCTTGAGACCAACTCATACCTGCTGACATCCGGCTCGGAAGCAGTGGTGATTGACTGCGGCATGGATCCGGAGCCTATCCTGAAAGCCGTCAGCCAACGGAAACTGAAGGTACAGTCCATCTACCTTACCCACATGCATTTCGACCATATAGGCGGAGTTTCAGCATTACAAAAGATGACCGGAGCCACGGTTTACGGCAACAACAAAGACATTTACCTGCACGAAATTCCGCTCAAAGATGGCGGTTCCCTAGAGTTCAAGGAATTGCTGGATTTTACTGTCCACGATCTGAAACAGGGCCGTCAGACTATTCTAGGACATCCGGTAATGGTATTTGAAACACCGGGTCATACTCCCGGTAGCCTGTCATTTTTTTTCCCGAGTCTAAGCAGCGTTTTCGTTGGGGACCTGCTGTTCATGATTTCCGTAGGAAGAACCGATTTGCCCGGAGGCAACAGTGACGAGTTGCTGAGTTCAATTAAAAACAGAATCTTTATTCTTCCTGGTGAAACAAAAATATTTTCCGGGCACGGCCCCATGACTACTGTTAAACACGAATTACGCTACAATCCCTTCTTTACAGAATAAGTTTTTCTGAACTTTCTGATAACTTTTAACGGGTTTGCCATACAATTTCTTAAAAAGCCCTGTTCACAAAAAATGAGGAAAGCAGCCTCAGGCAACTTCCCTCATTTTCAAATTTTATCCAGCTTGAAATCAATAGACCAAACCCAACTGTTTTTTCAGGTATCCGAAGTCAATATGCTTCTCCACCAGATCTACCCCGTGTTTGATTTTTGCTGATTCACGCAATTTATGCCGGGAAAGGATATCTTCCATCCTCTTGGCAACACTGAAAGTATCGTCCCGGACCACTATGATGGGTGTTTCCAATACTTCAGAACGGGTCAGGATAATATCATTGGGATAAAGATTACCGGTCAGCACCAGACAGGGGCATTCTCCTTCAAGGGCCACCAGTTGAACATCGGAACGGTCTCCACCGACGATAACCGCTGAATTGCGGTGCCTGCGGAAATGGGTCATGAAATTTTCCACCTGCATGGTTCCGATAAGGAAACTTTCCACAGGCTGATCGGTTCGGTTGTGAGCGGTAATAATCTTTCCGCCAAGACGGTCTGCCAGATCACCGACCTTGATTGTACCCATAAGCGGATCTTTGGGGATCACGCCGAGGACTTTAACTCCCTTGCGCTCCAGAAAAGGTTTTATCAGCGTGGTGATTTCATCCATAAAAGTCGGAGGAATGTCGTTAAGCACAACCCCGGCAAGATTATCCCCCAGCGACTCCTTGAGCACCACCAGATAATCGTAATTCAATTCCTTCTGGAAACGGTCGATGACCACACACTTGATACCCAGTTTCTTAACCAGATGAATTCCATCAACCCCGCAATATTTACCGGAATACATGGAACCGGACCCGGCAACCAGAGTCAGATCCTTCTCCGCGCTGATCTTGGCGTAACCGTCAATAATAGGCTGAACATGGTCATCAACCTTGCCGTTGAAAGCCTGCACCTTGAAATCATGGGTCACAACCACGGGGGTGACTACGTTCGGCGGATTGGAAACACCGAGCACCTTTTGAATGAAAAACGCATCTTCATCACCCAGACGGCCATCTACCTCCGCAGGAATGGCACCCACGGGCTTCATGTAGCCGAGGCTGACGCCCTGCTTTTGAAAATACAACCCCAAGCCCATGACAATCATGTTCTTACCGGAATAACCGCTGGTAGAACCAATATATAAACCGGACATAAAGTCCTCCTTCTAATCAAAACAAAATCGACAAAATACTGTCTGATTCACCCAGACAAAGACCCAACAAAACGGTTCTCGGCCTCCGGGACAATCTTAATTTACAGTCATACGCATATTGGCGACAACCGCTCCATCCGGTCCCGCTATTACAGGACTGAATTCGGCTTCCTGAATTTCGGGCAGATCAGAAGCCATCTGGGAAACCATGAGCAGCACATCTTCAAGTGCGCCCAGATTTACGGCCGCACCGTTGCGTACTCCCCTTAAAATGGGGTACGCCTTGATCTCACGGATCATTTCCTGCGCATCATTGAGTGCCAGCGGTGCCAGCCTAGATGATACATCACCAAACAGGTCGACGTGAAGCCCTGCCAGTGAAAAATTTATGAGCGGGCCGAATTGCGGATCACGCTTGAAGCTCACCACAATCTCATGGGAATCCTTAGGTCCCATGGCCTGCACAAGACACCCGGTGATGTAAGCGTCTTTACACCTTCTGGCGGCCCGGGTGGTAATCTCCAGAAAAGCCTTGCGCAGAGCCTGCGGAGTCTGGATATCGGTGACCACCAGACCAAGCTCCTGCTTGCGGGAAATCTGGGGCGAAGCCACCTTGAGCACCACAGGATAGCCTATCCTCTTGGCAGCCTTGGCGGCCTGATTGGAAGTCCGGGCCAGTACGGTTTCCGGCATTGGAAGTTCATAAGCGGAAGCCAACTGCTGAGCGTCCAGCTCAACAAGCTCAGTCAGGCCGGTCTTGCGGCAGTTTTCCACAATGGACTTGGCCTTGGAAAAATCACGCCTGAAGCAGACATCGATGGGCCAATCCTTTTTCTGCCAGCGGTAGCAGCGGGTCATGGCATCAAGGGAACGGACTGCCGCTTCCGGGAACTCATAGCAGGGTATTCCGGCTGCGCGCAGCATCTTGCGCGCCTTTCTGGTTGAAAAGTCTCCCATAAAGCAGGTGACTATGGGCTTATCGCACTCCCGTTCCAGCTCAATAATATCTGCGGCAACTTTTTCCACATCTTCAAGAATATTTGCCGCCGGGGTCAGAATCACCAGAATGGAATGAAAAACATCATCCTCAGCAACAGCTCTGAGCACTTTGTGATAAATATCAGCTTTTGCATCACCGAGCATATCAATAGGATTGTAGAGCGATGCGTACGGAGGCAGCACTTCCTTCATCTTTGCCAGAGTGGCAGAAGAAGGGCGAGAAATATTAAGGGAACCCTTTTCGCACATATCAGTGGCGAGAATTCCCGGACCGCCGGAATTGGTGATAATCGCCACATTGGAACCGCTCGGCAGCGGCTGGCAGGAAAAGGCGTGGGCAAGGTTGAACATATCTTCCACATCAACGGCCTGCATGACTCCGGTCTGCCGGAAAGCGGCATTGTAAGCGGATGTAGCACCGGTCAAAGCACCGGCATGAGCGGATGCAGCCCTTGCGCCGGACGGGGTTTCACCGGCCCGTAGCAGGATAAGCGGTTTTTTGAACGTTGTATCATAAGCCGTACGCAGAAAATCCTGACCGTCTTTGAGTGTTTCGCAATAACCGACAATAACCTTTGTGTCTTCGTCATCAGCGAGATAATTGAACATAGTGGATTCACCCAACACAGCCTTATTGCCGAGACTTATAAACTTGGAGAAACCGACTCCTTCGCTGTTTGCCCAGTCAAGCGCAGTACTGCACATGGCCCCGGATTGAGATAGAAAAGCTATATTTCCTTTAAGGGTGAAGTCAGGATTAAGGCTCGCATTCATACCGATGGTGGAATTCATAAGCCCCATACAGTTAGGACCGAGAATAATCATGTCATGAGTCTTGGCCGCCCTTGCCAAGTCACGCTCCAGACGGTAACCTTCGCGTCCGGTTTCACCAAAACCGGCACTGGTCACAACAACAGCCCGAACCGGCACTTCCGCCAGTTCCTCCACTGCTGTTATGGCTTCAGCCGGCGGTATGCAGATCAAAGCCAGATCAGTGCTCCGGGGCAATCCGGACACGGAAGAAACCGCCTCCAGACCGTGAACTCCGGCCCCTTCTCCATTGACGGGGAAGATTTTTCCCTTATATCCAGAGGAGAGGAGGTTGGCGATTATTATGCTGGCCTTATCCTGAGGGTCGGCAGTAATTCCGATTACGGCAATTGATTCAGGCTCAAACAAGGCCTTTAAACATGAATATGAGTACATTCGTTAATATAAATTAAAGCAGGTTTGTATGGTAGAAGATTTTTCTCGCCTCCAGCAAGGTATCCACTATCGATTTTCTCAAGTCAAGCATTTAGCAACAGCATTGACTCACAGTTCATGGGCAAATGAGCAGCCTGAACCTGTTGAAGATAATGAAAGACTGGAGTTTCTGGGAGACGCAGTGCTTGAACTTTGTGTGACTGAGGAGCTCTACAAAAGGTTCAGAGATGCCCACGAAGGCCAGCTGACCAAGATCAGATCAAAGCTGGTCAAAGAAAAAAGCCTCGCCGCCATTGCGCGGGAACTGGGGTTAAATGAATTTTTAAAGCTGGGCAAAGGTGAGGAGGCTCAGGGAGGCAGAACCCGCTCTTCCCTGCTGGCAGACGCCATGGAAGGTGTTATCGGGGCAGTCTTTTTGGACGGCGGATACGCTGAAGCACGGGACTTCATCATGCGTATATTCGATGACAAATGGCCAGAATCATTCAAGATCGAAAGTTCCAAAGACTTCAAGAGCAAGCTGCAGGAAGTAACTCAGGCCAGATTTAAGGAACGCCCGACTTACGTATTGACCGGAACCAAAGGTCCGGAACATGAAAAAATATTTATGGTGGATCTGAATCTCCCGGACGGGAAATCATTTGATTCAGAAGGATCAAGCTTAAAGAAAGCCGAGCAGACTGCTGCGGCCAAGGCTTTGGAATATCTTACTGAAAACGAGAATGACGCCTCTTAATATTTTCTACCTACCTTAAATCATCAAACCTCAGGAAACCGAGTAGAGCCTGAGTATAAGGTCAAACAAAAGGCTGGAACGTTACGTATACTGATATACGTGAGTTTCAGCTTTTTTTTGTAGCGCGCCATTTATGTTGGTGTTGCAACCTTTAACACTCGCCAGCAGTTCACGTTACAAAGCAGATAGTACTTTATTCAATTGCCTGAAATCAGTTCAAGGACTGGGAGGCGGTGATCAATCGCCTCCACAGTCCTTAATCTTAACCCGATTATCTCAAGCGGTTTTAACCGCCGATGAGCTGCATTGCCATCTTCGGCAGTGAGTTAGCCTGCGAGAGCATAGCTACCGCGGACTGGGTGAGAATCTGGTTACGTACGAATTCGGTCATTTCAGTTGCTACGTCCACATCAGAGATGCGTGATTCTGCAGCCTGAACATTTTCTGCCTGAATAGAGAGGTTGGTAATGGTATTTTCCAGCCTGTTCTGCATGGCACCGAGATTCGCACGAATCTTATCCTTGGAAATAATAGCCTCATTGAGCTTATCCAGAGCTTCCTGAGCCAATTGCTGGGTGGAGACAGAAGTCTGTACACCAAGAGAGGAAGCAGTGGAGCTGCCGATGGAGATATAGTAATAGTCTTCAGCACTATCGTTACCGGCTCCGAAGTGAACCTTGAGGGGACCGGTGGAATGAAGTCCGGAGCCATCATGAGAGCTTGTTTCACCGGAAAGGTTACCGTTGAGCAAGTGAATACCGTTGAAGTCGGTAGCCATTGCGATACGGGTAATTTCCGAAGCCATGGCCTGAAACTCAGAATCAATGATCAGGCGCTGGTCGGAGTTGTAGGTACCGGTGGATGCCTGAGTTGCAAGCTCTTTCATGCGGATGAGCTTTTCATCGATGACCTGCAGCGCACCGTCTGCGGTCTGGATCATGGAAATCGCGTCGTTTGCGTTTCTCATACCCTGGTTAAGGGATTTAATGTCAGCGCGCATCAATTCACGAATTGCGAGACCTGCAGCATCGTCAGCTGCGGTACCGACTCTCAAACCTGAGGAGAGGCGGCGGGTAGAAGTACCAAGGTTGCCGTACGCTTGCTGCAAGTTGCGTGAGGCGTGCATTGCCATCATGTTGTGGTTAATGACTAAGGACATATCTGAACCTCCTTGTAGTTCACAAAATTCCGTTTTTGTTAACCAACCTTAAGCAGATGACGTGCCAACAAATAATTACCATTATATTTCAGAATGTTATAGATATATATAAAGTCTAGACTTCTTTATATTCAGCTGAAGAGTCAATTTTTTCCCGCTCTCCCATGCAGATTTCAAATCAATCGGAAAAGCTGTCCTATCTATGGGCAACAACTTGTTATTTTTGAATTTATTTATCACTGAGAGAACTCATAGGGGTAATATCTTCCGCCGAGGGCAATCAAGAAAGAGTCAAAAAACATTAAGCTGACTAAAAATATGACGGCAACAATAAAGCTTTCATAATAAATGGATACGCAAAAAAGTAGGAACCCCATATCCGAAACGGCATATTCGGATACGGGGTTCCCGGGTACCTGTGCAGACGGGGGAGTCAATCCCGTCTGCGGAGGTTGTAGAAGGAGTTTTCCTATATATTCAGCATCATTCAGGATACATCATTCACTTTAGCGCTTGAGCTGGATAAGCTCGCCCATCATGGAGTCCGTGGTGGTAATGACCTTTGAGTTGGCCTGAAAACCGCGCTGAGTGGTAATCATGTTCACAAACTCGACCGCAAGGTCCACGTTGGACATCTCAAGGGAGTTGGAGGCAATGGAGCCCTTGCCGCCGCTGTTGGGCAGCCCGGTCAGGGCGTCACCTGATTCCCTTGTTTCGGTAAAGAGGTTACCGCCTTCACGCCTGAGTCCCCAGTCATTGTTGAATGAGGCAAGAGTCAGGACATAGAGTTCCTGAATCTGTCCGTTGGAGTAACGCCCGGTCAAAACCCCGTCCCTGCTTACGGAAGTACTCTGCAGGAAACCTGCGGTGTAACCGTCCTGAGACTGGAACAGAGTGGTAGAACCGGAGTCATAACTGGTTGTGGAGAGTGCGCTCTTTTCCGCATCACCGAAGTTGGCGATGGTACTGACTGCAGGCATTGCTGCTCCTGAACCGTCCAGACCATCCAATGTTTCCATAGTGGGATCAACAGACCCCCACCCCTTAGTGGGGTTCGACCCGGAAATATCCTGGTTGGTCAAACCGAAATTCATCTCGATTGTGACCGGTAGGTTGCTGGAGTTGGTATAACTGGCATTAGACCTTGAAAGAAAGTTCGCAGTCATAACCGGCAGACCGTCCTGTGAGAATTCAGCAAGGCTCCAGTTAGCTGGGTTACGGGCACCGTTAGCCCCGGTAGTTCCATCGGTTGCTACAGGGAAAGTACCGTCACCGTTACTTTTAAGAGTATATGCCGACATACCGGTCAAATCACCGGCGGCGTTAAAAGTCATGGTTCCGGTCATAAGCAGCCCGGCTGATTCTGTTCCGGCAAAACCGTTACTTGTGCCGGGGAAAATACGGCCGTCTTCTTCAGGGTCGCAGGTCACGATAAATTCCCAGACTTTTTTACCGCCTTCTCCGTCCAGATCAACCTGATCAAAATAAGTAGTCACGTTGTGTGCGGAACCGTTGGCGTCATAGACCTTGATAGTGGACTGGTAAGCATAAAGGGAGTCACCCAGAGCCGGATCCTGAGTACCGTCCCATGAATCAAAGAGGGCGTGGAGCGGGTTGGCACCACCGGCCCGGCTTGGTTCACTGGAATCAAGGTTGGTGATTACATTGATGGTGGTGGTTTCCTTAGGTGCGGATTGGAAATTCTCCAGTCTGATGTCGGTAGGGACACCGATAGTGCGCACGGCATTACTGGTAGTAACGCTTGCTCCGGTGGCAACCTGCGAGCTGCTTTCGTCCTGCACCTGCCAACCCTGCAGCACGTAGCCGTGGGGGTCGGTAAGAAAGCCGTCTTTGTCAAAACGGAAGTTACCGGCTCTTGTGTAATAAGATGTGTCTTCATCCTTGGGAGAGACAATGAAAAATCCGTCACCACCGATAGCGAGGTCGGTGGACTCAGAGGTTGTTTCAAAAGAACCCTGAGCGTAGTCGGCATAAATTGCCCCAACCTGCACGCCTCGACCAACCTGTGCAATACCGGTGGCGGTGGACATATCCTGGCTGATGGCATCTTCAAAGTGCATTTTTGCACTCTTGAAGCCGACTGTGTTCACGTTTGCGATGTTGTTACCAAGCACGGACATCTTGTCGCCGTGTGCCTGCAAACCTGTGATACCTGAGAATAATGATGCTGATAAACCCATTAGAACCTCCTGAAGTCCTTTTGACTCACGAATGCTGCCTTGTTCTTCATGTTCAGGTCTTGCCGTAGACCTCTTTAACTTGAACTTGAAGATGATTCATCTGCCGAAGATGAATCGGAAACATCCGTCGGACTTACTACTTCCTTGATGTTGAGGAAGTTGATGTAGCGACCGTCCTTAAGGTGCAGGTACTGCTGACCGCCCTCGGAAACTACCCCGGACACTTCGCCACTGACTTCCGTCTTAACCATTACCGGGCTGCCGTTCGCATCTTCCGCCGCCATGGCGATAGTGTAAACTCCGTCCGGTACATTTTTGTCTGCCCAGTCCTTTCCGTCCCATTCGAACTCGTAGGTTCCTTTCGCCTTTGAGCCGAGCTGAACTGTGCGCATAAGGTTTTTGTTACTGTCGTAAATATTAATGAACGCGTTTGCCACAGGCTCCCCAAGACCGTAGAAGATCTTACTTACCTTGTCCCCTTCACGACTTACGGTATATCCTTCCGCTTTGACCTCTTTACCTATGAAGCCTACTGCGGAAACCATCTGGTCCTGAGTGCCGTTATCGATCATGGTCTTGATATTACTGTTCACCTGCGTGAGCTGTTCAAGGCTGGAGAACTGTGCCATCTGAGCCATGTATTCTTTATCTTCCATGGGGTTGGCCGGATCCTGATTCTGCATCTGGGTAAGGAGAAGCTTCAGGAAATCATCCTGCCCCAGCTGGTTTTTATGCGTCGGCTGGTTGCTGGCTGCCATATCGGCTTCCGCCCTTCCAAGTATGTTGCTGAATCCTACGTATCCCATGACTATTCCTCTTTATTTTTACTAAGCGGGCCTAAATTTATGTTAAGCCACTATGTAAAGCCCGCTTGGGGAAATTTGTGCCTTGTGATCTACACTTTGCATTTCCTGGGCCAAAGAGGTTCCTTCCTGTCTCAAAGTCTGCCAACGCTTACGCATTTCAGACATCATTCCCTGATATTGCGCTGAGTTATGATCTTCAGCATTTTTCCATGAAGTGTCGGTCTGACTGTCTGCAATACCGGTCTGGACTTCAAGTTTTTCCACTTTTAGGCCCTGCTCTTCCAGTGCCTTCTTCACAACATCCAACTGCTCGGCAAGAACTTTTGCTGTGTCAGGATTTTCCGCCCTGATTGTGGCCTGCACATCCTTATTCTTGACCTGCAGCATGACATTCACAGTACCGAGGTCATGGGGATTAAGCTTCAATGTCAGCTGATTTCGTCCCTGACCGAGATTCTTGAAGACTCCCTCCTGAACCTGCTCAAGAATGTTGGAGCGGGCAGTTTTTTCCCACATGGTATCGACCTTTCCGGCCTGTGCGGACTTGACCGCACTCTGCAGGGTACCGAAGCCGTTACCGAAGATATTACCGTTAAGACTGCCCTCGCCCTTGCCCAAGGATTCATCGGAGAGCTTGCCGAAAAAATCATTCCAGCTGTCCTGATCATCAGAATCGGAAAGAAGTTCTTCCAGCCAATGTCGGTTCCCGCTCTTGCCGTCGCCTTGCCCGGCCTGTTGTTTACCGGAATTCCCTTCGCCCTTCAGGTCGGCGCCGTTTCTGGAGGAATTTTCCCCATTGTTCCGGGCATCCTGCCTTGCACCATCACCGATCTCTTTGCTCACGCCCATGGAGTCACTGATAACTTCAGCCGAAGCCATACGCATAGTACTGGGAGACTGGTCGGAAGCTTTTTCCATGGCTGAATGCAGGGAATCAGCTACGCTTTTAACCAGCTTGAGATCTTTGGCATCCTGAGTGGCCTGCTGCTGAGCCAAAGCGGTTTTGAGAGCTGAAAAGCCTTTTTTGAAATCGGCAACAGTTGCTCCGTTTGCGGTCAGCAGCCCGGCAACCTTATTGCCGACATTGCCCTTAAGCTTCAACAGATCGGTCAGGGTCTTTGCCTCATCTGCTGAGAGTTGCAGCTTGTCGGTATCAGACATGGATGCAAGTTTTGCCTGCATCTTTTCTACAACATCACCGAGCTTGCCCTGCCGGATTGAAGCCAGCAGGCCCTTGGATTCGTCCGGGGAAAATCCCAATTGGGTAAAAATAGAATTAAGGTTCTGCTCCTGAACAGGACTCAGATTGATACCCTTCATGGTTTTCATCATAGATGAAAGCTCAGCTACAAGCTGTCCGTAGGTAATGCCGTTTTCGCTCATAACCTTTTCTTCAAGGTCGGCAATATCCTTATCATCAAGGCCGTACTCTTCGAGTTCTTTCTTGATATCCTTCCAGTCTTCGCGACTTACGGTCAAATCCTGCGGCTGTTCCTCAACAGACTGCATGGACACATTTTCCGCAGCTTCATCAATATACTCAGCAGCTCTTGTAGACTCGGCATAGGAAGCAGTTTCTTCATATACTGTCTGGGAATTATTAACTAATTCCTGAGCCTGCTGAAATGTCGAATCAACGTCGGACCGGCAGGAATAAAGGAAATTATCAAACATTGATGAGCGATAAGTATCCTCGGACAGTGAAGTTCTGTCTAAAATATTGCTCAAATCCTGATTACTTTGCTCGAGATGTGGAAGTATTTTCATTTTCGGACTCCTCGACCTTACTCTATTCACGAGGCATGCCAAAAATAAAAACCAATAATATAAATATGTTAATTAAACCATATCAATCGATAATATGGAAATTTCTTCCCTTTCAGGAAAAAAGGAACTGCTCACTCAGCTCCGGCTGAGGATAGAAGCCAGTTGCTCATAATAGGAAAGGACTTTGATCCACGACTCACGACTGTAGCCGCCATTCTGCAAAAAGAGATGAATAAAACCTGTAAATTGCCTCAAGATCAGGGGACATGAATTCCAAAAAGAATCATCAAGCGAAGTGCTTCGGGCAAGCCCCCGGCTGAACTCTTTACCCAGACGGGGCAGATGTGCCGCCATCTTGGCTGCAAGGTCAGGTTGACGCCCGGCAAAATCATCCCATACCCGGCAGGCTCCTTCAGCATCCCACAACCCGAAAACAGCACCGAAGTACTGCTGCCAGAAACGGCCCAGCAAATCACCTGCCTGAGATATACTTCCGCTTAACTGCTTCAGAGAATAAACGCCGTCACGGTTTCTGGTGGATAGCGACAAACGAAGGCCCGGCATATTCATCTTGCATAGACCGGAGCGGTCTTCGATGATCATGCGTTTTGCTGCAACGGCAATCCGTGAAGGAGTAAAAGGCGTGTGGCAGTAAAGTTTATCGCGGGAACAGGTCCAGCAGCCCAAGGCACAACTCATGGTGGACCGCAGCACATAATGTTCGTTCTGGTAAGGTCCGGTCTCCCACGGATTGACATTGCCCATGGAAAGATTGAGCACCTTGAGTCCGGACCATGCCGCAAGGTGCATAGGACCGGTATCCGGAGTGATAAAAAGCTGCAGGGACTGTCCCACTGCAATCAGCTCACCCAAATTAAGTTTGCCGGACATATCCAGCACCGGACCTTTGGACAACCGGGCAACTTCCTGCCCCATCCCCTTTTCCATAGGGCCGCCGAAAAGAACCGGCCGCAACCCCCGTTTCAAAAGTTCCGAACACAGCCCGGCCCAAAAACTGACTGCCGGACGTTTCGCCTCCTCGCTGGCCCCCAAAAACAATCCTATGCGGTTGGAATCCTTATGCAGAGTGCGCGGCTTTGGCCAACGGGTACCAGCAAGGCTGCTCAGGGGAACGCAGTCAAGGGCATTCAAATCCGCCCAGTGAAATAAATTATGGCGGTTATTTTCCACCACGCTGGCCCGGTAAAGCTGCCAGTTGCCGAGTATGTGAGTGGCCCCGCCCTTTGCAGCCACCGGACCGAGCTTGGCCTCAGCCTGTAACTCCCCGGCAAGTTCTGCGGCCTGTGGCCGAATACTCAGGTTCAGAATAAGTTCATACTTTTTCTGACGCAGCACGCTCACCCCTTCCCATGGGAAATAATATACACGAGGGCTGACAGACATGAGCGGACGAAAGAAACTTTCCTCTGCCACCACCCATATGGGATGACCGGGATAGGTTCTTTCCAACCACAGAAAAAGCGGAAAGGAGAGGACCAGATCCCCCATACGCTGCATCTGAAGAACAAGTATCGGATATTTGGGCATGTCTGCAGCTTACAGGAATATTATGAAAAGTTCTATGGGGCGGGGGGAGGATAGAATTATGATGAGAGTATATTTGATTGGGAAAATTGGGAGGACTACGCTCCATCTTCCCGGCAGCCATTGCGGGCTCCAGCAATCAGCTTGAGAGCCCGCAATGAACAAAGTTTATGTTACGCCCACCAGATTGAACGGGCCGGCGGATTGCCGAAGGTGGTGAAGTCATCGCCGGATTCTTTGAGAACCTCATCCAGCTCATCGGCCGTAAAGTCATATCCATCCTCGTTGGCGGTGGCCACAAAGGCCTCCTTGGACGGGATAGCGTTGTATTTGAGCTTTACACTTTTGTTTTCTCCACCTGCAATCAACAGACGCTCTACTTCTTTCTTAGACATAATTGCTCTCCTTATTAAAACTAAAACAGGGAATATAAGTGTCAAAAAAACAAATTTGCAAAAAACAGCACAAATATGCCTAATTCTGACAATGATTCACCCTTAGCTTGAGGCCGGGCTTCTAGTCAAGTACCGGTTCAGGTTCAGCCCTGATTATAATGCCATGAAAAAATTCCGGGGCACGGTGGAAGAGCAAGGACTATTAGAGCAAAGATTGCGGCAGAGGATGCCGTAGATTAACGGGCAGACATTGCAGTGATGGAAAACGGAGAGCCATTTTTCACTTGAAGATGTGGAGAAGCGTGTTGACCTGGGAAATTATAATTTTCCAGACCTACAAAAAAAGACCTACCGGGACTTAAAAGTTTCCCGGTAGGCCTCAAAACTTGTAGCATTATTTTGTGGCAATGCCCCCGGTCAACTTCTCCCAGTCGGCATTAAATGCGGCCAGTCCCTTGTCAGTCAAGGGGTGGGAGGCAAGCTGGCTTATAACATTATATGGAATGGTCGCCACATCCGCACCGATAAGCGCGGAATCAAGCACATGCATGGGATGGCGGATAGAGGCCACCAGAATTTTGGTAGGAAAATCATAATTATCAAAGATTGCACGGATCTGGCGGATCAACTCCATGCCGTCATGGGAAATTCCGTCCAGACGTCCAACAAAAGGACTCACGTAGGTAGCCCCGGCCTTGGCAGCCAGCAGGGCCTGCAAAGGAGAAAACACAAGAGTCACATTAGTTTTCACACCCTTGCGATACAAGGTCTTGGTAGCCACAAGCCCTTCGTTGGTCATGGGAACCTTGATAACAACGTTATCGCCGAAAGCAGCCAGATCATCAGCCTCGCGAACCATTTCTTCAGCACTTTCCCCTACCACCTCAAGACTGACAGGACCCTCAACTTCGGCACAAATGGCCTCGGCCTGTTTGCGCCAATCCCCGCCTTCCCGGGAAAGCAGGGTCGGGTTGGTGGTTACCCCATCCATCAAGCCCTGCGCTTTGGCCTTTCTTATTTCATCAAGATTCGCTGTATCCAGAAAGAATTCCATATCAACCTCTCTTAGCAACTATTTGTTATCACTCAACTATTCTTACCAATTTATTCGAAAAACTTTTGATTTAAGTTCCATTATTTATTACATAGCCCATTTTCCAAACCAGTAAAAGCACAATATGCAAAAATAACTGAGACTTAACAACTACACCACAACATCACCCCGATCAGGTTGACAACTCTGCAGGACCGGAGTAGTTACTTCTCCATTATGAACGTTTCTTATTCCAACTTTACCCTTTATTCTTGGTGGTGGCGCAGCTAGTGCGTCGCGGTTGGTTACGTTCAAAAAACAGGTAACGAATAAAAAAACTATAGAACCGCGACAGTGAAAACTGATCGCGGTTTTTTTATGCCTGCACAGCACTGTCGTAGAAAAAATTCAGGAGAGAAAAAATGACTGATAACGCAACCATCAATGCAGACGGCTTTTTCGGTGAATACGGCGGACAGTTTGTTCCCGACCAGCTTCTACCCATCCTGAACGAGCTGGCGGAGACTTACGAGAAATTCCGCAAAGACCCTGAGTTTATAAGAGAATTTCAGTACTATCTTGCAAAGTACTCCGGTCGCCCCACTCCCCTTTACCTCTGTGCCAACCTCACTGAAGAGCTGGGCGGTGCTAAAATCTACCTCAAACGCGAAGACCTCAACCATCTCGGCGCACACAAGGTAAACAATACCATCGGTCAGATTCTGCTGGCAAAACGCATGGGCAAGAAAAAAATTATCGCTGAAACCGGTGCCGGACAGCACGGCGTAGCCACTGCCGCAACCTGTGCACTCATGGGCATGAAATGTACTGTCGTCATGGGTGAAGTGGACATGGAACGCCAGAAGCTGAATGTATTCCGCATGCGCATGATGGGCGCGGATGTCGTAGCCGCAAAATCCGGTCAGCGTACCCTCAAGGAAGCTGTGGACGAAGCCCTTGGCGCATGGATCAGTGACGCAGAAAACACATTTTACCTGCTCGGCTCTGCAGTAGGCCCGCATCCCTACCCGGGCATGGTCCGCGACTTCCAGTCCGTAATCGGCCGCGAAGCAAAACAGCAGTGCCTTGAAGACGAAGGCCGTCTGCCCGATTACTGCATTGCCTGTGTTGGCGGCGGTTCCAACGCCATCGGTCTTTTTGCAGATTTCATCGGAGAAGAATCCGTTAAACTTGTCGGTGTCGAGCCTTCCGGCCGCGGACTTGAGCCCGGTGAACACGCTGCCACCCTTTGCCTCGGCGAGCCCGGTGTAATGCACGGTTTCAACTCATACATGCTCAAGGATGAACAGGGAGAACCGGCTCCGGTCTACTCCATCTCCGCAGGCCTTGATTACCCAAGTGTCGGCCCCGAGCATTCCCACCTCAAGGATCTTGGCCGAGCCGAATATGTTCATGCCTCCGACAAGGAAGCAACAGATGCATTCTTTAAACTTTCCCAGACCGAAGGAATTATCCCCGCACTGGAATCTTCCCACGCTCTGGCCTATGCCTTCAAGCTGGCACCCCAGCTCGACAAGGATAAAATCATCGTGGTCAACCTCTCCGGTCGCGGCGACAAAGACGTTGCCCAGATCGAAGACATGATCAGCAAAGGCGAACTTGAATTGCCTTAACAGGTATGCCTTCGGCGGCTCTCCGAGGGCCAGAGAAACTTTTTGTAAAAAGTTTCTCTGGACTCTTCAAAAACTTTTATTAGGGCTTCGCCGCTTCGTATAATAAAAAGCCATTAAGAAGGCCGTAATATCTACTGAGATATTACGGCCTTCTTATTTAAAAATCATCTTAACAAACTATATGTGAAACAAACTGAAAAGTTTTGAGGGGATGGGGTCTGGGGAAGGGGAACTTTTCCCAAAAGTTCACCTTCCCCAGCCTCTGGAGGCAACCCTAAAGCTGACCGTTTAATTTTTCTCCGCCGAGCCATTTGGCATAGCTGCCTTCATAATCGGTCAATATCTGCGCCAACATGGGCATGAACGATCCAATGCCGCCCTCTATGCCGAATCCGGCAAGATAGGCCTGCTGCCCGGTAAAAATAAGATCCTTCTGGACCATAATCAGGGCATTCTGCGGCACGGTCACTTTGTTTTGCGTATTGAAACTTTTCCTGCAGGCCTCAAGGTCCGTGGAAATCCAATTTCGGCAAAGGATAGGCCGCACTTCATAAATGGAACACCGGTTATCTTTTAAAAATGGACAGGGCTGGAAATAACTTTGCGCAAACACCTTGAGCTGACCGGGAACAAACTCGCTGGCTGCGGACAAGCATTCTTCCGTCAGGCGGATGAATTCATCTTCAGGGCGATCAGCCGCCAGATGGAGCGCAATACGGAAAGCTTCCTGCGGGCTCAAGGTTATGTGGGAAGAACAGCAGTACGAACATCCGGCAGCACAGACAACTTTAAATTCAGGGTCCAGATTTTCCACCTGTCCTAACACGGCACTGAAATTCGCGCCAAACAACGCAGTTCCTTTTTCAGCCAGCAGTAAGGGGAACTGCTGCATCTCCGGGGTGATACTTCCGCAGTCCGCACATACGGCCATGCTCATTTCCCGTAAAAACCTGACCATCTCCGGGTGCTCCTTAAACAGGGGCAACACGTATGCAAGTCCGTCATCAATAATTTCATCAAGACTTTTCGACATTCTCTCCTCCTGAAAAAACTGCCCTGTTACGGTTGGCAAGCAATATTCCAGAAATATTATGCCAGAGACTGAACAAGGCTCCGGGCAAGGCACTCGCTATACCGAAATATTTAGTTGCCAGAGCAACCCCCAGACCGGAATTCTGCATACCGACTTCAATGGCAATGGTTACGCTGTCACGATGATTGAATCCGGCGAGCCTTCCGGCTCCGTATCCGGCCCCCAAACCGCCCAGATTATGCAGAGCTACCGCAGCAAATACCAACACAGGAAAGGAAGCCAGCAGATCACGGTTCAAGCCGATAATACAGGCTACGAGCATGGCAATTACCATAATTGAGATTGAAGGGAAAATATGCAGTAAAGGATCCAATCTACGCTTAAACACTCTGCGCAGGACCAGTCCATCCACCAAAGGGAAAATCACAATCCAGAAAACGGACTTAACCATAGGCAAAAAAGGTATCTCAATCTGCTGGTTGAGTATCACATAGATAATCAGCGGGGTAAGCAACGGGGCAAGGCAAGTGGAAACAAGCGTCATGGTTACCGAAAGGGCCACATTGGCCTTTGCAAGATGCACAATGACATTTGATGCCGTCCCGCCGGGACAGGCTCCTACTACCACCATACCTATCAGAGCCTCCTGCGGAAGGCCGAACAATACGGAAAAGGCTACAGCCAACGCAGGCATGACTGTATATTGCAGCAGCATTCCCAGACCGATAGCTTTATAATTTTTAACAGCCGCCGCAAAATCACTGAACTCAAGGGTAAGTCCCATACCGAACATAATAATCCCCAGACTGAGGGCAATGTGCGGCTTCATCCATATGAACATGGACGGTTCAATAAAAGCAGCCATACTCAAAGCGACTGCTAGAAAAAGAAAATGCCCTTCAATTAAACGACACAGGGAATTTACCATCTTCACTCCTGCTTGAAATTTCTAAAACTTACATTGCTGTAGAGCATTCTTATGCTCACTGCAAGTAAGTACCTGCAGCCACTTGAACCTGAGGCTAATTTTGATATATAAAAAAACAAAAA
The DNA here is from genome assembly GCF_963678865.1 of Maridesulfovibrio sp. Taxonomy (NCBI): domain Bacteria; kingdom Pseudomonadati; phylum Thermodesulfobacteriota; class Desulfovibrionia; order Desulfovibrionales; family Desulfovibrionaceae; genus Maridesulfovibrio; species Maridesulfovibrio sp. The sequence continues at coordinate 3,582,163 of NZ_OY787459.1, read as the reverse complement.
CATATTTTTTTTAGAAAAATGAATTTAAACAGATCTACACAAGCACACTTTCTGCGGAGTAATAACCCTGACTGTATACCGGCTCTGTTGCCTTATACGAAGATGTACGGCAGCAACTGCATGGCATACTCAACCATGCAACCGGGATTGCAGCATGCCCTGCTGAAACATGTAGGCTATATATCATGGATTGAAATCAATCCCCTGCATATGGGAAAACACGCTGTCGTTCTTTCCGAACCTGTAGCAAAACAGTCGGACCGACTTACACTCATCAGGATTCTTGAACAGCACGTCGACAAATTAACTCTTGTCCAAATCGGAGAAGAACTTGCAAAAGCTCTTTTTACGCAAGGTTACAGCGTTTACCAGATCGGAGTGGAAAGGAGAGGTGGCAGGGAGCTTTCATTCCTGACCAGACCCCTGCCAAAAAAAGACGAAGAAGATGTCCGATTTTTCTGGGCTCGCAGAGAGGGCAGACGGCTTGGTTTTACCGGTTTTGACCCCATTTACTCCTGCGGAAAAATCGTGGGCTACTACCACAATTTCGATCGCATTTGTTCCGAAGCAGTCAACGGGACTTCCGCCTTCACATTGTTGCAGGCCATAAAAATATTTCAATCCGAGGGTAAGGAAATATTAAGCCTTGGCCTTTCCCCGCTTTCCGGTATGGAAAAGGGATACGATCTGGCCGGTCCGTTACAAATACTTTCACAACTATTCTACAAATACGGAGAAAAAATCTATCCATTCAAAGGAAACGCCGGCCACAAGTCAAAATTCTGCGGCAAAAAAAAGAAAGTCTACGTAGCAAGCAATGCGGGCTGGTTCAAAACTATGATCGCAGCAGCAACAGCTTGTGGTCTGGAAGTATGACTTGCTAGCTGACCTGAATTTTCAGCTCGCCAAGATAGAAACGGTACTTCTTTACAAGTGGATACAGGGCATCGCTCATTCCAAGCTTGGAAACATCCTGAATGGCCATACCCAACCGGCAGAGAGGGTCGAGACAGAAATTAGCCGCAGCCCCCTTCAAACTGTGTCCCAACCGGCCGACTTCTTTCAAATCCCCGGCCTCAAGGCTGCTTTCCATCTGCTCCAATTCCTCAAACTGGTGCATTACAAAATGCGGAATCAATTCCCTCAGATCGTCATTAATAACGAACAGTTCCTGTCCTGACTTTTCATCAGACAACATCTTTTACTCCAAAATTATAATATCTTCCGGGAGACCGGAACCTCCGGCAACAGCCGAAACCGTCGACCTTATGGTATCCCACTTCACTGGTTTGGAAATAAAGCCGTCACATCCTGCTCGGGCGGCTTCCAACCTGTTTGAACTATAAGCCCGTGCTGCAAGAGCGATGACCATGGTTCTCTTACGCCGGCTTCCCAATTCCAACTCACGCATTCTCAGTACAGCCGCAATCCCGTCCAGAACCGGGAGATCCAGATCCATAAAAACCAGATCGTAACTGTTCTCTGCAAAGAGCTGCACCGCCTGCAAACCGTCGACAGCTACAGTTATTTCTGCCCCGGTATCAAGGATGAAGAGCTCCAGAATTTTACGATGATCTTCATTATCTTCAACCAGCAGCACACTCAGCCCTTGTCCGGCTTTACACCTGTCACTGCCGGAATTTTCCACAGAAGCCAAACAGCGAATCAAATCCGCATCAAAAACAGGCTTTATCAAAGTGTAATCAGCTCCGGCCATACGAGCATTCTGCCGATCATCTTCATTACATCCGGCGGAAAACATCATAGCCACCCGTCCGGGGAGCAACTTTTTCTGCTGTGCTTTTGCAAGGAAGTCAACCCCCGCCATTACGGGCATATCACTATCCACAAGCAGAAGACCGTACGGGCTGTCATGTTCGTGGGCTGCTTCAAGATAACCTAGCCCCTCATTGCCGTCCGCAGCCACAACAACATCAATACCAAAAGACTTCATCCTGCGGGCCAGCACCTCGCGCACGGTATGGTTGTCATCCACGAGCAGCACCCGTGTCCCGGAAAAATCAGCCACACTGCACACTGGTTTATGCACTGATTTCTTGAACGGAATAGAAAAATAAAAAATACTTCCCTTGCCGCTTTCACTTTCAAAACGGATATCCCCGTCCATAAGGGCTGCAAGCCGGGAAGATGCAGCAAGCCCTAGTCCGACCCCGCCGTATTCACGGGTAGCGGTTCCGTCAGCCTGAACAAAGCTGTCAAAAATGTTCTCCCGGCGCCCCTCAGGAATACCAATCCCGGTATCCCTGACTGTGTACAGCAACCGGTCATACTCATCACCGGACTCTTCAATGCTCAAACGGACATTAACCTCTCCGCTGGAGGTGAATTTAACGGCGTTAGAAACAATATTAAGCAAAATCTGGCGCACCCGAACGGAATCGCCAACAACCTGTGCCGGAATATCCGGATCAATATCGCAAATGACTTCAATGTCCCTTGCATGGGCGGAATGAGCCACACTTTTACACACACTCTGCACACCGCGCGAGGGATCAAAAGGCACCGGAACAAGTTCAATCTGCCCGGATTCAATCTGCACAAAATCGAGAATATCCTTGATGATCTTCAGCAGCAGTTCCCCTGATCCTCTAAAAATTTCAACATAGCCCATCTGCTCCGGGTCAAGATCCGTTTCCAGCAGCAGGTCTCCCATACCGAGAATGGCATTCATGGGGGTCCTGATCTCATGGCTGATCATGGCCAGAAACTGGCTTTTGAACCGGCTGGCTGTCTCCGCTTTGTCCTTGGACTTTTCCAGCTCACGTACTGTGAAGGACAATTCCTCAAAGGCTGAACGCAGGTCCTGCTCGGTTTTACGGCAACCATCAACTTCATCCCTGAGTATACGGTTCATTCCCTGTAATTCTTCAGTGCGCTCGGCGACTCTCCGGTCCAGATCAGCCTGCATACTTGATAACCGGGTAGAAAGTCGCTCCAATGATCCGGCCAGACTGCCGATCTCATCATCCCTGTCAGTTCCTTCAAAAACCACGGGTTCACCGAGTTCAGCCATACCGCTCTGTTCCGCAAGCTTGACCATGGGTGAAACAACAACTCTTCCGATAAACATCCGCAAACATATCCCGGCAACCAGTGCGACGGCAAAAAGCAGGGGCAAAATATAGATCAATACAAATTCAAGGCTCCCTGAAAGGGAATCATCCTGAATACCGACCCTCACAAAACCAAGATACTCACCGTCTTTTAAAATCCGCCTTTCAACATATAAAACCCGGTGTGCTTCCTTGTTGTCCGGTTCGTCAAACCGATGAAGCAAGACACCGGAGTGGTCGAATACGGCGCATGAGACTATATCCTTGGCGGAACAGGCATTTTCAACCAGTTCTTCAAGCCTGTAATCTTGAAAGTTCAAAATTGCGTCACTGCTTGAAAAAGCAACCATGGACGCAACAGTATTCCCTTTTGATTCAATGGATTCATGAACACCGGCATAATACAACTCATGGAATATATATCCCAGCGGCAGTAAAACTGCTGCCAGTATACCTATGAGTCCGTAGGTGATTCTGCGCCTGATCCTGAAAAAATTCCCCATCAAAAGACTTCCCTATTTACTCAGCTGAAAAATTCAAGTTAATTTTGCCGGAAATGAGTTTCGCTTTGAGCTCATCGAGCTTTTCCAGCACAACCGGTGAGACAAGATGCCTGCTGTACTTCATTTTCGTCAGCTCCACACCATGATCAGCCAGACCGTACACTTTGCGGCCGGGTACATAGGTTCCGTTTAGAACAGCAAGAACCTCTTTATGCAAAGTTACATCAATCCTTTTCATCATACTGGTCAGGACCGTTCCTTTAGCCATGTAATCCTGATCTGAATCAACGCCGACCACCAGATTTCCCGTTTTGCATGCAGCCTGAATAATCCCGTTACCGGACAAACCGGCCACAGCATAAATAATATCAGCCCCGGCCTCGTACATACGCATGGCAAGAATGCTGGCCTGCTGCGGATCCTCGAATCCCTTTTCCGATTCTCCCTTACGTACGAAATCGACCATAACATCAACTTTCCTGCCTGAATATTCCACGCCTTTAATGAAACCGTTCAGGAAATCCTTGATAACAGGCAGTTCGCTACCGCCGATAAAACCTATTCTACCTGTTTTACTCTGCCATGCACACAGCGCCCCGACCAGACATGATCCCTTTCCCTGAGCATAGTCAATTGAAATAATATTGGGATAACCCTCAATTCTGGAATCAACCAAAATAAAAACAACCTCGGGATGATCAAGAGCTATTTCACCAAAACGGTTGCCGATCGAAGCACCATTGATAACCACAATCCTGACTCCTTCTGAAAGAAGGGAGTCAACAGCATTCAGGGTGGCTTCCGTGCTAAAACCGGCACTGCGGGTAAGTATCCGGACGTGCTGCTCTTTCTGCAGCTTACGCAATCCGGCAACAGCCATTTCATTAAAAGAGTTATCATTTATGATCTCTCCTGAATGAACAAAGCCTATTTTTACATCCTCTGCATGGCAAACGGCTGCCATACCTATCACTAGGCAGGATAAAAACAGAAATGATGCCAACCATCTATACAATCTTGCGCTGATCATGAGGAGCCTCTGACGATTACACTTCATTCTCATCTTCCGGATCAAGAAGACCGCCTAAATCGGCCCCCAGAACCCGTCCGGGCCATTTGTAAAAACAATACCCGTTTTCCTCCACGTATTTCTTGATCTTCTGCTGACCTCCGCGGGCAAAGGGCAAGGAAGAAAAACCGATATGGAGTTTAGTGACTTCAATGTCCCCGAAAAGATACATAAGGTTGAACGGCACGGCCTTTTCGGGATGAATCTCGGCGGGAACCACCAGATGCATAGCCTGCGAATTGCTGCCCCGGTATACATTTATTTTCCCGGTCAGTTTTTTATATTCATCGGCTTCACTTTTTGAAAATGGCTCAATCAGACGCTGCAGGGTCCCGTCTACCTTGGCCACAGCCAAACCGTAGTTGGTGATAGGCACCTGCTGGCGGTCACAATCCCTAATCCTGCGGAGCATGTCCGCTCTTTCCTGCATGCAGGCACCGCAATGGACAACCAACTGGTATTCAGACAAATCAATAGGCAATCCGCATCCGGTCTTGGATTCAAAAATTATATTGCGGTCAGTATAACCGGCTATACGCGCAGGAATCATCTCTTTGCCCAGATCTTCAGCCTTGGGATGATGGGGACAGGCTTCAACTATCAGCACCTTGTCCCCGTCCTGCAGATTGTCGATAGCATTCGCGCCCCGAACAAGCTGTTCCAGATTGCCTTTATGGCGGGCAAAAAGAATAGGAAAAGTAGTAAGAGAAACATCTCGGGGGATTATGTCAATTACCTTTTTAATCGGTTCGGAATCGGCGATAACAAGGGCCGGGCGCCGCTTATGCCCTGAAATTGTCTGGTAAAGCTCACCTTCTTTAACAATAACCGCGATTCCCCCGGCATCAAGTATTTCACGCAAGACCTGTGATTTAGGCAACCCCAGCCTGCCCTTAGGCGAAACCGGATCCTCGGAAACCACGCAGACCACGAAATCACCCTTGCCCATAAGGTCGCGGGCCAGCACCGGGTCAAGCATGTTCTCTTCCGGAGCAAGAGCCGTTATGGATTTCTTGAGCCGCTCAATACCGCGTCCGTCCACAGTGGAAGTTGCCACAAAACGAATTCCGCGCGAACCGCAGAACTCCATATCCGCAAGGCTTGGCCTTCTGATATCCGCTTTATTGAAAACCATTACACACGGAATTCCGCGATCAAGCAGAAGTGTTGTCAACTCACGCTCTTCATCAAGGATACCCGATTCATCAGTAACAATGACAGCCACATCAACACTGTACAGAGCATCTTTTATTACCCTTGCCCGGTCATCACCGGGAACATGCGCATCAGTATCGTAAATAGTTACCGGCCCCAGAGGTTGGATTTCCGCCCTTGTCAGGGGATACATATCATCTTCGCTTGCGACAGGATTTACTTCGCCACTTTCAATTCCTGAAAGAGCACGGATAATTGAAGACTTACCGACATTACTCCTTCCGGCAATGGCAATTGCCAGCTTGGAACCGCTTTCAATTTCAGCACTCATTCCACTTCCTCCGATTCATATCTAGACATTCTTAAAAAACAGTTTCAACGCGATTCGGTATTATCAATACTCTAAGAAATAACACTTTCTACAAAACATTTCATCCCTATTATCACGCAGATATTTCAAGGAAGACTGCGCCTCCTGAACAAAAAATGCGGGACCCCTAAGGACCCCGCATCAAAAATTACCTGCACCCGCAAAAGCACAGTATTACTTTTTCTGATTATTGGCAATTTTCTTCCATGTATCACGTAAGGTGGCTGTTCTGTTAAAAACAGGTTTTTCCAAAGTGGAATCAGGATCGGCGCAGAAATAACCGATTCTCTCAAACTGACAGCGGAATCCGGGCTCCACATTTGCAAGAGAACGCTCCAGATAAGCAGTACGAACTTCAAGGGAATCAGGATTGATATGGTCCTTGAAGTCTGAACCGTCCTTGTTGTCCATGGGATTTTCTTTGGTAAAAAGATGCTCGTACAGACGGACCTCGGCTTCAACAGCATGGTCAACAGAAACCCAATGGATGGTTCCCTTGACCTTACGGCCATCGTTGGACCAACCGCCCCGTGTTTCAGGGTCATAAGTGCAGCGGAGTTCCACGACTTCACCATTCTCGTCTTTAATTACATCGTTGCAGGTCACATAATACGCTGCACGCAGACGGACCTCACGCCCCACGGAAAGCCTGAAAAACTTCTTGGGAGCATCTTCCATGAAGTCATCACGCTCGATGTAAAGAGTTTTGGAGAACGGCACCTTGCGGGTTCCGGCGGATTCGTCTTCAGGATTGTTCTGTACTTCGAATTCCTCAACCTGACCCTCAGGGTAGTTTTCAATGACCAGTCTGATGGGATTGATTACACCCATCACCCGGTTGGAATGGGCATTGAGGTCTTCACGCACGGAGAACTCAAGCAGTGCGAAATCAACCATATTTGCTGCCTTGGCAACCCCGATACGTTCACAGAAATTACGGATTGAGGCCGGAGAATACCCACGCCTTCTCATACCGGAAATAGTAGGCATACGCGGATCATCCCAGCCGGCAACATGACCTTCCTCCACCAACTGAATCAAACGGCGTTTACTCATAACGGTGTAGCTGAGGTTGAGCCTTGCAAATTCAATCTGCTGCGGACGGTAAGCCCCGAGAGTTTCAAGGGTCCAATCGTAAAGGGCGCGGTTATTTTCAAATTCAAGTGTACAGATGGAATGAGTAATTCTTTCCAGCGAATCGGAAATGCAATGGGTGAAATCGTACATGGGGTAGATGCACCACTTGTCGCCTGTGCGGTGATGGCGGGCTTTCCTGATCCTGTAAAGAGTGGGGTCACGCAGAATGACATTGGCGGCGGCCATATCGATTTTAGCGCGCAATACATGCTCACCATCTGCGAACTCACCGTTTTTCATGCGCTCGAAGAGATCAAGATTCTCTTCTACAGTACGATCACGATACGGACTGTTCTTTCCCGGTTCCTTGAGGGAGCCACGGTATTCACGGATTTCATCCGCACTTAGACTGTCAACATAAGCCTTACCGTCCCGGATCAACTGAACAGCAAAAGCATAAAGCTGATCAAAATAATCGGAGGAGTAATGCAGCCTGTCCTCCCAGTCGAAACCGAGCCAGCGCACATCCTTTTCGATAGACTCCACATACTCGATATCTTCTTTGACCGGGTTGGTGTCATCAAACCGCAAATTACAGGTTCCGTTATAGTCCTTGGCAAGCCCGAAATTCAGGCAGATGGACTTGGCGTGACCTATATGCAGGTAGCCGTTCGGTTCGGGGGGGAAGCGGGTTGCCACCCGTCCTTCATATTTGCCGGTTTCATTATCCTTATCAATAATCGCGGTAATAAAATTTTTACCTACATTGGACTCTGTATTATCTGACATGTATATGTATCCTTAAACTTTTTTCTTTACCGGAAGTAATTCCGCCTGTGCGGCCCCATCGGAAAAGTATTAATCACTTTGAATCTAGTTCAAATACGAAAATTTAACCCGGCGGTCAAACATCACAAAACACAAATTGCACAAAAAAAACCAAATAAATAATATGTCAAAATATCGAAACCACTCCTTAAAAAAATTGTTCATGATCTTTTTTTTTGCTAGGATTCCGAAAGCGCACTGTACGGCAGTACTAACCGGCTTGGTCAGAAGTCCAATCAGGGAAACATACGCGGAGAAATTTAGACCTGCCGGCTGATAAATATATGCCAAATTTTTTTAAGGAGTCTTTATAATGAATGTAGAATTGGCTAAACCTTTTATTAAGGCAACCTCGGACATCCTTACTATGATGGCCATGATTACGCCTAAAGCGGGCAAGCCGTTTGTTAAAAAAGGTAATCTCGCCAACGGGGATGTAACAGGCATAGTCGGCTTTACAGGATCAGTAAGCGGAAGTGTCTCAATTTCTTTTGAAAAAGCATGCGCAGCACAGATCGTTAAAAACATGCTCGGCGATGATATCCAAGACATCGTTCAGGATGTAAAAGACGCTGTGGGAGAGATAACCAACATGGTTTCCGGTCAGGCAAGAGCCGGGCTCACAGAAATGGGTTACAAACTTCAAGGCTCCACCCCCACCGTCATCATGGGTGACAACCACACAATAGCCCACGTAACCGCCGGTCCGGTAATGGCTATCCCATTCACGACCGACTACGGCAATTTCACCATTGAATTCGGATTTGATTAAAGATAAAAACACCCCGGCAACCATGTTTCCGGGGTGTTTGCCCTAATTTTCAGGTGTGAGTTGGATTTTAACCTGATTACGCCCGGCCTCCTTGGCCGCATACAAACCTATATCAGCTGCCTTGAGCAGATTTTCCAGCGTGTCTGTCTTATCATTATAAGTAGCAACACCGATACTCACAGTTATTTTTAACGGCCCGGAACGGGTATTCATTACTTTTGCCTCAATTTCAGCACGCAGCCTTTCAGCCACCTGCTTAGCCCCTTCAAGCCCGGTGTCGGGAAGCAGAATGGAAAATTCCTCCCCTCCGATCCTGCCGAACACATCGATATTGCGTAAGATTTTCAATCCCGTATTGGATAAAGCCTTCAATACGTCATCCCCGGCATCATGACCGTACATATCATTTACGTTCTTGAAAAAATCAATATCCAGCATCAACAATGAAAGATCTCGCCCGTAACGGCAGGAGCGTTCCAGAGCATCTTCAGCACTTTCCATAAAGAAACGGCGGTTATAAAGACCGGTAAGAGGATCTGTTGTAGCCAGCTTACGCAGCTTGTCTTCAGCTTCTTTGCGCTCGGTAACATCCCTGAAAGTTCCGACCACCCACCACTGCTCGTCTCTGCGTAGCGGGGAAAGAAGCACCTCGGCCGGAAATACCTCCCCGCCCTTGCGCCGCACATTCACTGTAAAGGAACCATAGCTGGACAGCAGGCCGTCAATATATTCACCATCTCCTCTTTCACCGTCCGGAGCAAGATTGTCCTCAGCAAAAAAACAGCACTGCAGGCTTTCGCCAAGCATTTCTTCGGCACTGAACCCAAAAATTTTCTCTGCCGCAGGATTCCAGAAATGAACCAGACCGTTCTCGTCCATCAGGACCAATGCATCCTGAACAGAATCACTTATGCTTTGAAGCATATCTTCACGGTCCTGCAGATCCTGCAAGGCTTTCTTCTGGGCGCTTATATCGGAAGTTGCCCCCCTGAAACCGGTCACGGTTCCGGCAGCATCAAAAAGCGGAACACCGTTAAACTCAAGCCAGATCTTGCGCCCATCACGATTCACGAACTTGAAGACCAATCCCCGGAAGCTATGACCGAACTGTGCGGCATCCAAAAATTCTTTGCGCACGTCCCATGAAGATTCCTCATCCACAAAATCGAACGGCGAACGACCGATCAACTCCTCGGCGCTATAACCCAGCACATCTTCAGCCCTGCCGGTGACGAAGACAAAACTTCCATCCGGCCCTGTTTCCCAGATGAACTCACCCGCAGCGTCCGCAACATCCATGAACCGTTTCTCACTTTCTTCAAGTGCAGTCCGAATATCTTCACTGGCAACAATCATGGAAGTCTGACGCCAGAAGAGATAACCGACCAGAAGAAACAGGAATCCCAGCAGCGAGAGAAGAAGGTTTCTACGCGGAACAACAAGAGCTTCTTCAGGAACAAGGGAAACCACTTTCCAGCCTTCATTAAACACAACATCCTGCCGGAGTTCGTAATAAAATGAATTGCTGTTCAAAGAATCGAAAGTATACACTCCGCTCCCTGCGGAGAACTGCCCATGCTCCTGCCCCTTGATTTCGGACCATTCATTGGGAAACTCATCCCTCATCAAACCATGCTCATGCTTGAAAAGGAACTTCCAGTTATAAGTCTCATCGGGACCGACAATCCAGCCGCCCCTGTCGTTTAGCAGATAAAGACGGCCGAAGGATTCAGCCCCGGTTGACCTGAAAAGCTTGAACAGACGGTCACCGGAAAAGTTAACGACAATGAATCCCAACTCATTGCCACTGCTGTCATAAATTTTCTTAACCAGCCGGAGCACAGGAGCATAGGGAACAACAACCTTTCCGAACTCCATATTCAAATCGAAACGGGAGACATACACTTCGTCCTTGAGCTTCCGGGCCTCCTGAAAGTAATCCCGGCCACTCTTATCCTGCAGATATTGCCCAAAAATCCTGAGCGGCTGACCGTCAGTAATATTTACCCGGACCAACTCCATACCTTGGGTGGAAAGAAAACGCAGCTGAGCGCAACCGCTGCACTGTGAACCGAACACCGAAAAAACATTCGCAATCCTGTCATATTTAATATTGCTGTCACCCGGTCCATTCAACTGCTCTGCAACCAACCCCGCAAGGACCGCGGTATGCGCAACCCCTGATTCAAGCCATGTGTTGAAGGTGGAAATATTACTTTTAACCATGTCCACTTCATGATTTTTTACAATCTCAAGATACTGGGCCCGTTGTGTAAGGACACCCCAGGCTGAGACCACAAATATCAGCAGAGCGACAAAGAAAAATCTCTTAACGAAATAGAGAAAAACATTGTTGGAGCTTTTTGTTTCCATAAAAGTAAATGTCCGACCCTGATTCAATATTGCACAGTTGGGAAAACTTGGCCCAAAAGACGATGATTACGTGTTTCTAAGAGTATTACATTATTTCGGACTCCCGTTCAACGCAATTGGAAAATTTCGCATCCTTTGAGCCGTGCGGACAGAGATGCCGAATCTCTCGGCCACCTGCGCCGGGGTAGCCCCTTGGTCATAAGCCCTGAGAATACGCTCGCGCAACTTGAGTTTCTGCAGTTCCTCAAGGTCGGGAACGGAAACCCTTGTCCCCCCCCAGAAATACATCAAACGTTCTGCAGCCTCCCGTCCCAGCACCTTAATCAAACCTTCCGCGGACATCCCCCGATGCCCCTCCATATCAGGAAAAAAACCGCCTCCTGATGCTAAATCCGACCCCATCTATAAACTCCTGTCGGTAAGAACTTCTTAAAAAGATAAAACATGTTTTTTATCTTGGACAAACAGCAATAACGAGGACACTTTTATTACCAAAAAAAATACTTTGCAAGCCAATTTGTAAATTAATATTACCAAATATTAAAATTAATCAAATTTTATACACAGAACAAGGACAAATACATAAAAAAAGTGTACTTGATTTTGCCAAGGAGGAACCATGGGATTCTATAATGATATCGTAGAAGGACTGAGCAATATGATCGGACAGGGCCGCAAATATGCCAACCCGACCCAGATGGCTAAAGCATGCGGGGTCGCTCCCAACCAGATCATACGTTACATCAAGCAGGAACGGGGCAAACACATTCAGGTACTGGCAAAAATACTTGATGAGGTTGGGGCCGAAATCATTTTTCCTGAGGACGATGGAGTAGAGAAAAACTTTAAAAAACCCGAAAAGGCATATGCCCGTGCGGAACGTGACAGTGAGAAACTGACCATAGACCGGGAAGCACAGACCATATTGGCCTTTAACAGAAGCTGGATGGCTGTAAAAGGTGATCCTGATTCCATGAAACTGCTTACGGTAACCGGAAATGCCATGGCCCCGCGAATTGAAGACGGCAACCATGTTCTGGTAGACGAATCCCAAAAAGATTTTTTCGAAGGACGAATCTACGCCGTACGTATTGATGAAGAAATTCTGGTCCGCCGGGTAGCCAGAGAACCGGGCAGAATCCTGCTTCTTTCTGACAACCATGAATTATCCCCCGGACCTATAACCCTTGAACACAACAACCCCGCCCACAATTGGTCGGTCATAGGCAGAGTGATTTTCGTTGGCAAGGACCTCCTGTAATACCTGTTTTTTATGATTTTAAAAAAAATTCCTGTCCTGCTGTTGACAGTTTTTAATAATGACTTACTTTGATTCAATCCGTGCGGCAGGATTTTTCTACAACCTCATGAAAGACCGCATCGGTTCACAGGCTTAAAGCCTGAAAGCAAAAAATAGTATCGAAATATTGGAGGAAAACAGATGAAACTTAAGCCGTTAGCAGACCGGGTTCTGGTAAGACGCCTTGAAGTGGAAGAAAAAACCGTTGGCGGAATCATTATCCCCGACTCTGCAAAAGAAAAACCCCTCAAAGGGGAAATCATTGCAGCAGGCCCCGGCAAGCTGGACGACAATGGCTCCAGAGTTGCTCTGGGTGTAAAAGAAGGCGACGCCGTTCTTTTCGCAAAATACGCAGGTACTGAAATCAGCATTGAAGGTGTTGACTACCTGATTATGCGTGAAGATGATATCCTCGCTGTTGTCGAATAATTTCGACTGTATCCGCTAGTTATGAACAGCCCTGACAGGCTGCACAATAAAAAATTTCTTTATTTAAGGAGATAACACCAAATGGCTAAACAGATTCTCTTCGACGCCAAAGCTCGTGAAAAACTGAAAATCGGCGTAGACAAACTCGCCAATGCTGTAAAAGTAACCCTCGGACCCAAAGGCCGTAACGTTGTTATGGATAAATCCTTCGGTTCTCCGGTTATCACCAAAGACGGTGTTTCCGTAGCCAAAGAAATCGAACTGAAAGACAAGTTCGAAAACATGGGCGCACAGATGGTTAAGGAAGTTGCTTCCAAAACCTCCGACATCGCCGGTGACGGTACTACTACTGCTACAATCCTTGCTCAGGCTGTTTTCACTGAAGGTGTAAAACTCGTTGCAGCAGGCCGTAACCCCATGGCTATCAAACGCGGTATCGACAAAGCTGTTGAAGCAATTATCGATCACCTCGAAACCCTTGCCAAGCCCACCCGCGACCAGAAAGAAATCGCACAGGTCGGCACCATCTCTGCAAACAACGATGTAACCATCGGTAACATCATTGCAGAAGCCATGAATAAAGTCGGTAAAGAAGGTGTTATCACCGTTGAAGAAGCTAAAGGCCTCGACACAACCCTTGATGTTGTTGAAGGTATGCAGTTCGACCGTGGTTACCTCTCCCCCTATTTCGTATCCAACGCAGAAAAAATGATCTGCGAAATGGATGAGCCCCTGATCCTGATCAGCGAAAAGAAAGTCACCAGCATGAAAGAACTCCTGCCCGTATTGGAGCAGGTTGCCAAAATGGGCAAGCCTCTGGTGATCATCGCTGAAGACATCGAAGGTGAAGCTCTGGCTACCCTCGTAGTCAACAAACTGCGTGGCACCCTGAACGTTGTTGCTGTCAAAGCTCCCGGTTTCGGCGACCGCCGCAAGGCAATGCTCGCAGACATCGCAGCCCTCACCGGCGGTGCTGTTGTTTCCGATGACATCGGTCTCAACCTTGAAGCTGTTACCCTTGAGCACCTCGGTTCCGCAAAACGCGTTGTAATCGACAAAGAAAACACCACTCTCGTAGACGGTGCAGGCGAAGGCGAAGTCATCAAAGCACGCGTTGGCCAGATCCGCAACGAAATCGAGCTTTCCACTTCCGATTATGACCGTGAAAAACTTCAGGAACGTCTCGCCAAGATCGTTGGCGGTGTAGCAGTTATCAATGTCGGTGCTGCAACTGAGACCGAAATGAAAGAAAAGAAAGCACGCGTGGAAGATGCACTCAATGCTACCCGCGCTGCTGTTGAAGAAGGTATCGTACCCGGTGGCGGAACCGCGCTTATCCGCTGCATCCCCGCGCTGGACAACGTTACCGCTTCCGACGATGACGAAGCCGCAGGCATCAACATCATCCGTCGTGCCATTGAAGAGCCTCTTCGCCAGATCGCAGGCAACGCTGGGCTTGAAGGTTCCATCGTTGTAGAAAAAGTAAAAGAAGCAAAAGACGGCAACGGATTCAACGCTGCCATCGGCGAATACGAAGACCTGATCAAGGCCGGTGTTATCGACCCCAAAAAGGTTACCCGTATCGCTATCCAGAATGCAGCATCTGTTGCAGGACTGCTGCTGACCACCGAATGCGCAATCGCTGAAAAGCCTGAAAAGGCTTCCGAAATGCCCGCAGGCATGCCCGGCGGCATGCCCGGCATGGGTGGAATGGGCGGCATGGGTGGAATGGGCGGCATGTACTAAGCCAGCCTTACCATCCGGCTCCATAAGCCAGATAAACGAATCCCCGGTGTACCTTACGGTTGCCGGGGATTTTTATTTCTGTTTTTATAAAAAATAGTATTTCATAAAAAAGGCAGACCCGCTTTCATGAGTCTGCCTTTAAGTTGATTCGACAATTTTTCCCTAAAAATCCAGTTTGATTGTTTTGGAAGCCGCAGGCTTCTTGGCCGGAGCCTTTTTCTTGGCAGGCTTTTCCTTCTTTCCTCCTCCGGGGCTGCCGTCAAGATTAAAGGACACGCTATCTTTTTTGCCCTTAGCTCCTCCAGATGATTTCGATCCCATCATTTCCTTGGAAGTTGCTCCGGGTTTATATCCGCGCCCGAACACTTTGGGACCCAACTTATCTGAAATTTTCTTGGCCTCACGATTAAGAGGATTGGCTTTCAAGGCTGCGGCGGAAGCATCATAGGCCTCGGTATACATGCGCTTGGCCAGAAAAAGCTTGGCCTGACGAACATAAATACTCTCATTGGCTCCAAAACGGCGAACAATATCCTTGATAACTTCGAGCGCCTTATCCTGTTCGGTCATCATCTCATAAGCCAGCAGCAGAGAAATATAAGGTCTGCTATCTGAGGGATTTTTTTCAATTGCCCGTTCGAGATACTCAACCCCGTCAGCCGGGAAACCGGATTTAACAAGCCTGCCGCCTACATCCTGCAGCAACCCTCTTTCTTCGGGGAAGGCCTCGGTTATCTTACGAAAATATTTCTTGGCTTCCTTTGCGTCTTTCTCCATCAGGGCCTTTTGACCGGCCAAGACATACTTATCAATCTGATTCTTCTGTTTGCGGACTTTTTCCACCGCAGCTTTTTCAAGGGCATTCTTAATAGTATCATGAATTTTACGGAACAAGGCAGCCAGTTTCTTTTCCTGTCCCTTGACATATTTCAAACTGCGGGGGAGCACGCGTTCAAGCTCATCCATAGCCAGCAGCTGACGGATAACCTCATCAACAAGGATTCCGATTTCAAATTTTTCCCGCCCGAAGACCTGACTCGACGCCAGTTCGTCGAGAGACAGGCTCAACGCATGCAGACAGCGCATATAATCCTTTCGCTGCCCATAAGCCTTTGCGCGGGCAATATTTTCTTTAATGCTTTTCGGCGAACTCATTTACAAAACTCCCACTCGAACCATCCCCCAAATTACCTTAACCAATGGTCCGACATCAAAAAAAGTCAGTTTTATTAATCTTAATATATAATTGTTGACTCTATACCATTTATTGTCAAGGCGTGAGCTTTATTTTAAATTTTGAAATAGCAAGTTGCACCTAAAAAAGCCGCATTGACGGCATGCAGTTCCAAGGGGTAGTTATAACGCCTCAATATGTTTTTGGCCCTGTAATTAATTTTAGATAAATTTTAAGCAATCTGAAACCTTGATACTCATATGAACATATATCTCTTCATTATTATCGCTTCCCTTTCCGGGGCATGCCTGCTGGGTATTTTCGCCCGACAGCTCAACCGTAAGGCTCTTTCCCCTCAAGTTCCTGCTGAATTCATCGGAACCTTTGATGCCGACGAATACCGCAAAGCCCAAGATTACGCTAAGGCCGGAATGGGCTTCGAAAACATCTCAAGTTCCATCAGTACACTTGTGACTATCCTGTTTATCGTTTGGGGAGGCTTTAACTTAATCGACCTCTGGGCTCATGGATTCGGATACGGACCGGTCGTAACCGGACTGATTTTCTATGCCGGACTTGCCGTGCTCAGTGATATAGCTTCTCTGCCATTTTCCCTGTACAGCACTTTTGTCATTGAAGAAAAATTCGGTTTCAATAAAACCACCCTCAAAACTTTTTTTCTGGATAAACTAAAAGGCTACCTGCTGGGAGCAATTATCGGCGGTGCCATCTTAAGCGGCGTGCTGCTTTTTTTTAATGCCGCAGGATCGCTGGCATGGCTCTGGTGCTGGCTGTTTACCGTACTAATCACCCTCGGTATACAATACATCGCCCCCACGTGGATTTTACCCTTGTTCAACAAATTTACTCCCCTTGAAGACGGTGAATTGAAAAATAAAATAGAAGGATTTGCCGCCGAAAACGGATTTGAACTTTCCGGCATCTTCATGATTGACGGGTCCAAACGTTCCACCAAAGCAAACGCTTATTTCACCGGATTCGGCAAAAAGAAACGCATCGCACTCTTTGATACCCTGATCAACAGCCTAAGCACCGATGAAATCGTGGCTGTGCTGGCCCATGAAATCGGACACAGCAAGCTGGGGCATATCCGTAAAAGAATGCTGATGAGCATCATCAATACCGGGGTCGTCTTCCTGATCATGTCCTTTTTCCTCGGCAACAAAGAACTCTTCGCCGCATTCGGTATGCAGAATATTTCCGTACATGCAGGATTAATCTTCTTTGCACTGCTCTATACCCCCGTATCAATCGTGCTTTCCATCTTCAGCAATATCCGCTCACGCAAGCATGAGTTCGAGGCGGATGCTTTTGCTGCGAAAACAACCCACACCCCGGAGTCACTGGTCACAGCGCTTAAGAAGCTATCGGTAAGCAACTTATCCAACCTCACTCCGCACCCCTTTTATGTCTGGCTGGAATACAGCCATCCTCCTGTGTTACAGAGGATTGATGCGCTGCGCGATTTTGAATAATTTTTTGCCTCCGGCATCATCCTTCAACATGCTGCACAAATGAAGCGTGAATGCGACTGAGACACAGCAGGAGAAGCCATAGCAAAAAAATCCGGGGGCATCTTTAAATAAAAGGAATTGATATGCTGCTTGAAAAAGAAAGAGAATTAGTTGTTGAATATGGGAAGAAGCTGCTGGAATCCGGTTTAACCACCGGTACTGGCGGCAATCTGAGTATCTTCAACCGCGAGCATGGACTGGTGGCTATCAGCCCCAGTGGACTTGATTACCGTCTTTCCACCCCGGAAGATATTGTGGTCATCGATTTGGACGGCAATATAAAAGATTCGGAGCGCAAACCTTCAAGCGAATATGGGTTTCATACTGTACTCTACAAAGAAAGAGCGGACGTAAATGCCGTGGTCCATACCCATTCAGTCTATGCCACCACTGTGGCCTGTCTGAATATGGAACTCCCGGCTGTGCATTATCTGGTCGCTTTTGCAGGTAAAAAAGTTCCCCTCGCCCCTTATGCCACTTTCGGCACCCCGGAACTGGCTGAAAACGTCATCAACACCATCGGCAATTACAATGCCGTGCTGCTTGCCAATCATGGTCTGATCACCGTAGGCCGTGGCATCAGTAATGCCTTTGACGCTGCGGAAGAACTGGAACTGGTTGCCAGAATATACATTCAGACTCTTTCTGTGGGCAAACCGGTTATTGTTCCCGATGAAGAAATGGACAAAGTTATCGATAAATTTTCCACCTACGGACAAGCCGGCGGCAAAGATTAACCATGGCAGCAATCCAGCTCAGCACAATCTTCGAGATTGCATTTCCCCTATTCCTGATCATGGACCCTCTGGGCAACCTCCCGGTCTGTTTGTCCATGCTTCGGGACTACTCGCCTTCACGGCAGCGCAAAATTCTACTCCGTGAACTTTTCTTTGCACTGGGGATTACTATCCTGTTCATGTATCTGGGCGCGGGACTGATGAAAATGCTCAACATCCACCAATCCACCCTGAGGATCGCAGGTGGCGTAATTCTATTCATCATTTCCATGAAAATGATTTTCCCAAAACCGGAAAGCACGACTGAAGACGTAGAAAAAGACCCTTTCATTGTACCCATAGCAGTGCCGCTCTTCGCCGGACCGTCTCTGCTGGCGGCGGTAATGGTCTACGGCTCAAAGGGTGATGCCGGACTGAATGTACTTTCCGGGGTGCTGATTGCTTGGGGGATGAGTTTTGCCATTATGATGACCGGACCGACCATGTCCCGCGTTCTGGGCAAAAGAGGACTTCGGGCCTGCGAAAGGCTTATGGGGCTTATTCTTATCCTTTTATCAGTACAGATGCTTGAGGACGGGGTTGCCTACTATATAAACAATGTCCTTAACCGCTAAAGCCTTCCCAGTGAGACAAGACGCTCCAAAGCCTTTTCCAGATCATCCGTGCTGACAGGCTTTACAATATAATCATCCACCCCCAGATCTGACATCCTCTCAAAATCACTTTCCCGGCCATAGGCACTCATTACAATGATGGGAATGCGGTTCCTGGGGGATTCACACTCCCGGATTGAAGCTATGGCATCAAAACCGTTCATTTCCGGCATCTGAAGATCCATCAATACCAGATCGTATTCATGTTCTTTCATGTAATTAATTACTTCGACTCCGGTACTGGCGGTACGCACCATATGCCCCCAGCTTTCAAGCTTTCTGCGCATAAAAACCTGACTGCTTATGTCGTCCTCAGCGAGCATAATCCGCAAATCCTGAACCGACTCAATATCTTTTGCCTTATTACTCCCGTCTGGCGCTACCGGAATTTTAAAGCCAAATTCGGTTGTTGCTCCCGGTTCAAAATAAAGTTCAGCCCCGATTGTCCCGGCTGCGTTTTCAAGACTTTCCACATAAATGTTATCCTCAGTCGAGGCATTGTGCCTGTAGCCGCTGACGTAAAAAGCAATTGACGGACACCCTTCGAAGGCTGCACACATTTTTACCCCGGCAGAAATATCCGAGTCAGGAAAAAACTCCAGCCCTTTATTGATCAGGCTGAACAGAGCCTGCGGCAAACTATTGCGACGGCAAAACACAGCCTCCGGTAAGCCGGAACCGATGGACAGGGTTATATTCCGGTTCTGTATGGAAGCAGCCGGTAAAAACAACTCTACAGCTTTTCCAAAACAAGCAGCGGGATCAAGGGATTCCTTTTCAGCTTCATCAGGACTCCCGGCCAACCCTTTCAAAGAGCTGTTGACCACATTTTTGAAGCGCTCTACCGAGACCACGCATTTCTGGATATATTCTTTTGCCTCAGGGTCATGAACCTTTGTATCCAGCACATGCAGACTGCCGATGATCCCGGCCAGCGGCGTACGCAGTTCATGACAAAGAATCTGCATCATTGAGGAATCACCTTTGACTATATCTGTTTCATGATGTTCAGTCTGCTTTGAAGCTCTGCGGGCAAATCCAACTATAGCTTCCGGGTTGCCGCTTTCATCACGGCAAAGGTAATTCCTCACATCAAGCAAGACTTTCTCTCCACTTGAATTAGTAACTGGTATCTGTAGACAACAATCCTTTCCACTGCCGATAATATCCCGGACACCCTGCATCGCCGCATCCGAAACATGCGGGGCAAGATAATTATGAAGATTTATTCCTCTGCAGAGTTCGGGGTCTCCGGTTCCGGCAAAATCGGCAACACGCTTATTCACCTTGAGAAGGTTACCTTCCAGATCATATACGAATACAGCTTCCTCCACCCCGTCCAGAACAGCGTCAAAATAACGCCCTTCTTTTGCCAAAGCATCCTGAGCCTCCCGCAATACGGAAATATCACGGATCGTTCCGGCCAAAGCACAGACACAGCCATCCGGGGCGTACAGCTCCTGCAATGTATGGCTGAGAACTATGCGCTGCCCGGTGGGACAATCATGCTCCGTCTCAAACCTGCATACTCCCCCCTCACTGCCGAGTTGTTCCCGCAATGAAATAAATTTCGATTCTTCATGGAGATAAGGAAAAATAGAAGAAAACTCGCTCGTCGAACAATCCGGAGATATTTTTTTCTCCAGACTGCGGCAGCCGTTATCGGCGTAAATCAACCCACCGTGTGTGTCAGCCATAAAAAAAACAGCTCCGCTGTTGCTTACAACAGAATAAAGCTGCTCTTCACGGCCGATACGCTCCTTAATAAATTCCCGCCGGAATTTAAAACCGGCTGCTGCAAATAGAAGAAAACCGGCTGTTGAGGTCAACAACACAGGCAGCCGGTTGTCACCGGCAAGAACCACTCCCGCAAAAAAAGAAAAAACAGCTGCAAGGCAGTAGATAAAAATCAATATATTTTTCTTCGACATTATAAATCCTGACATGTCATCAGACGAAAGGGGCATAGCCGAAATGCCCGGTTCAAATATTACCGAAAGACCCTACTAATATTTTTGATACATAACAACCAATGCCTTGCTATTGCTTTTCCTGTAAATGATTATGCGCCCCCCCAGTTATTCAATTGGATTAATTCTGCACCAAAACCGATTCAAGCATCATAATTAAGACAGAAAAAGCCCGTTTCCCACACTGGGAAACGGGCTTAAACATTGCATCACAAATAATTTTTACAGGCTCAACGTCATCCCCTGCTCCTGATTGACTTCAGGGACCGTCTCGGCGGAAGGAGAATCCTGCTGCACGTTCTTGAGCATGGCCAATTCCTCAACAGAGAGAATCTTATTAATGTCCAGAATGATTACAAAATCATCATCCTGTTTACCCATTCCCCGAATGAATTCAGTCTTGATTGTGGTTCCCATTCTGGGAGGTTCTTCAATCATATTTTCGGTAAGCTCAATAACCTCCCGCACTGAATCAGCCAAAGCACCCATAACCGTGCTTTCCCCGTCAAATGACACCTCTACGATGATGATGCAGGTATTGATAGTATCTTCAGTCCTGCTCATACCGAATTTAAGGCGCATATCGACAACGGGAACAGCGTGTCCCCTCAGATTAATCACCCCGCGCATGAACTTGGGGGTTCTGGGAATTCTGGTTATGGGAGTAAGTTCCAGCACTTCTCGTACACTGGCGATATCCAGTGCGTAAATATCCTTGTTCAAAGTAAACGTCAGATACTGGTTGGTAGTGCTATTTATCTCAGTACTCATTTTCCACCTGCCTCAATTTGATCATCCCTGTAAACAAAACACAGCCTGATTCTTCTAACTATATATCAAGCTGACAAAAACAACCAGTGCTTATCAGAATTTTTCAAAATCACTGTCAGAAAAGTCACTACCCATATCCAGCGAAACGCCGCCGGAACTTTCCGCTTCAGCATAAACTTCCCTGACCGGAGCGACAGGTGCGGAGGCTTTACGGGCAACAGGCCTTTTAGTCATCCTTGCTGCAGGCAAAGCCTGAACTTTTGGGGCAGAATGATTGCTGACCCTGAAAAAACTCATAACCTGTTGCAATTGCTCAGCCTGACTTGACAGTTCCTCGGATGTGGAAGCCATTTCCTCAGAAGCGGAAGCATTCTGCTGGGTAACCTGATCTAGCTGCTGTACAGCCTTGTTGATCTGCTCCGCACCGGAAAGCTGCTCACTGCTGCCTGCTGCGATTTCCTGTACCAGTTCAGCAGTTTTCTTAATGTCAGGCACAAGCTGGTTCAGCATTTCTCCAGCCCGCTCAGCAACACTCACAGTGCTTGAGGAGAGTTCACCGATTTCACCCGCCGCAGCTCCGCTTCGTTCAGCAAGCTTGCGCACTTCAGCGGCAACAACAGCAAATCCCTTACCGTGCTCACCTGCACGGGCTGCTTCAATGGCTGCGTTTAAGGCAAGGAGGTTGGTCTGGCGGGCAATCTCTTCAATAATGGAAATTTTCTCCGCAATATTTTTCATGGCGTCAACAGCTCTGGTAACAGCTTCTCCGCCTTCCTCAGCCTGTTGCGAAGACTGCAGAGCTATCTGTTCAGTCTGATGTGCGTTCTCGGCATTCTGCCTGATGTTGGCAGTCATCTCTTCCATGGAAGAGGAAACTTCCTCCACATTGGCTGCCTGTTCTGTAGAAGCCTGAGAAAGACTTTCAGCAGTTGCGGAAAGCTCTTCACTGCCTGAGGCTACATTTTCGGAAGAAACACCGACCTCAGCAACAACAGATGACAGCCGGACAACCATATCGTTTAAGGCTGCCGCCAGTATGCCTATTTCATCCCGCTGTTCGATTTCCAGGGTTCTGGTAAAATCTCCCTGAGCCATGTGCTCGGCAAAATCCACGCCCTTACGGATCGGCGCGGTAATAATTCTGGTTACAGTTATTGAAATAACCGCACCACACAAGAGGGCCAAGGCCAACCCGCCTAAAATCATAGAAAATGAAGAGCTGATAACATCCTGAGCGGCTACCTGCTGATCATCGAGCATTCTCTGACTCAAATCCAATGCATCTGCACCAATTGCAGCCATAGACTTCAAATCTTCATTCTGAATATCAATCGTTTTCACAATCAGGTCGAAACCTTCAAGGTAGGCCTGAGCGGACCTTTCAAGTTCATTGATATCAAGCCCGTCATTATTTGCTACCCAGCTGTTCCTCCGCAGATCTTCGCAGTCAGCAATTACGGAATTCAAAACGGATCGGGTCTGTTCCGCAAAATCAGGATTGCCGGTACGCAAATAGTTAGCAAAGGTATAGCGGGTGTTAATGAATTTTTTTTCAAGATTATTAATCTTGGAATACGCAGAAAAGACAGCATCCAAATCCAGTGCGCTATCAGAGCCGCTTATTCCTTTTCCCATGGTCTCGTGGGCAAGATCCACAACATTTTCCAGAGCGGAATTCAGCTCCCCTGCAGCGGAAATACAATTACTTATGGCTTCCTTTTTCTTATCTTCCAGCTGGGTAAAGTTTTTAAAAATCTTACTATATTCAGCAGCTCCCCCAGCAATGGACGTAACTCCTTCCAATCCTTTGCCGGAAAAAATATCCTTACTGGTTGAAACGTACCTGCCAATATCATCAATAGATTTTTGAAATTTATCTTTATACTCTTCGTTACCCTGTAAAGTATAATACAAGACCATCAAACGCGAATTGTACATATTGGTAACTGCATTGCTGACTACTTCAGTACGCTGGGACTCATTCGCAACCTTTGAAAGTCCGAACCAGCCGACAGCTCCGACAACCGCTGTCAGCAGCAGCACGACTACAAAACCCCCTCCGATCTTCCATCCAAGCTTTAAGTTCTTGAACATCTGATGTCTCCTGTTGGTGATGTTCTATTACCTGATGATAATAATTACAGAACAATATGTCCTTCCGATTCCGGTTCCTACCAAACCAGAAGGATATTTAAGTACATAAAACATACTGCCGATAACAAAAATTTATTTATTCTTAGTGACTATTTTGCAGCATTTTCTAAAATTAAAAAAATTACGCACCAAGATGTTTGTGAATTACTTCCAAGAGTTTTTCCAGCTCCACTGCAACCTGCGGTATACAAGCACTGACAGTCTCCAGATCACCTTTACGGGCAGCAAATTCTATCTGCTCAGCCAAAGAGGTCACAATCCCGGCCCTGATTGTTGCAGAAATTCCTTTTAATGCATGGGAGTACTTAATAATCTGAGCATTTTCTCCACTGGAAAGAGCGTCCTTTAACGCCCTTAACCGTTCAGGTGCATCAACAATGTAAACATTCAAAATTTCATTACCAAGCTCCAGATCCCCACCCAGGTGGTTATAAAAAGCCGGCTTATTGAAAACCACATCAGACATTTCCGTCCTCCGCTAAATAATGATTACAGCTTTGCGCCTACCATATTCCATGTTAGTTAAGCAACTTATTGTACAGTGGAACTTCAATATCCATTTTGCGTTTAAAAAAACGCTCCTGACCGGACCGTTCTGCCAAAACACGGGCATTATCCAATTCTGTAAGACCTTCCTCCATACGGAAGACTTTTAAATTTAGAATTCCAACATCTGCACTTATGCGCCAGTTTTCAGGATAATGCAACGAGAGATGGGACAAGAAACCAAGCCTGTCCGGCTCTCCACCCTGTACTGCACGAAATAGCAGACCCAACCGATTATATATATCCTTATCAGAAGGATTTCTGTACAAGGCTGCAAAATAACAATCTGAGGCACATGAAGGTATACCTTCAATTTCATTAAAAGCAACGCCTGAACGAATACTGAGTCCGCATTTATACATGGCTTCACCCCAAAGCTTCAACAGATGAACATTGTTTTCGGGTCTTATTGCAGAAAAGATTTTACCTTTAGAACTGTATGTATACCAAAAATGCTTTGCAACTTCCCATTGATCAAGTTTAGCGGCACACAAAGAAGCTGTCATATTGAAAGAACAGCCACTTCCTGCAGAATTCTTTTCCAGATAAGGGCGAACAGCCTTCATAAACAACTCAGATTTACCGGAACGGGTATAAATCCTGAACAAGGTAGCATCACGGAGTTCACAACTTTCAAGGCTGAGAAGTCTTCTGAGAAGCCGGTTCCAGTCAACAGCGGCATCTCCAGCTTCACCAAGCAAAAATTCACACATGCAAAGCAGCAGTTCCTCTCTTTGATTAGAGATCGTACGTTTGCTCACGTTCCCGGCAATATCAAGAATGGAAACAGCTCGTGAACGTGGTAGATGGTCTTTTAAAACACGGGCATAAGCTGCCATTCCCACAGATCCGGACAGAGATTTATCCCTTGTTAAACGATCCAAAATAACCTTAAGCTCAAGCACATCATTATAAACTGCTATTTCACTTCCTATTTCAAACAATTCGCCAAGTTCTTCTCCCACATAAGGAGTCACAACAGCACAAGCTGAAGAAGCGGCCTCGAAAAGCCGGAAGTTGACCTCTCCAAAAATAGCTTCGTTGGGAACAATGCGGGTTTTGCGGTACACTTCCATCATCTGGGCAAAGTTCAGACCATCTACGGAATTCAGGTCATATCGGGACTCAAGAAAATTCAAAAACCATTTTCGAGACCGCCTGTGGCTGCTGACTCTGCCAACGAATGTTATACCATGCTCCCGCCTTGTGTGAGGAACAAGCCCCGTACCTTGATCCGGTTTGGAAGGAATAGCCATCCACGGCATCCACTCAACAGCAGCACTGCATTCTTTTTTAAGCTTGGGCACAAATTTCTTTTGAGTAGTGAGTACACAATCGAAAAGATCGGCATAATATGCATGCCAAAACATATTCATATGAGTATCGACAGACCAAAAAATCTTTATGCAATCCAGTTCATGCAAGCCCCGGAGAAAAAGTCTTCTGCCCAGATATTCCTGTTGCAAGAGGATGTCCGGCTCAAAATCCATTTCCGCAAGCCGGGCCGCAATATCAAATTCCCTTTCCTGAACATGGAAATGTTTTACATCACATCCCAAGCCCTCAAAGGCATCGACCAGCGGACGGATACAATTTATCAACAAGAGCTTATGCATACATTTTCTTATACTCTAAGCAAGTGCGAATTGGGAAGTTAAATTGCGATCATCATTGATTAATCAACTCTTTCTTTCTAAGAAAATGATTATCAAATTCAATTAAACAATGCAACTATTATCTTACGCCAACCGAGATTGTGCCACTTTGCTTAGGGGGCCTTTGCCGGACACAGAGCACCCAACACGCTAACCATGCGGAGTACAGACTAACAATCAAGGTAGACGCCAGTGCGCCTTTTGCCGTACAATCAGGAGCCGAATACTAAATTAATAGGACTAGGAAGCATGGCAGCAAAGCAGCTTGTACTAATCGGCGGGGGACACGCCCACATGGTAACCTTATCAAAAATTAGTTCATTCATAGATAAAGGGTATGGAGTAACGGTAGTACAGCCGTCCGATTACCATTACTATTCCGGCATGGGTCCGGGGATGCTTGGCGGAACCTATCAGCCAGGCGACATCCGTTTCCATACCCGCAAAGTAGTGGAGGATCAGGGCGCAAATTTTGTAAAAAATAAAGTTTTCCGGATTGACACTGACCGCTTGGTGGTTGTGCTTGAAAACTCAGGGCAAGAGATTGCCTATGATGTCCTTTCCTGTAACGCTGGTTCATATGTTCCAAAAGAGAAAATCGTCAAAACAGAGAATATCTATGCGGCCAAGCCGATCGAAGGACTCATACAAGCACGAGAAGAACTCATTCGTCGCGGCAAAAATGAACCACTGACGGTTGCTGTTGTAGGAGGCGGTCCTTCATCGCTTGAGATTGCCGGTAATATTTGGCAGATGGCACAACAGGAAAAACTCAAATCCTGCACTGTCAGAATTTTTGCAGGACGCGGCTTAATGCGGCATTTTCCGGAAAAGATCGGCGTATTGGCTCGGAGCATTTTTCAGGAACGCGGGATTGAAATAATTGAAGGGTCATATGTGGAAGAAATCGGCAAAGAACGGATTATCTTGCAGGATGGACGTTCATTTACTGCGGATCTGATATTTCCAGCAATAGGTGTAAAACCGTCAAATATATTCACTGAATCCAAATTGCCTACCGGCCCGGATGGAGGTCTTCTGGTGAACAAGTTTCTGCAATCGACTAAGTATAAGAATATTTTTGGAGGTGGTGACTGCATATATTTTGAACCGCACCCTCTAGATAAGGTCGGTGTCTATGCGGTAAGAGAGAACCACGTTCTTTATAACAATTTGATGGCGGCGCTGGAAGGCAGGGAACTAGAGCAGTTTGATCCAGGTGGTAAATATCTACTCATTTACAATCTTGGAGGCGATATCGGTATCCTGTGCAAGTGGTCCATCATTTTCTCAGGGAAATTGGCATTCAAGATAAAGGACTATATTGATCGTAAATTTATCAGGACGTTTAAGATATAAACACACTTAATCAGACAGCCTTTGTCAGGATTATTCATAAATCCCGCACATGTATCTATGCCGGTCTATAAATAAATTCATAAGGCAAAAAAAAGCCCTGAACTTAATCAGGGCTTAGAAATAAAAGCTTGCGACGACCTACTTTCCCACTAGCTACCTAGCAGTATCATCGGCGATGGAGAGCTTAACTTCCGAGTTCGGAATGGGGTCGGGTGTGACCTCTCCTCAATGGTCGCAAGCAAATTTGGCTTGCTATCGATGAGCAAAATATATTGTCAAAATAGAATCCTCTAAAGAAGATTCTTAACTTGGCTTAGGGTGCGTCAGATGTGGATTTTCAAATTTCATTTGTTGGCGAAGCGTATCTTAATACGTGAGCCGACAAATTAAATTTTAAAATTCGCAGATGGCGTGCCATAAGCAAAGTTAAGGGAAGAGAAGAAAAATAAGTCGCACGATTTATTAGTACCGGTCAGCTGAATGTGTCACCACACTTACACCTCCGGCCTATCAACCAGGTGGTCTACCTGGAATCTTTAGATGCTAAAGCATAGGGATAACTAATCTTGAGGCAGGCTTCCCGCTTAGATGCTTTCAGCGGTTATCCCTTCCGAACTTAGCTACCCTGCAATGCCACTGGCGTGACAACAGGAACACCATAGGTTCGTCCACCCCGGTCCTCTCGTACTAGGGACAGACCCTCTTCAATTATCCTACGCCCACGGTAGATAGGGACCAAACTGTCTCACGACGTTTTAAACCCAGCTCGCGTACCACTTTAATCGGCGAACAGCCGAACCCTTGGGACCTGCTTCAGCCCCAGGATGTGATGAGCCGACATCGAGGTGCCAAACCGCGCCGTCGATGTGAACTCTTGGGCGCGATCAGCCTGTTATCCCCGGCGTACCTTTTATCCTATGAGCGATGGCCCTTCCATGCGGAACCACCGGATCACTAAGACCAACTTTCGTTCCTGCTCGACATGTCTGTCTTACAGTCAAGCTCCCTTATGCCTTTGCACTCGACGGCTGGTTTCCAATCAGCCTGAGGGAACCTTTGCAAGCCTCCGTTACTTTTTGGGAGGCGACCGCCCCAGTCAAACTACCCACCAGACACTGTCTCCAAGCCGGATAACGGCATTGGATTAGAATTCAAGACTATCAAGGGTGGTATTTCAAGGTTGGCTCCACCGACACTGGCGTGCCGGCTTCAAAGCCTCCCACCTATCCTACACATGATAGCCCTAAACCCAATGTCAAGCTATAGTAAAGGTGCACAGGGTCTTTCCGTCTTACCGCGGGTAACCGGCATTTTCACCGGTAATTCAATTTCACTGAGTCTCTGGTTGAGACAGTGGGGAGATCGTTACGCCATTCGTGCAGGTCGGAACTTACCCGACAAGGAATTTCGCTACCTTAGGACCGTTATAGTTACGGCCGCCGTTTACTGGGGCTTCAATTCGGAGCTTCGACCGAAGTCTAACACCTCCTTTTAACCTTCCAGCACCGGGCAGGCGTCAGTCCCTATACATCGTCTTACGACTTAGCAGAGACCTATGTTTTTAGTAAACAGTCGCCCCCCCCGATTCTCTGCGGCTCCAAACAGCTCGGAGAGTAAATAACTTCACCGTCTGGAGCATCCCTTCTCGCTAACTTACGGGATCATTTTGCCGAGTTCCTTAACCAGAGTTCTCTCAAGCGCCTTGGTCTACTCGACCCGACTACCTGTGTTGGTTTGCGGTACGGTCTATAAGTGCTAAACTTAGAAGATTTTCTAGGCAGTCTGGAATCACTCACTTCAAACGTAAAGTTACGGCATCATGTCTCGGCCTAAAGAGAAACGGATTTGCCTATTTCTCAAGCCTACGCATTTACACCGGCATATCCAACAGCCGGCTGAGCTATCCTACTGCGTCCCTCCATCGCACACACTTACAGGTACGGGAATATTAACCCGTTTTCCATCGACTACGCCTTTCGGCCTCGCCTTAGGGACCGACTAACCCTGGGAAGATTAGCTTTACCCAGGAAACCTTAGTCTTACGGCGAACAAGTTTCTCACTTGTTTTATCGTTACTCATGCCAGCATAATCACTTCTCATTAGTCCAGCGAACCTTCCGATTCACCTTCATCCCATCTGAGAACGCTCTCCTACCGATGCGTCAAAGACGCATCCCGTAGCTTCGGTACCATGCTTAGCCCCGTTACATTTTCGGCGCAGAATCGTTAGACCAGTGAGCTATTACGCTTTCTTTAAAGGATGGCTGCTTCTAAGCCAACCTCCTGGCTGTCTATACAACTCCACCACCTTTTCCACTGAGCATGGATTTGGGGACCTTAGCTGACGGTCTGGGCTGTTTCCCTTTCGACTACGGACCTTCGCACCCGCAGTCTGACTCCCAGGATATATCTT